>JAEEVA010000025.1 GCA_016286995.1 Prevotella sp.
AAGTATTTCTCTGCCTGCGCCGGGTTATACATTTCGGTCCCCTTGTTGACCAGGAACATGCCCGCATCAAATTGGGCCTTCCAGTCCGTGGGGTTCTCGTCTGCCGCTTTCGTCAAGCGTAGCATCTCCTCGTTCTTGCTTTCCGTCCCTTCCGTCTGGGCGTTCACATTCATTGCTGCGAAGCAAGCAAATACTGCCATTACAAAAATCTTTCTCATAATCAATAATGTTTAAAGGGTTTATAATGTTTATTGTGTTAGTATTTTAGTTTCAGACACATAAGCGTAAGGTCGTCGCTGGGGTCGGCACCGGCTCGGTGCTCCTCCACAACTTTCTTCAGCATGGCAATAACCTGATGGGAGTCGAGGCTACCGGCAGTCGACATGATATGAAGCAGGCGTTCATCACCCAACAGCTCATGCTGCGGGTTCTCTGCCTCGTTCAGACCGTCGGTGTAAATGAGCAGTTGCTTACCTCGGAAGTCGTCGATGGTCTCACCGAGGAAAGGAGTGCCTTCTCCAAAGCCAATCATCTGATTGACGTGCTGCATCTCGAGGAACTGACCATTGATGAAAGGTGCATTATGGCCGCAGTTGCAGTAGTCGAGACGGCCGGTGTCGAGGTGGAGCAGGCCGATGAACATTGTCACGAACATAGAGCTGTCATTGCCATCGGAGAGTTCGTTGTTCATTCGGAATGCGATGTCGGCGGGCATCATGCCCTCGGTGGCGAGGGTACGGAAGAGTCGGGCCGACTGTGCCATGAAGAGCGAGGCGGGCACCCCCTTTCCACTGACGTCGCCCACACAGAAGTAGAGACGGTCACCCTGAAGGATGTAGCCATAGAGGTCGCCGCCAACCTCCTTGGCGGGTGTCATCTCAGCATACATGTCGAGACCATCACGTTCAGGGAATATGCCCGGTACCATCGACATCTGTATGTCACGGGCTATGCGGAGCTCCGATTCTATGCGCTCCTTGGCGGCAGTGGTTTCTTCTAACTGGTCGTAGGCTGTCTGCAGCTGCGTGTGCGCCGTTTCCAACTGCCGGTGGGCCGTGGCGAGACGTTTCTGCGCTTTGCGACGATGCAAGGAATAGATGATGAAGAAAGTGGTGAGCAGCACCAGTGCGGCAGCAGTTCCCCAGAGCCGCTGCTGCGACAGTTCGGCCTGTTGGCGGGCTATCTGCATCTCTTTGCCCTGTGTGTCGTAGATAGTAGCCATTTCTGCCATCGAACCTTTCTTCTGCCAGATGTAGGCCGAGTCAAAGGCCTCGGCTATCTGGTTTGCCACAAACAGCGCGGAGTCCTTACGTCCGGCATTGTAGTTGGCGCGGAACTTGGGGAAATAGTAAGCATAGAGCTCCTCCAAGTATAGCTTTTCGTTGTTCCACTTAATGAAATTGTCGAGTGCACGGTAGTTGTCGGCGGCATCTTCCCAGCGCTCGGCATTCATCAGGTAGTCGTTTGACTGGATGAGGCCGTTGACATCGTAGGCGCACTGGTATTTCCGGAACTCAGCATATTCGGCAGCTGCCGAATCCTTCATTCCCAGACTCCACACCTTTATGGCGCGGTCCAGATGAGTGTAGCCATTGTAGATAGGCCAGACGTCAGCATTGGGGTAGCGCCGTGCAAAGAGGTTACCGATGGAGTCGGTAAACGCCATCCAGTTTCTGGCTCCCTCAAAGTCCTTCACCCTGACGTAGGCATCTTTGATTCTGGCGTAGTAGTTGATGAACGACTGGTGGATATAGTGCGACGTATCCACGGCCAGCACTTGACGGCCGAAATCACGTGCCTTCAAGACGGCCTTCTTCGCCTTGTCAGGCTGTTCCAGTTTCAGATAACAGCATCCCATCAGCGAATAAAGGTCAATTTTATGGTCTATGCGAAGGAAAGTGCCCAATGAGTCCATTGAGGCGAGAAGAGGGACTGCCACACGCAGGAACCCTTCATAATTATGCCTTATATATAACAGATTTGCCAATTCGTAGCTGGCATCGTTGTAGTACCATCTCTCGCGGTCCTTACGACTGTTGTGCGTGATGGCCCGACTATACCACTTCTCGGCCTCAAGTCTCTTGTCGGCATTGTTATATATCATACCACGATAGGTATCTGCCCCCAACCCGTCCAAGTCGCCTGCCTGCTCCAGGCTGTCAATGATTTGCGTCAGACGTGCTAAGACAAACTCTCTCTGCTCATTACTGCCATAGTAGATGCTTTTCCAATCGACGGAGAATATGGTGTTAAGTACCAGTGTATCTATCTGGGTATAGTCGGGTTGTGACAAGTCAGCCCGCTCTCTGTCTTCCCTGTTCTCGCATGCATAAACGGAGAAGAGCAAACCTATAGCGACAAATGCTGTCATTATAAAACACTTTCTCATAATTAAAATGTTTTAAAGGGTTTTTAATCTTTCATACTGACGCAGCTTACCTCGCATTTCCATGTTCTCGTCAAGGAATGATTTCAGGTGGACGTTGTTGTCGTTGATGCGCCATCGCTGATAGACGATGATGGCCACCAAGACCAGGAATACCACGACGACGGCGACTCCCAAGGCTACTGCGATGATAAACGATGCTTCCATATTGCTACAAATTTTGCAGTAAAAATACAAACCGCCAGCAAAACGGATGTTTCAAATTGGGAAATGTTTGTTCCATATTTGGAAAACTTGCATTCCCCCTGTGCCAGAACGAGAAAAAGTAAAGCCCGCTGTGACACAGCGAGCTTCATTTCCCCGATGAAACGGGAATTTTTACTTTATAGCTACTCTACGGTGATTCTATATTTTACGGTATTCAGAAGGTGTCATGCCATAGGCATTCCGAAATATGCGGATCAACGTAGTGCGGCTGGGAATGCCTGACAATACGCCGATGATGGCGATGGGGTCATCGGTGGTTTTCAGCAGACGGGCGACATGTTCCAGACGATAGCGGTTGATGAAGTCGCTCACGGTCTCACCTTTCGAGCACTGACGGATAGCCTGCTCCACATATTTCGCGTTAGTGCCAAGCAACCGTGCCAGCGCGTTGCGGTTCAGTGTCTCATCGGTATAGGGTTGTTGTTCGTCCATCAGCAAGCATAGTCTGCGGTATAGTTGTTGCTCGGCAGTGAGTTGTTCCTCGGGGGCGGCTTGCAACTGTACCATCTCCTGTTGCTCTTCCTTGCGGCGTTGCTCTATCTCATCATAGAGTTTCCTGTTCTTGGCAGTCAGTAGCTGATTATTCTTATAGGTACGCCAAAGCAGGTAGCTGATGAGCAGGATAAGAAGTATGGCCGAGACAAGCAGTATGCGATGGATACGTGTTTCGGCTTTGGCGTTGTTCAGTGCCAGCTCCTTTTCATGGGTCTGGTAGATGACTGCCAACTCGGCAGCATCGTTCTTCTTCTGCCAGACGAGGGCAGAGTCGATGGCGGCACTGATGCTGTCGCCAATAACCATTGCATCGGCATTACGCCCCGCTTTGCGGTAGGCTGTGTAGCGGGGAGACAATCGGGTGGCGATGATGTCGAATGTCATCTTGGCACCGTCGGTAGCCAAATAGGTGCTGTCAATCTGCTCATACCAGTAGGCTGCCTCGTTGTAACGGCCTGCCGCCATCAGGTAGTCGGCCGCCTCGGTGTAGCTTCTTGGCTCCATAAGGCGACTGTGGGGAATGGCAGCGTAAGTGGCGGCAGCTTCGGCAGCATGACCTGATTCTTGTTGGTATAGTGCCCGCAGGAGGGCAACATGTCCTTTCCATTCCTCAATCATCAGCGAGTCATGATGCTCTTGCTCAGCGAGGGCTAACCCCTGTGCGCAGCGGTCAATCCATTCCAACGCCTCTTCGATGTCACCTGTTTTGTGGTGAATATCGGATATGTTCATACAGGCCCATGCCATATTCCATCCTTCCCGGTGCTCATTATCGTTGAATTGTTGCACTGCCTCATAGACTTTCTGTCCCGTGAGCTTTGCCTCGTCGAACTGGTGCAACTGTAGCTGGACATTCGCCATAAGCATCAGCAAAGCAGACTCGATCCTTTTGGGGAACGCCTCGTTTCCTTCTGCCTGATGCATCAGCTTGGAGATGACGCCCAGTGCACCCTCAGTATCGCCCCGACTAAAACGCAGACATGCCCAGCGATAGCCGGCATCGGTATAAGTATGCCAATCTTGTGAAGGGTCTGAGGCATAGCCTTCGTAAGACTTCTTATAGAAATGCTCTGCTATCTGCATCTGCCAGCCTTGGTCGTAGGCAAGACCACGCAGGTGGTCGGCCTTTGGTGTGCCGATGATGTTCTCCGTCTCCATGCTGTCGATAATGGCCAAAATCCGCTTCAGGTCTTTTGCCTTGTGTGCTTCGCTATACTGATGCCATGCGGCTTTTGCCTTCACGTCATTTGACGTTCCATTACCCGTGCAACCCATTGTAAGAACCAGCAGGGTACATAATAATATGAGGTATATTGTCTGCTTCATTTGTATGTTCCATTTGACTGCAAAACTGCGTAGCAAAGGTAAGCATAAAATCTGAGATAGCCACCACTCTTGATGATTTTTTTGCTAAGGACAAATTTATTTCTATTCTGTTCTCTGTGATATATTCTCATTAGAATCTTGTTGTACTCTCCGAACTCTCTCCTCATAGTGGCAAGAGAATTGTTAAATGGAGCAGATCATCCATGTTATATAGTTATGATAAATTGTTGCTAATATGGGTAAGGATGATGTCCAGACGTATGTGAGTATCGGTGAAGAACAAGGTGGTCCCCCCTATATTGTAATCGTCTCATAAAAAAATATGGCGAAATCCTTGCATTTTCGCCATTTTTTTTGTATCTTTGCATCAGGAAAGGATTGTGCATGCTTTTCGCTTTCAAATTAAAACTATCATCCAAAATGCATGCCGACCCCTCGCTCCGCATATACCGAGCGCCCGTCCAACGATTGTTTGGCGGGCGCTCTGCATTTGTTGAGCGGGCGCCCTGCATGACTTTCCTGCCAGTAAACCCACAGTTTCCTCCCTGCAAACCTCTCGTTTCCTCCGTCCTCTCACCCCGCCCGCTCCGTCCTCTCACCACGCCTGCTCCGTGCAGACGAGGTTCCCGTCTTTGTTTTTTATCACGAATTAGAGAATTAGAGAATTTTTATTTAGAGAGTGCATCTAAAGATGCTTTGAATTTAGAGAATTGGTGACGCACAGCCTCATCTCTACATTCTTCGACCTAATGGTACGAAGTGTGGCGTTGCAATCTAGGTCGCTTGCAACCTCTATAATTCTCTAATTCTTGATAAATATAAGAATAGGTGATAAAGTAAAATGGTCGTGATAAAATATTATTTCTTATAATTTCTGGATCATTTCTGGCCATTTCTTTCCCCCCTAAAAATAGTGGCCATTCTCTGCAAGCAGAGTGTGGCGTCGCAATCATGGCCATTTCTTTCCCCTCCCCATGAATGGCCATTCATGCCATACACGTTTATTCCTCGATGTTCTTGATGTTGCTGATCAAGTCGGTGGCATAGGCCCGCAGGGACTGCGGACTGAGCTGATGAATCGGACTGATGGCGCGGTTAATCTGTAACTCGTATCTCGCCAGGACGTTGGGGTTCTTCTCGCCGGCGAGGTCGAGCAGCTGCTGGCGCAGGACAGGGGAGGGGTTGAGGAAGAAGTCTTCCTCATACACCCTCATGCCGTCAGCCACCCACGGCCCGATGCCGTAGTGGCAGACCGTCTTGTAGAGCTTCTGCCACTTCCATTCGGTCATGGGCTCAATGGCTTCGCGCTCGCTACTGTCGCTGTACACCAGCCGCTCTATGTTTCGTTGAATAATATCCATTATAGTGTGACACCGTTCTTGAAGATGGAAATCTCACGATAGCCGTTCTCCTCGTTGCGGGCTTTTTCACCAGAGGCAACGGCGAGCACCTTGTCGATGAACTCGGGCACGAGCTCCTGCATGGTGCGGCCCTCGACGAGCTGTCCGGCAGAGAAGTCCACCCAGTGGGGCTTGTTCTTGGCCAGCACAGGATTGGTGGCGACCTTCATGGTTGGCACGAAGGTGCCGAAGGGTGTGCCGCGACCAGTAGTGAACAGCACGATGTGGCAGCCGCATGAGGCCAGGGCCGTAGAGGCTACGAGGTCGTTGCCGGGGGCGGAGAGCAGGTTCAGACCGTTGGCTTGCAGGCGGTCGCCATACTCCATGACACCGCTGACGGGTGCCTTGCCGCATTTCTGTGTGCAGCCGAGGGCCTTGTCTTCGAGGGTGGAGATGCCGCCGGCCTTGTTGCCGGGAGAAGGATTCTCGCCTACGGGTTCGCCGTGCGAGAGGAAGTAGTTCTTGAAGTTGTTGATCATCGAGACGGTCTGCTGGAACAGCTCGGGCGTCTCGCAACGGTTCATGAGGATGGTCTCAGCGCCGAACATCTCGGGAACCTCGGTGAGCACGCTGGTGCCGCCCTGTGCCACAAGCCAGTCGGAGAACTCGCCGACGAGCGGGTTGGCGGTGATGCCACTGAAGCCGTCGGAGCCGCCGCACTTCAAGCCGACGCGCAGCTTAGAAACGGGGACCTCTTCGCGCTTGTCCTGCTTGGCCTGGGCGTAGAGCTCACGAAGAATAGCCATACCGGCTTCTATCTCGTCGCCTTCGACACGCTGGGTAACCAGCAGCTTGATGCGGCTCTTGTCGTAGTCGCCTAACATGGCCATGAAGTCCTCGGGCTGGTTGTTCTCACATCCCAGACTGAGCACCAGCACACCACCGGCATTGGGGTGCAGGCAGATGTCGCGCAGCACTTTGCGGGTGTTCTCGTGGTCTTCGGAGAGCTGTGAACAGCCGTAGTTGTGGTGCCACGTCCAGATGGCGTCAACGCCCTTGCCCTTTGTCTCCATCATGAGACGGTGGGCCAGGTTCTCGGCAATGCCGTTGACGCAGCCGACGGTGGGTACAATCCAGATTTCGTTGCGCACGCCGACGTCGCCGTTCTTGCGGACATAGCCTTTGAAGGTGCGGCCTTCATTCTTGATTTTCAGCGGTTCGTCCACGGGGTTGTAGGTGTACTCAAGGGTTCCTGAGAGATTGGTCTTCAGGTTGTTTTCGTTCACCCAGTCGCCGGCCTTCATGTCCTGACGGGCATGGCCGATGGGGTAGCCGTACTTGATGATGTCCTCGCCCTCGCGGACGTCCTTGATGAGCACTTTGTGACCGGCAGGGGTGTCCTGGTTCACGATGATTGACTTGCCGTCGACCTCGATGATATCGCCCTGCTTCTTGGCAGCGAGGCATACAACGACAGAATCGGCGGGATTAATCTTTAAGAATGTAGCTTGTTCCATAATTGTTTTGTTTTGTTTTAGTTTATCCTATGTTTTTACGTCTATAATAGTCGATGTTTTCCTTTGAGAGCAGCTCGATGGGCATGTAGTTGACGGGGTCGACCTCTTTCTTGAGCACAATGGCGCGGAAGAGGGTGTCGATACAGGCATAGCCCTGCATGTAGGCATGCTGGGCGATGAGGAAAGAAATGCTGCCTTGACGCACACACTCGGCATTCTTTGGCACCATGTCGTAGCCCATGATCTGAATGTTGCGCAGGTTGGACTTCAGCAGGAAGTCGCCCACGAGATGGGCCTTCGAGTTGAAGGTGATGCAATGGTGTACCTTCGGGTGTGACGCGAAGAAGTCGCTGAGAATCTTGTCGTACTGTTCGCGCTTGACGTCAAGCGACAGATTCACTTCGTGGATGTTGACCGATGGAAAGTGGTCGTGCATGTAGTGACGGAATCCCGTCTCGCGGTTCTCCTGCTGCTTCGATGCCACATTGCCGTTGCGCATCTGCTTCATGAGCATGATGTCGGTTTCCTTGGGAGCCATCATCATGAGCATGCGGGCGGCGAAATAGCCTGAGGCAAAGGAGTCCTGACCGAAGAACGACAGCGGCTTGAGGTCGGGCATGTAAGAGTCGAGCAGGATGAAGGGAATGTTGCGTTCGTGCATCTGGTCGGTGTACTTGCGGGTGACGTTGATGACCGACGGTACAACGATGACACCGTCAGGATTGTTGCGCAGCACCTCGTTCATGACCTTGGCAAAGGTCTCAGGCGAGAAGCGGTTGTAGTAGAACACCTTGTTGGAGATGCGGAAGTCGCGGTAACGCTCGCAGCAGGCCATAGCACCCTCTTCAACCTCTTCCCAATAAGCTTCAGACTCATGTTTGGGGATGATGCTATAAAAGGTATATTCCTTATTATAAGCCAGTGCTGAGGCGTACATGTTGGGCTTGTAGTCCATCTCCTCCAAAGCTTTCTGCACCTTCTCCAGTGCCTTGGGCGACACGTTGGGACGGTTATGGAGCACGCGGTCTACGGTGCCTACCGAGACACCGGCGCGCTCGGCAATATCCTTGATTCTTGTCTTTTCCTTACCCATAGTTTACAATTCTTTCGGTTCTTCTGCCACCTGCGGCTCGTCGGGCTGGGGCTGCTGGTTGGCATCCTCGTGATGCTCCTTGGGCTTTGCAATCATGTTGCCGAACTCGTCGAGCACCATTTCCATCTCTTCCTCAGTAGCCAGACTGTCGATGGCCAGCGAGTCTGTGTCGCGGCGCATGTAGTAGCTGGCACAGGTGTACATATCGGCACGAATGGCGTCATCCTTTGGTTTGCCGAACTTGGCGCGATAATCCTTGAAAGCCGGGTCGCCCAGCACACTCTCAAAGAAGTAGCCGCAGATGGGCAATGCCGTTCGCGAACCCTGTCCGAGCTGGCCGGTACGGAAGTGGATGCAACGGTATTCGCCACCGACCCAGGCACCGGCAACCAGTCGTGGACTGACACCCACAAACCAGGCGTCGGAGTGGTTGTTCGACGTTCCCGTCTTGCCACCAAACTCGCTGTCGCTGAACTTGCCGACATAGCCCCAGAGACTCATGCTCGTGGCGCCGGGTTCGCGCAGACCGCCTAACAGCAGCTGCTGAACGAGGTAGGCACTCTTGTAAGGGATGGCCTGGCGTTCCTCGGTGGGAGCGGTATATATCTCGTTGCCGTCACGATCGAGGATGCGGGTGACAAGCACCGGCTCATGCATCTTGCCGTCGTTGGCTACTGTGGCATAGCCGTTGACCAGTTCCAGTAGGTTGACATCGCTGGAACCAAGGGTTAGCGACGGGGTAGGGTCGAGCTTCGACTTGATGCCCATGGCGTGGGCGGTATTGACAATACGTTCGATGCCCACCTCCTGGCCGAGCTTGACGGCTACGGAGTTGATACTCTGTGCGAAGGCAGCCTTCAGCGGCATGGAGTCGCCGGTGAAGTAGCCGTTGGCATTGGTGGGTGCCCATGTCACTTCCTTGCCCTTGTCCATGACTTTCATGGCAAAGTAGGAGTCGACACGGCGGTCGCAAGGTGTGAGACCTTGGTTCATAGCCTCGGTATAGACAAAGAGTTTGAAGGTAGAACCGGGCTGGCGCATGGCCGTCACCTTATCATATTTCCACGTACGGAAATCAATGTCGCCCACCCATGCTTTGACATGACCAGTCTGGGGTTCCATAGCCACGAATCCGCAATGCATGAAGTGTTCCATGTAACGGATGCTGTCGAGGGTGGAAATCTCCTTCTCGATGGTACCATTCTCATAGTCGAAGAGCTTCACTTTATGAGGCAGGTTCAGATAGTAGTCGATGGAGTCGGCGTTGCCGTTGTACTTCTGAGAGAGGTATTTGTAGACGGGCAGTTTCTTGGCCAGGTCTTCGATGAAGTGGGGAATCTCCACGTGGCGCTCGTCCTGCCAGGGATTGGTGTTGCCCCAGTGGGAATTGAAGTTGTGCTGCACCTGCTTCATCTGTTTGATGGCTGCTGCCTCGGCATACTGCTGCATGCGGGTGTCGATGGTGGTGTAAATCTTCAGACCATCCTTGTAGAGGTCGATGCCCTCTGCATCACACCAGTCCTTGAGATAGTTCTTCACGGCCTCGCGGAAATACTGGGCCTGACCGTCGTAGTTATTCTCAACGTTGTAGTCGAGGTTGATGGGAATCTCCTTCAGCGAATCAAACTCTTCCCGTGTCAGTTCCTTGTGGTTGAGCATGTTGCTGAGTACCACATTACGACGGGCCAGCGAGTTCTTGGGATTGATGCGCGGATTATAATAGGTAGTGGCCTTCAGCAGTCCGACGAGTACGGCAGCCTGTTCGGTAGTGAGCTTTTGGGGGGTAGTGCCGAAGTAGGTCTTGGCAGCCGTCTTGATGCCATAGGCGTTGGAGCCGAAGTCGACGGTGTTGGCATACATGGTGAGAATCTGCTGCTTATCGAAGAACATCTCAATCTTCACGGCGGTAATCCATTCCTTACTCTTCATGATAAGCATCTTCAGACCCGGGATGTTGCCCAACAAGCCCGTAGAGTATTCGGTACGCACACGGAACATGTTCTTCACCAGCTGTTGGGTGATGGTTGAGGCACCGCGTGCATCGTGGTGGACGATGTAGTCCTTCAGGGCTGCTACCACACCTTGGAAATCAATACCGAAGTGCTTGAAGAAACGTTCGTCCTCGGTCGAGATAAGCGCCTTCCAGAAGACAGGATTAACCTCGTCGAACTCGACGGGCGTGCGGTTTTCGCTGAAATACTTACCTATCAGCTTGTTGTCGGCACTATACAGTTCAGAGGCCTGAATGGTCTTGGGGTGCATGATGTTGTTCATGGACGGCGATTTGCCGAAGAGCCATAGGAAATTGACGTCGACCATGAAGAGGTAGAGTATGAAGGCGATGATGAGCGTAGCGATGCAGGCACCCGTCTTGACATACCATTTGCGTCCCTTATACAATCCTTTATACCAATTCCACGCTGCTTTGGGGGCGTGGAGTGTTTTCTTGACGTATTTATTCATCTTGCAGTATCCTAATTAGTTACGTACAATGATTTATTGATGTATTCCATTATCGCGTCTTGCTGGTCAGGATGGAACCATCGTACCAGCGGGTCGCGCTTGAACCACGTCAGCTGTTTGCGGGCATAGCGTCGCGTGTTACCCTTCATGCGCTCGACGGCTTCGTCCAATGACCATCGGCCGTCCATGTAGTCGAACATCTCCTTGTAGCCCACCGTGTTCAGGGCATTTAACTGGCGGTAAGGATAGAGAGCCTCGGCTTCCTGCAGCAGCCCATCGGTCATCATCTGGTCGACACGGGCGTTGATACGGTCGTAGAGCTCCTGACGTTCGCGGTTCAGTCCTATCTTCACCATACGGAATGGGCGTGAGTCCTGTTGTTTGTTCTGTTCCTTCTTCCTGAACGACGTATAGGTCTTCCCCGTCTGGTAGCAGATCTCCAGGGCATGGATGACGCGGCGCTGGTTCTGCCGGTCAACAACGGCATAATGTTCAGGATCCAGCCGGCGCAAGTCTTCGCAGAGTGCCTCCAGACCTTCTTCCCTGTAGCGTCGTTTGATGTCCTCGCGGATGTCCTCGCGGATGGTGGGAATGTCGTCGATGCCGTGGCATACGGCGTCAATGTACATCATGCTGCCACCGGAGAGGATGTTGATTTCTGAAGGGAGAACCTTCAGACACTCGAGAACTTCCTGTTCGTACATGGAGGCATTGTAATAGTCGTGGATGCTCTTGGTGCCGACGAAATGGTGGTGGACCTGCTGAAGCTGTTCGTCAGTGGGTGCCGCTGTGCCTATCTTCAGTTCACGGTATATCTGGCGCGAGTCGGCATTGATGATGTCTGTGCCGAAGTGTCGGGCCAAATCGATGGTCAGCACCGTCTTACCGACTGCTGTGGGCCCCGTTATGACTATCAGCGTTTTCACCCTATACTTATTCTATTCCGTTGCGGCAGAACCGCAACGCACAGTCGGTTATCTGATAACTCCGCGTTTGGAATTCTCGATGAACGAGCAGATGTAATCCACCTCCTTCGAGTCAGGATACTTGGCGCGGGCTTCGGCAATACCATCCTTCAATACTCCCTGGGCATAGATGATGCGGTAGGCATCGTGGATGGCCTCGATGGTCTCGTTGTTGAATCCGCGACGACGCAACCCGATGAGGTTAACACCAGCGTAGCGGATGGGTTCCTTGCCTGCGATGACGTAGGGAGGAATGTCCTGAGATGTGCGGCTACCGCCCTGGAACATGATGTAGCTGCCTACGCGGCAGAACTGGTGGAACAGGCAGCAACCGGAAATGATGGCGCAGTCCTCGATGATAACCTCGCCGGCAATCTTCGTGGAATTGCCTATAATGCAGCCGTTACCGATTTCGCAGTCATGGGCGATGTGCATATTCTCCATGAGCAGGTTGCCGTTGCCCACGACGGTCTTACCTTTCGAAGCTGTGCCTCGGCTGATGGTGACATTCTCGCGGATGCTGTTGTTGTCGCCAATCTCGCATGTGGTCTCCTCGCCTTTGAACTTGAGGTCCTGGGGCTTGGTGGAGATGCTGGCTCCGGGGAAGAACTCGTTCCCATTGCCGATGCGTGCGCCGAAATGGATGGTGACGCTGTTCAGGAACTTGTTGTTGTCACCGATGACAACATTCTTATCGATGACGCAGAAGGGGCCGATGACGTTGTTGTCACCTAACTTGGCCTCTGGATCTACGACGGCTAATGGATGGATTGTATTCATATTTTCGATATTTCGATATTACGTTATAACGGGACAACGATTTACTTGTTCTTCACAATTTGTGCCGTGAAAGTTGCCTCGGCTACGACGTGGTCGCCGACAAACATGTAGCCACGCATCGACGAGATGCCGTGACGGACGGGGGCAAGCAGGTCAACCTTGAAGATAAGTGTGTCGCCGGGAACCACCTTCTGACGGAACTTGACGTTGTCAATCTTCATGAAATAGGTACTCCAACGCTCGGGTTCCTCAAGGGTGTTCAGTACGAGCAGACCACCACATTGTGCCATGGCCTCGATTTGCAGGACACCGGGCATGACGGGTTCCTCGGGGAAGTGACCTTGGAAGAAGGGCTCGTTGGCGGTGATGTTCTTGATGCCGACAATGGTGTTGGCACCCAGAGAGATGACCTTGTCAACCAACTGCATGGGATAGCGGTGGGGCAACAGTTCACGGATGCGGTTGACATCCATAATCGGTTCCTCATTGGGGTCGTAGATGGGAGCTTGGATTTCATGCTTGCGAATCTCTTTGCGCAACTGGCGGGCAAACTTGTTGTTGATGGTATGACCAGGACGCGTGGCAACGATACGGCCCTTGATAGGTTTGCCGATGAGAGCCATGTCACCGATAACGTCAAGCAACTTGTGACGGGTACATTCATTCTCCCAAACCAGCGGTTTGTGCTGGATGTAGCCGAGGTCTGTGGCGTCGCGATGCTCTACGTGCAGCATATCGGCTAACATGTCGAGACGCTCCTGGGTGGTCTGACGCTCATAGATGACGATGGCATTGTCCAAGTCACCGCCCTTGATGAGGTTGGCTTGCAGTAACGGCTCGATGTCACGGACGAAGACGAAGGTGCGTGCAGCGGCCACTTCCGTCGAGAAGTTCTCCATCTTGTCGAGTGTAGCAAACTGCGAGTTGATGAATTTCGACTCAAAGGAGCACATGGCGGTAATGGAAAATTCGTTATCGGGGAGGATGGTGATGCATGAACCGCTCTGCTCGTCCTTTATCTCGATCTTCTTGCGAATGATGTAGTAGTCTTTGGGAGCGTTCAACTCTTCGATGCCGACCTCGTTGATTTTCTCGACATACTTGATGGCTGAGCCGTCGAGAATGGGGAATTCAGGGCCGTTGACCTGAATGAGACAGTTGTCGATACCCATGGCATAGAGGGCTGCCAGTCCGTGTTCAACGGTGCTAACGCGAGCATCGCCTTTGCCCAATACTGTGCCGCGCTGAGTGTCAATGACATTTTCTGCAACAGCATCAATAACGGGTTCTCCTTCCAAGTCGATGCGCTGTACTTTGTAGCCCGTGTTTTCCGGGGCGGGATTGAAAGTGACTGTGAGATTCAGACCCGTATGCAGTCCTTTTCCAAAGAGAGAAAAGCTGCCTTTAAGCGTTTTCTGTTTCATATCGTATATCTTCAATTATCAAAATTCAATGTTCATCTTTTCCTTCATCGCATCAATTTCACGCTGTAGCTGTGCAATCTGACGGTACATGTCGGGTAGGCGTTTGACGACGGCCTGTGCCTTGAAGAATACCTTAGGATCGATGGCTGGCGAACCGATGAGTTGTTCACCATCGCCCTTGGTATTGCTAATGACACCAGCCTGAGCACCAATGAAGGTCTTGTCGGCAATCTTGATGTGACCGGAAAAACCAGCCTGTCCGCCAACCATACACCAACCGCCAATCTTTGTACTGCCTGCCATGCCTGCTTGTGCTGACATGACGGTGTTCTCGCCGATTTCACAGTTGTGGGCCACCTGGATGAGGTTGTCGAGCTTGACGCCTTTGTGGATGATGGTCTGCCCCATCGTCGAACGGTCAATACAGGTATTGGCACCTATCTCCACATCGTCCTCGATGATGACAATACCCAGCTGCGGTATTTTCTCATAGCCTTCCTGGTTGGGAGCGAAACCGAAACCGTCGGCACCGATGACAGCACCAGCGTGGATTGTCACATTTTTTCCAATCTGACAGCCGTCATAGATGGTGACGTTGGGAAAAATGCGTGTGCCGTCACCTATGGTGACACCTTCGCCCACGTATGTAAAGGGACCAATATAGACATCTTGTCCAATCTTGGCCGATTCAGACACGAAAGCCAACGGGTCGATGCCCGTCTTCTTGGGCAGCGACTGGGCATACATCTGCATCAGCTTAGCCACGCATTCGTAGGCATTAGGCACACGGATGAGCGTCGCCTTAACAGGGTGTTCCAACTGCAAGTCGTCGTTCACCAGTACGATGCTGGCTTCTGTGTCATAGATGTAATGGGCGTATTTGGGGTTCGAAAGAAATGTGATAGCTCCCTCTTTTCCTTCTTCAATCTTCGTAAAGGTGTGGATGGTTGTCTGTTCGTTACCCTCCACGCGTCCGCCGATAAAGTCGGCAATTTGTTTCGCTGTAAACTCCATGTCGTGTACAATATTTTGTTTATAAACGGCACAAAGATACTAAAAAAAAATCAAAAACGTTGATAACAGAGGTAATATTTACGGATTTTTTTAGAAAGTAGCTGAACATTTAAGATTTCTGAAGCCTCTGCAATGTCCCGTATTGTGCCGTCTTTGTAAAGAATTCCGATGCTGTCATCCTCAGGATTATACATGTCTTTACCTATCTCTGTCAGCGTCATCAGATAGTGGGTGTCGTCGATGCTGATGCCCATGTGACGGGCGATGCTGTGTCGGATATCGTCCATATAGTCATCGCTGGGACGTTCCTCGCTTACTTCCACCTTGAACAGATGACGGTCGAGCATGTCGGAAGCAAGGGTGGCAAGAATACGGTCGTCATAGTGTTTCCAGGCTTTCAGCGCACTCCAGATGTCGCTGTCGTCCAACTCTGCATACATGTCGAGCGCTTCATCTGTGTCAAAAGTGACATCTTGACGAAGGAAATAGGCTAAGGCGGGAGATGCGAAAATGTCGCAGCCCTCACGTATCAGGTCGCGGGCCCGGTTCAGGGCATTAACCAATACTTTTTCGTAACCGACGGCGGTCTTGTGCAGATATACTTGCCAGTACATCAGTCGGCGAGTTGTCAGGTAGTTTTCGATAGAATAGATGCCTTTTGCCTCAACTACCAGACGGTCGTCTTTGACATTCAGCATCTTGATGATGCGTGCCGAACCGATGTTACCTTCTGTTACACCCGTATAGAAAGAGTCTCGACGCAGGTAGTCCAGGCGGTCCATATCGAGTTGGCTTGATATGAGCTGGTGGAAAATCTTGTTGGGATATTCATCTTTAAAGATGCTGATAGCCAGTGCCAGTTGCCCTTTCAAGTCGCGGTTGATGCGTTCCATCATCAGCAGCGAGATGTCTTCGTGTGATACGTTCTTGATAAGTGTGTTCTCCAGCACATGTGAGAAAGGACCGTGACCAATATCGTGCATGAGGATAGCTGCCTGTACGGCCTCCGCTTCCGAGTCGAAGATGTATATACCTTTCTCTGTCAATGACTTCACAGCTTCTGACATCAGGTAGAAGGCTCCGAGTGAGTGCTGGAAGCGTGTGTGGCGGGCGCCAGGATACACCACCGAAGCCAGTCCCAGCTGGTTGATGCGGTTCAGGCGTTGAAACAACGAATGCTGCACGATATCGTACAGCAGTCCGCGTTTAATTTTGATGAATCCGAAAACCGGGTCGTTGATAATCTTGTGCTCGTTCACTGTCTATCTCTTACTAATCATTCATCCTGATTCTTTTCTACGGCTTCAAACTTGAACTCTGTAGCATTCAGATAGCGCACGTCATAACCCTTCTTGTACTTCTTCATCAACTTCAGGTACTGCTTCTCGGCCTTCTTTTTCTTAGTCTTGAAGAAGACGACGCATACCCGTCCAGGCTCTTGAAGCTGTTCGGCCAGAAAAGTTTTCAGCTGGTCGGAATACTGTTCACGACCTATCAGGAATTTCTTTTTCTTTTCAAGCCATGCCCCCTGAACGTCCTGAATATCGGTTACATACACTACACTATCCTTGAACGAAGCCGAAAAGCCAAACACATATAGGTGACTGGTTTTCACGATCTTGGCACTTATCTCGCAAGACAGCATCATGGCTGCTACGAGCAGCATTGTTCTTAATAAATATCTCATTGTCCTAAATATGCTTTAAGTATCTTGTTCTGTGATTCCGCACGCAACCTGCGAATTGCTTTCTCCTTTATTTGACGTACGCGCTCGCGCGTGAGACCGAATTTCGAACCAATCTCTTCTAATGTCAATTCAGGCTCACCGATGCCATAGAAAGCTGTAATAATGCCACGCTCACGATCTGTCAGTACCTTCAAAGCTGTTGTGATTTCTGAACGAAGCGATTCTGCCACCAGTTCTCGGTCAGCCATCGGTGCATCAGGATTGGCCATCACGTCAAGCAGAGAGTTGTCCTCGCCGTCCTGGAATGGGGCATCCACCGACACGCTGCGTCCATTTACCTGAATGGCAATGTCTATCTTATCCTCAGGTAAGTCGGTACGCTCCGATATTTCATCCAGCGACGGACGACGTTCATGCTCCTGTTCAAACTTGCTCAGCATCTGATTGATTTTGTTCATCGAGCTAACCTGATTCAGAGGCAGACGTACCACGCGGCTTTGATCGGCTATGGCCTGCAAAATACTTTGGCGAATCCACCATACGGCATACGAGATAAACTTGAAGCCCCTCGTTTCATCGAAGCGCTCAGCAGCCTTGATGAGGCCCAGATTACCCTCGTTGATGAGGTCTGGAAGCGGTAGCCCCTGATTCTGATATTGCTTGGCCACACTCACCACAAAGCGCAAGTTCGCTCTAGTCAGCCGTTCCAAAGCTTTCTGGTCACCCTTGCGTGCCAAGTGTGCCAATTCTACTTCTTCATCGGCTGATAGCAACTCCTCACGGGCTATCTCTACCAAGTATTTTTCTAGTGCTTCACTCTCTCGGTTAGTGATGGTGCGTGTAATTTTCAGTTGTCTCATTTAGTCTGGTTCGTTTTAAGCCGAATGCAAAAGTAAGGCATTTTTTTTGAATGACCAAAGAAACGCCTTACTTTTTTTATAAAGGAGCCAATTTTTCTTTATTTCGTTTTGAAACAGGCTGTTTTCTTATTAGAAAGTAGGCATTTGAGTGTTTTGTTGTTGCCTAATAGCCATACATTCCATTTCTATCAACCAGCCAGAACGGCAGACGGGAGCCTGGACGATGATACGTGGCTTGTCGGGGAACCGTTCCTCATAGAGACGGCTGACTAAGGCGTAGTCTGCCAGGTCGCGCAGATAGACAATCATTATGGTGACGTTGTCGTAGGTACATTCTGCCTCATGGAGCAGGGCTTCGACGTTGTCCCACATGCGGTGAGCTTGCCGTACGATGTCCTTGGGATGCTCTATCTGTCCCTTATTGTTAATGCTGGCAGTACCAGAGATGAACACATGCCGACGGTCTTGGTAATCGATATACGTGCCACGCTCAAAACTGACACCATAGTCGCTGGTGCGATTGAGGTGAGTGGGTGCATATAGATAATGAACCTGTTCCTTGTTGATACCGGCTATGGCGTAGTTATCCATCTGGGTCATCACCTTGGCGTCCTGGGCTCGTCCGCCAATGCCTGTAGATGCAATGTAATGGGTGTCCTCGGTGAGGCCTTGTGTGAAGAATATCTTGTTGCGGGCTGTTACGACACCACCATAATTGACGTCGACATCGTTGACGAAGAGCCACGTGCGGATGCAATTGTCAGCCAGCGTGCAGCCTTCTTGTGCCAATTGCATGATATACTCGTTGAAGAGCAGGCGCGTCTGGTATTCAGAATTCTGGGCGGTGTTGTGTGCCGAGGCATTCCACAGATGCCGGAACTGTCCGTGGGCGGCCTCATAAAGTCCGCTGGACAGCTGTCGGGTAGCGACATTGGTCAACAAATAGATCCACAGTCCAATTTTGGAACCGTCGAGTGGCGGCTGTCCGATGATGCTCTTTGCACAGTCACTGGTATCGGCCAGAAGTACGTCGTCTGCCTGATTGGCCACGTCGCTGAGGAAATAGCGCTTCATGACGGCTGATGCTCCTTGTAGTTCCGTGGCTTTCAACTGCTCGTAGCCGTCGAGCACGGCATCCAACTGCTGTTGGAAGCTGCGCCCTTCGGCTTTGGCATGTATCATGACGTGATACTCCCGAACCTCACCGGTACTTTCAAAGCAAGTAATCTCGGCCCAGGCATTATCAAATGGTATAATCTTGTTTTTCACTTTTTGTTGCGATAGCAAATTATTCACTTTTTACTATTCCCTTTTACTTGATATTGGGCTCTTCCAATCCGATGCCTTTCTTCTTATCAACAGCTTTGAGTACAAAGCCGAGGATGAGTGCTGCTACACCGAGACAAGCCAGCATGACCAGCGGAGCGGTGTAGTCGAACTGCGTGGGGTCGGTAACACCGGGATTGGTGGCATCGAGCACCTTGCCGATGAGCAGGGGGAACAGCCACAGGCCAATGTTCTGTATCCAGAAGATGAGGGCGTAGGCTGAACCGATGACCTTGGCATCGACCAGTTTGGGTACGCTGGGCCACAATGAGGCAGGAACCAGCGAGAACGACGAACCCAGCACAAGAATGGTTACATAGGCAATGATGATACCGCCGACGGCACTACCCTTGAACAACGGCAGGATGAAGGCGAATGTGAGGTGGCAGGCGATGAGCAGCAGTGAGCCCAGCACGAGCATGGAAGCAGCCTTACCCTTGTGGTCGACGTATGACCCGAGGATGGGCGTAATGAGCACGGCGAGCAGCGGGAATACGGCAAAGATGCTCTCTGCCGACTGGCGCATATAGCCCATGTAACAATAGATGACAAGGGAAATGATGCTGACTGCCAGCAAACCGTATTTCTTGAAGGCTTTCTTCTGGAAATTGCTGGCAAAGCCTGCTGCTGCCACGACAAGCATGATGATGTACTGCACGATGGTGACGTCAGGCTGTGCCCAGAAAGAATCGGCAGCTGGCGGCGTCAACGTGAGGTTACATTGCAGCATATTGACGGCATACTTCTGGAAGGGGAAGATGGCCGAGTAGTAGAGCACGCAGAGCAGGGCCACGAGCCAGAAACCACTGTCGGTGAGAATCTTTCCAAGGTCGGAGACTTTGAATGGGTCGTCCTTCTCCTCTGCCTCACCAGTCTGGCTATCGAGCTTGCTGTCCATGAAGAAATAGACGATGGTCATGATGAGTGCGATGCACATGAGTACCACACCAAAAGCTACGGAGCGTGTTACGCTGATGTTGCCGCCCAAGCGTGCAAAGAATGGCGAGAAAATCATGCAGGTGGCTACGCCAAGGCGTGCCAGCGCCATCTCGGAACCCATGGCCAGCGCCATTTCCCGTCCCTTGAACCATTTGACGATACCACGGCTGACAGTGATGCCAGCCATCTCGCAACCACAGCCGAAAATCATGAAGCCACAGGCTGCAAACTTGGCTGATGCAGGCATGCCCTCGTAGAAGGGACTGACGCCTAACTCATCAAAGACGGGAATATAGTTGAGGTTGTTAGTGAACCACGCTTCGAGACCGCTGCCCATAAAGCTCTCGCTGACGGCATACCACTTGATGACGGCACCGATGAGCATGACGGCAGCCGAAAGCACTGCCGTGAAGCGGACGCCCATCTTGTCGAGAATGATTCCTGCAAAGATGAGGAAGAATACGAAGACGTTGAGGAACACCTCAGAACCTTGCATGGTGCCGAAGGCTGTGGAGTCCCATCCGCGAGTCTCCTGCATGAGGTCCTTGATGGGTGAGAGGATGTCCATGAAGATATAGCTGCAGAACATGGCCAGTGCCAGAAGCAGCAGGGCTGTCCAGCGCATACCGGCTGAATCCCTCAATGTTTTTTGAATCTGTTGAGTCATAACGAAAATCTGATAATCTGTTCTATTTATTTCTGAGCCTTGAGTGCTGTAATGGATTCCTTGAGTGCAGCAATCTTCTCTTCCGAGTCGCTCTGCTTCTTACGTTCCATAGCCACAACCTGTTCGGGGGCATTGGCCACAAAGCGCTCGTTGGAAAGCTTCTTCAGCACACCGGCCAGGAAACCTTCCAGATGTTGCAGCTGAGCCTCCAGTTTCTGAATCTCGGCATCAATGTCAATCATGTTACCCAGGGGAACGGCGTACTCCACCATACCCACCATAAAGGTGCTGGCGGTGCTGTCCTTCTCGCTGACAGAGGTGATAGCCTCCAGGTTAGCCATCTTCACCACAGCGTCGGCATACTGCCCAGAAAGCTGGGAGTTGACAACCTGCAACGTCAGCTTCTCCTTGTTGGCGATGTTCTTTTGAGCACGAACGGTACGCACGCCGCTGACCACGAGCTTGATGTTTTCCACATCGTTCAGCAGGATGGTTTCATCTTCGTTGGGGGCGCTCAGTTTCAGTTCCTGACGCATGATGCTTTCACCGTCCTGACGCTCGCAGAGTGCCTGCCAAAGTTCTTCGGTGATGAAGGGCATGAAGGGGTGGAGCATCTTTAACAACTTGTCGAAGAAGTCGAGGGTGGCATCAAAGGTCTCCTGGTTGATAGGCTGCTGCTGACCGTTGACGTAGGCAGGCTTCACCATTTCCAGATACCAGCCAGAGAACTCGTCCCAGAAGAGTTTGTAAACAGCCATCAGGGCCTCGGAAATACGATACTTCGAGAAGAGGTCATCGAGTTCTGTTGCGGTAGTCTTGAGCTTGGCATCGAACCATTTCACGGCCAGTTTCTCAGCACCGGTCTGTTCCACGTCGCTGCTTACCTGCCAGCCCTTGACCAGACGGAAGGCGTTCCAGATCTTGTTGTTGAAGTTACGCCCTTGTTCGCAGAGTGCCTCGTCGAAGAGGATGTCGTTGCCGGCAGGTGCAGAGAGCATCATGCCCATGCGTACACCGTCGGCACCGAACTTCTCGATGAGTTCGATGGGGTCGGGTGAGTTACCCAGCGACTTCGACATCTTACGCCCCAGCTTGTCGCGAACGATACCTGTGAAATAGACATTCTTGAAAGGCATGTCGCCGATATACTCATAGCCGGCCATAATCATACGGGCTACCCAGAAGAAGATGATGTCCGGGCCTGTTACGAGGTCGGAAGTGGGGTAGTAGTATTTGATTTCCTCGTTGCCAGGATTGTTGATACCGTCGAATAACGAGATAGGCCAGAGCCATGAAGAGAACCAAGTGTCGAGGGCATCCTCATCCTGACGGAGGTCGCTGAGTTGAAGGTTAGCATTGCCGCTCTCCTTTCGGGCCAGTTCAAGTGCCTTTTCAGGGGTCTCGGCAACGACGAAGTTTTCATCAACGGGGGAACCGTCGACCACTGTGGCGGTGGGGTAATAGTATGCAGGAATACGGTGTCCCCACCACAGCTGACGGGAGATACACCAGTCCTGGATATTCTCCAGCCAGTTCTTATAGGTGTTCTTATATTTAGCGGGATAGAACTTCAGCTCGTCGTTCATCACGGGTGGCAGGGCGATGTCAGCAAAGTGCTGCATCTTCAGGAACCATTGCAGCGAGAGACGCGGTTCAATGGCCGTATCGGGGTTACGTTCCGAATAGCCCACTTTATTGGTATAGTCTTCAATTTTCTCCATGAGGCTAGCCTCTTGGAGGTCCTTTGCAATCTGCTTGCGGCAGTCCATGCGGTCCATACCCACGTAGATGGGCGACTGCTCGGAGATGGTACCGTCGGGATTGAAGATGTCGATGGTCTCGAGGTTATGGGTCTTACCCAGCATGTAGTCATTAGTGTCATGGGCAGGAGTCACCTTCAGACAACCGGTACCGAACTCGATATCCACGTAGCGGTCTTCGATGACGGGGATGACACGATTTACCAGAGGGACGATGACCTTGCGCCCCTTGAGCCACTGGTTCTTCGGGTCCTTGGGGTTGATACACATGGCGGTATCGCCCATGATGGTCTCGGGACGGGTGGTGGCAACCACAGCGTAGTAACCTTTTTCGTCCTTATGGACTACGTTGCCTTCGGCCTCTAGAGCTTCTAGATTATCTAGATTATCTAGATCAGCCACATAGTATTTCAAGTGGAACAGATGGCTTTGCTCCTCTTTATAAATCACTTCCTCGGTAGAGAGGGCTGTCAAGGCCTTCGGGTCCCAGTTGACCATACGCATTCCGCGGTAGATAAGTCCCTTGTTGTAAAGGTCGACAAAAACCTTGATGACGCTCTCCGAACGCTTCTCATCCATGGTGAAAGCGGTGCGGTCCCAGTCGCAACTGGCACCTAAGCGGCGTAATTGCTTGAGGATGATGCCGCCATGTTCGTGTGTCCAGTCCCAGGCATGCTCCAGGAACTGCTCACGGGTGAGGTCATGTTTCTTGATACCCTGCTCGGCGAGTTTCTTCACAACCTTGGCCTCAGTAGCAATCGAGGCATGGTCGGTGCCAGGCACCCATAGTGCATTCTTACCCTCCATGCGAGCACGGCGAATGAGAATGTCCTGAATGGTGTTGTTCAACATGTGTCCCATGTGCAGCACACCCGTCACGTTGGGTGGTGGAATGACGATGGTGTAGGGCTCGCGTCCGTCTGGTTTACTTGAGAAAAGTTTGTGGTCCAGCCAATACTGGTACCATTTCGATTCGACCTCTTTTGGGTCGTATTTACTAGCTAATTCCATATACATTAATTTAATAATGGCTGCAAAGGTACGAATAAGTGAGAAGAAAACCAAATTTTATTTGAGTTTTCTCCAATGAAAGTACCTTCGAAGTATTCAAAGGTACAAAAAAAGTGAAAAGTGAAGCGATTTTTAATTATTTTTCGTACCTTTGCACGTACTTATGGAACAAAAGCATACAAGACAGGAGAAAATGGAGGCTTTTGGACGGCTTCTTGACGTGATGGACCGTCTAAGGGTTGAGTGTCCGTGGGACCGTAAACAGACCAACGATTCGTTGCGTCCCAATACGATTGAAGAAACCTACGAGCTCTGTGATGCCATCATTCGGGACGACCAGCGTGAAATATGCAAGGAACTGGGTGACGTCCTGCTTCATATCGTTTTCTACAGTCGTATCGGAGAAGAGAAACAAGAGTTCGATATTGCCGATGTCTGCAACAAACTATGTGACAAAATGATATTCCGCCATCCACATGTCTATGGGGAGGCTGTTGCCAAGAGTGCCGAAGAGGTGCTTGACAACTGGGAGAAAATCAAGCAGAAGGAGAAGGACGGCAACAAAACCGTATTGAGTGGCGTCCCCGCAGCATTGCCTTCGTTGATCAAGGCTTACCGTATTCAGGACAAGGCCTGTCATGTCGGTTTTGACTGGGAAAAAAAGGAGGATGTTTGGGCTAAGGTGCATGAGGAGCTGAAGGAATTGGAAACCGAGTTGCAGCATGAGGATAAAGTGCGGTCTGAACAGGAGTTAGGCGATTTCCTCTTCAGTATCATCAATGCTGCCCGTCTCTATAAACTGAACCCGGACAATGCTTTGGAAATGACCAATCAGAAGTTTATTCGCCGTTTCAGCTATATTGAACAGCATTCTATCAAGGCCGGCCGTTCATTGGCTGATATGACGCTTGAGGAAATGGATGACCTCTGGAATCAGGCCAAACAACAAGAACAATCAATTAACAAATCATAGAACTATGAAGAAATTAGCAGTTATCTCAATCGTTGCCTGTGCCGTTCTTATAATGGGCAGCTGTGGCAACAAGTCGGACAAGGTTCCTTTTGATAATGGCGACTCCGCCGAAGTGGCAAATGCTGACCCCACCGTCTATGGAATTTGTGGTGAAGGTACGGCGATGAATACTTTGCAAATCATCTCTGACATGGGCGATACGCTGACCCTTGACATCTCGGCAGCCCAGGAGGCTGGCAAGGTGTTTGGCGGTATGCAGGTTGGTGACCGTATGGCTGTTATTCCGACTTCCGACAAACAGTCTGCCGTGATGGTAATAAACCAGGCTACTCTAATGGGTAACTGGGTGATGCCCAATCCGATAGATGGTTCTGATGAAGTAGGCATTAGTATTAAGGAGGGTGGTGTTGCTGAGAGTATAGACCAGAGTTCCATCGTCTATAAGACCTGGCGTCTTTCTCGCGGAAAATTAGAGATTGTGCTGATGCGTGAAGGTGGTAGCGAGGAAGATGAAATCTATCTTTACGACATCGTTAAACTGGGTGCCGATTCTTTGGTTTACAAGGATGCCGATGAGACGTTTGAGTACAGCCGTCAGAAGCCGAAGGAAGAGTACGGAAAGGAAGTGCAACTGGAGGATTCGGAGGATGAATTCTTTATGTAAAGTTCTGTTGCACCATCTGGCTGCCACCTTATAGTAACGAATGGAACCCTTTCGTGTAAATATCCTTGGCTGTGGAAGTGCTTTGCCCACACCTCGGCACTATGCGTCAGCGCAAGTTGTTGAGGTGCGGGGCAAAATGTTTCTCGTCGACTGTGGCGAAGGAACCCAGATGCAGTTACGGCGCTCGCATGTCCGTTTTACCAAAATTAGTGCCGTTTTTATCTCTCATCTACACGGAGACCATTGCTTTGGTCTGATAGGCATGCTGAGTACATTCGGCTTGTTGGGACGTACAGCACGTCTGGCCATTTATGCGCCAGTAAAGATGCAGGACATGTTGCAGCGGCAAATGGCCCTCTTTTGTCATGATTTCGACTACGAGGTGGATTTTCATGCCGTTGATACGACTCGCCAGCAGATTATCTATGAAGACCGTTCCCTGACTGTTGAGAGCATACCTTTGGAACATCGTATGCCTTGTTGTGGTTTCTTATTCCGAGAGAAACCACAGTTGCCGCATATTCGTCGCGACATGATAGACTTCTATCAGATTCCCGTCAGCCAGATTAACAACATCAAGCAAGGTGCTGATTGGGTTACTGCCGATGGCGAGCGTGTTGAAAACAGCCGTCTTGTTGTAGCTGCTGAAGCTCCCCGTTCTTATGCCTATTGCAGTGATACCCGCTATATGCCGGCATTGGCTGAAAGAATAAAGGGTGTTAGTACGCTCTATCATGAAAGTACCTATGGTGACGATAACCTGTTGTTGGCAGAAAAGTATTTTCATTCCACGGCCCGTCAGGCTGCCCAGGTGGCTGCTGATGCCGGTGTTGGACAACTGTTGTTGGGTCACTATTCGTCACGCTATGAAGACGAGCAAGTGCTGTTACGAGAGGCTCAGGAAGTGTTCGAAAATGCTCATTTGACAGACGAACAGTTGGTTTTTGATGTCTGAACTGCTTTTTTGATGTCTGAAGTGCATTTTTTTGCCAAATTATTTGGTAGTTTCAAAAATAATCCGTACATTTGCAGAGCTATATAGTATAAATGCGTATGAAGAAAAGACTACTTATATATTCGTTGACTGCTGCAATGATGCTGACGGTACCGGTTGTCTCGATGGCTTCCGACGCAGAAATGGCACCAGTGGAGCAGACTATAGAGGAGGATGTGACGATTACCGTTAATGGCCAATGGGTTGTCATTAATGGTGCTCAGGGACAGACTCTCGAAGTTGTTTCGTTAACGGGTCGTCGTGTTATGACCATCAAGATTGATAGTCCGGCACAGCGTGTAGAACTTAATGTACCTAAAGGTTGTTATATATTGAAAATAGGCAAGGTGGTAAGAAAGGTGACCGTTCGCTAAAGGCACTGCTGCCACTAATACTGTTGCTGCTGACGGCATGCGGCAGTTGGGAGACAAACAAGGACACAGTCCTGACGATGGAGGCGTTTTCTGAATTGAAGACGCCTGCCTTTGTTTTTGACTCTCAGGCTATTCATCAATCTCTTTCTGATATGGCCAAGGCTGATGAAGGCAAAAGCGATGCCGACCGTTTGACAAGTTCCTTCTATTCAGGTGCAACGAGCCGTCTGATATGGGTTGACCGTTCTGGTGTTGACGAGCGTGCCGATACCTTGTTGGCATGGCTGCATCAGGTAGGCACGTTAGGCCTGTCGGAAGAAGCCTTTGGCGTGAAAGCCATTGAAGCTGACCTCCAGCGTATGCGTCATCTCGACTTCGATGAGGGCCGTCATCAGGCCAGTCGTGTTGCCGCCCGTTTGGACTATCGGCTGACTAAGGCATGTCTGCGTTATTGTTGCGGACAGCGTTTTGGTTTTGTCAATCCGCATCGTCTCTTTAACAACTTAGACGTTGAGAAGCAAGATACCTTGGGTCGTGTGATGAAATACCGCGGTCTCTTTGATGTCAAGATTGACCAGCCTAACCACAACTATGTCGAGAAAGTGTTGCGCCAGGTACAGAACGATAGCCTTTCAGAATATCTGCAAAGCATACAGCCTACCGATAGGTATTATTTGCGCCTGAAGCAGATGTTACCGTCGGCGACGACCATAGAACAGCGCCGTCGTATACTTGTCAATATGGAGCGTGCCCGTTGGAGCCGTCATCAGCCTATTGACGAACAGAAGAAGCGCGTTATTGTCAATATCCCAGCCTACCACTTGTATGCCTATTCCTCTGAAGAAACTCTCGACATGCGGGTGGTCTGTGGCAATGTCAAAACCAAGACCCCACAGTTGTCCAGTTATATTGAATGGATGGAGGTGGACCCGCAATGGGTTATACCGATGAGTATTATCGAGAATGAGGTGTCCCATCGTGCCGGCGATTCGGCCTACTTTGCCCGTAACCGTTATAACATCTATGAACGTACCACCAATAGGAAGTTGCCAGTTGGTGCCGTATCGCGCCAGATGCTGGTAAGCGGCAAGTACCGTGTGGCACAAGATGGTGGTGCAGGCAACTCCTTGGGACGTATCGTGTTCCGTTTCAAGAACAATTTCTCGGTATTCCTGCACGATACATCCAATCCCGGAGCCTTCTCGCGCGACTCCCGTGCCATCTCGCATGGCTGTGTCCGCGTTTCCAAGCCTTTCGATCTGGCCCGTTTCGTGCTTGATAATCCCGACGAGTGGCTGCTCGACCGAATTCGTATCTCGATGGACCTGCCGCCAGAGACCGACCGTGGTCAGCAGTATGTGGAGGAGCATGGTCGTGGCAACAACAAGCTGATAGGCTATGTGCCAGTCACTCCTCGCGTACCTATTTATATATTATATTATACACTTTGGCCAGATGCCGACGGTATTCTGCAGACGTGGCCCGACGTCTATGGCTACGACAATGTGATGTGGAACCAGCTTAAGACATATATGTAGTATGACGGCAGCCGACGAACAATTGCTGATTCAGCAACTTACCGACCCCAAGACGCAGCGAAAGGCCTTCGAAAGGGTGGTGCGCGAATATAGCGAACAGCTGTATTGGCAAATCCGTCGTATCGTGCTGCTCCACGATGATGCCGACGATGTCCTGCAGAATGTTTTTCTGAAAGCCTGGACCCATCTTGACGACTTCCATCACGATTCCCGTCTGTCCACCTGGCTCTATCGTATTGCCGTCAACGAAAGCATCGACTTTATGCGTCGCAAGAAAAACCAGAGCGTCGTGAGTGCCGACGACGAGCAGGCAGGCATTGCCAGTCAGCTGTTGGCCGACAACTATTTTGACGGTGATGAGACTCAGGCCCAGCTTCAGGAGGCCATTGCCAGTCTTCCCGAAGTGCAGCGTACCGTCTTCAACCTGCGTTATTTCGATGAGATGAAATATAGCGAGATAAGTGCCTTGATGCATACCTCTGAGGGCGCCTTGAAAGCGTCGTACCATATTGCTGTGAAGAAGATTACGGAATTTTTTAAGCGGCATGATTAAACTTTTTAAAACAATACACGTCATACCAATAAAGAAAGAAGAAATGGAGAACGAAGAGAAGTACATCAAAGAACAGTTTGGACGTCAGAATCCTTTCCGCGTGCCTGATGGCTATTTCGACCAGCTCACCGAGCGTGTGATGGCTCAGTTGCCTTCTGATGCTACGGAAATCAAGCTGGAGGTGCCGCAGACGAAGAGCCGTTTCGTGGCTTTGCGTCCTTGGCTTTATGCCGCAGCCTGTTTCTCTGCTGTGGCTATTCTGGGGTTGACCTATCATTTCCGTCAGGTTCCCGAGGCGCAGCCTATGACAGCCGAAGCTGTTACCGTTCCTGTTGTTGACAACAGCTATGTCGACGAGGCTGCCGACTATGCTATGTTGGATAATGTTGAGATTTATGCCCTTCTGGCTGAAAACTAAGAATAAACAGATGATGTTTGGTATGAAGTATTATGCGTTGATTTTATTATGTTGGCTGACAGCTCTGACAGCTCAGGCACAGGAGCGACCGAAGTTCTCTCCCGAGAAGTTCGAGGCCGATATGGAAGCTTTTATCACTCGTGAGGCCAAGCTGACCGAGCAGGAAGCCGCTAAGTATTTCCCCTTGTTGCGTGAGATGCACCAGAAGCAGCGTACTATTTATACCCGTATGCGTAAGATATCTACAGAAACTGGTACCGACGAGCAGGCCTGTGCCAAGGCCGTTCGTGAGTGTGACCGTCTGAATATCGAGTTACGCGAGATTGAGCAGCGCTATCATGAGAAGATGCTACGGGTAGTTCCTGCTTGTAAGGTCTATGCTGCTATTGCTGCCGAGAGCCGTTTCCATCGTCAGATGATGCGAGGGTGGGGTAAGGGTCCTGGTGGTCCCGGCGGCCCTGATGGTCCTGGCGGACCTAATGGGAAGCCGAAGGACAGGCGGCGTTGAGGCCACACTTGTCGCAATGTGGACGGCGTGATGTACAGATATAGCGTCCATGCAGCAGTAACCAATGATGTGCCCGGGGAATATCTTCCTCGGGTATATTTTTTGTCAGCGCCTGTTCCACTTTATAGGGTGTGTCGTCCTTTTCTGATACCAGCCCTAAGCGATGGCTGACGCGGAACACATGCGTGTCGACAGCCATCGTTGCCTTGCCGAAGGCCACGCTCTGGATGACGTTAGCCGTCTTGCGACCCACACCAGGCAAGTCCAGCAGCAGGTTCATGTCCGAAGGCACCTCGCCGCCGAAGCGTTCAGCCACCATGCGTGCCATCTTTACCAGATGGTCAGCTTTGGCATTGGGATACGACACACTCTTGATATACTCCAGCACATCCTCCGGTTCAGCCTGTGCCATTGTCTTGGCATCAGGATAGTGGCGGAACAATTCGGGAGTCACCTGGTTGATGCGCTTGTCCGTACATTGGGCACTCAGTATGACGGCCACCAACAGCTGGAACACGCTGCCGAATTCCAGTTCTGTCTGCACCTCTGGCATTTCCTTGCGGAAGTGTTGCAACACGTAGTCGTATCTCTCCTTTCGTGTCATGTCTATGCCAGTTGTTGCAGTCGGGCAATGTACTTGCCGATGATGTCAAACTCCAGATTCACCACGCTACCCACCTTGATGTCACAGAAGTTGGTATGTTCGAAAGTATAGGGAATGATGGCCACCTGGAACGTGTTCTGTGTCGGATTGCAAACTGTCAGACTCACGCCGTTTACCGTTACCGACCCTTTGTCGACGGTAAAGTAGCCGTTGCGGGCCATCTCCTTGTCCTGCTTGTATTCGAATGTGAAGTACGTGCTGCCGTCGGCATCCTCTACCGCCGTGCATCGTGCCGTTTCGTCGACGTGTCCCTGTACGATGTGTCCGTCCAGTCTGCCGTTCATCAGCATCGACCGTTCTACGTTCACTTTGTCGCCCACCTGGAGCAGTCCCAAATTCGAGCGGTCCAAAGTTTCCTTCATGGCCGTCACAGTGTAGGTGCCGTTCTCTATCTTGACAACGGTCAGACACACGCCATTATGTGCCACACTTTGGTCTATGCCCAATTCGTCAACAAACGAGCAGCTCAGCGTAAAGTCGATATTCTCTCTGTCTTTCTTGATGGCTACAACGGTAGCAAATTCTTCGATGATTCCCGAAAACATAAAAACTATAAACTATGAACTATAAACTATGAACTAAAAAATAGGGGCGCCCGATGATGTGATGAAAACTCCTTTGTTAAAAGATGCGAGTGCTCCTATGCCTTTGTAATCCACCGGCCTTACGGCTCCCCACCGGAGTGGTTTTTGTGGCCCGCCATTGACGTAGGACGTCAGCTCAGTTTTCGATGTAATTTGATGAGTATCCCGATCGAACCGGCACGCCCCCTATTTTCTGTTTGCAAAGATACGAAAAAGAAAATACAATACCAAATAATCGCACATATTTTTTCTTTCTGATGATTAGTCATTCACTTTTTCGGGAAATCTTTTGGTTATTTCCGAAAAAAAGAGTAAATTTGCCACGTATTATGCCATCAACTGTACAAGAACGAAATAATAACTAAATCATAAACGATTATGAAACAGAGACTATGTATTAATCAATCGAGGGTAGGACGTTGGTTCCTTGCCTTGTTGGTCATGCTGATGATGCCCGTGACGATGTGGGCGTACGACTACAACTATGCCCTGGAGATCCTTGGTAGTGGCGACACAACTCCTGATGTATCGGGTGGTGAATATATTTGGGGCTATGTCAACGGTACTGAGACAGAGGCTAATTGGGGACTAAACGCAGACTGTCCTTTGATATACTCTACCGCTAATGGTCTGTTGTTTACATTGTCCCCGACGAGTGGCTCTCTGACCATTACGTCGCCTGAAAGCAATCCTTTTAGCGGACTCTTGTCTCGAATTGTGTTTGGATTCGAGAAGGTCCCTGCAACAGGCGTACTTAGCGTGAGTGCCCGTGTTATTGAAACTCAGAAGTACACGTCAACCGAGTTGTCGGGTTCTCTTCAGCAGGACAATACCGGACAATACGCCTTTATCCTGAATGAGCCCATAGAGTTGACCAATATGCTGATTCAGATTTCGCTTAACAGTCCTGAGCAGAGTCTGGACATCAGGGACTGGAACTTGCTGGCCTTGCAGATTGACCCGGTCTACGACCTTTGGATAGGTGATACTCGTGTTACGGGTGCCAATGCCTCCAATATTCTTGGTGACGCCGGCCAGACGGTATCGTTTGCTGTCACTAACAGTCCTACTTCTGTTACTCCTATTAATACGCTGACCCTGAATGGTGCTGCGCTGACGGTGCCGGTGATAGCAGGTTGGGACCTTTCCAACCTTTATATTGACATTCATGGTAACAACACCATTACGACTTATGGAACCCCCATCACAACGGTTAATGAGGATACTGAGGTTCTTCTTTACATTAAGTCGACGGATGACCCTACCGGCATGCTGACTATCAGAAATACCATTCCTGATGAGTATTGCGGTAGCGTCATCAGCTACGGATATAGTGAAGTGTCGATTGAGCAGCCTCTTGAGATTCTCCTTCCTTGTGGTCCCTATCCTGATTCTGACCTGCAGTTCGATTCCACCCATGTCGCCAGATTCGGTTCGTCTTATGGATTGTCTGTTGGCTGGGTTCCTGTGTATGACGGCAACACGAATGACTTGTTTGGTGACGGAACAGCCAGTTATGACAAGAGCACCAATACCCTGACGCTGAACAATGCAAAAATCACCGGTCCGATCATTACCCCGACTGACTTGATCGTCAACCTGATAGGCAGTAATAGCATCTATGGCCATAATGGTAGTGCCATTCGCACTACAGGTCAGAATGCGACGGTCACTTTCGTGTCGAGTCCACAGGATAAGGGAGGCGTTCGCCTGAAGATTGACTCCTATTCCAATTATCCTGTGGTGGCTAATAATGTGACGGTGACCATGAACGATTACCTGGAGTTTATTTCGGGTGAGGACTATCATGCTGCAGGCTCTTCCGGCGGATGGAACAGTCTCGTGGAAATTGGCCATTTGTTTGACCTTTCGATTGCCGGCGAGCAGGTGTCTACGGTCAATATGACGTCTATTGCCGAAGACCAGTTTGAAGAGGGTTGTATCTCCTACGACGGCGACCACACGCTGACGTTCAACAACATCCCCAACAGAGTGTCTAATGGCCAGTTCCCGTTTATCCAATGTTGTACGGATATGGACATTTTCCTGATTGGCATAAGCGAATTCGATTCTGGCGGTTCCTCTTTTGCTGCAAAGATACAAGGTGCAAATGGTACCCCAACCCTGACTTTCAAAACAGATGAGGATGCTCCCGGTACCCTGGTGATTCGTGGCTCCGGCGATTTCGTGGATGTTAACTATACCGTTCAGAGTCCGCTTTTGTGGAAACCTGAAGGCTACTTCGACCCGACAGGCGAAAACGGACCGGCGTTCTGGGTGGCTGTCTCTTATGGTGAGTATGGTCTGGCTATTGATGGGGTTCGTGTGAAGAATAACAACAAGCACGACATCGACGGCAAAGGCCATTTGTCGTTCGACCCAGAGACAAATACGCTGACCGTTAACGGCTATACAGATGGTGGTGACATCTGGACCGACATTTCACAGCTGATCATCAATATTGCCCAGACGAGTAGGGTGGGCCGCATCTATTGGAGCGGTCAGTCCGAGACTGCCGGCACGCTGATGTTCAAGCGCGAGGCCAATGCGCAGGCCGAGCTGACCATCGATGCTACTATTACTAAGACTCCTTCCGAAGAGTCTGCCATCTCGGGTTTCCGTACTGTCGGCTTTGCTTCGTCCGATGATGATTTTGCCGCAGGCACCAATGTCGAGCCAGCTGCCAAGATGGGTTCATACTATGATGAGAACAGCAAGAGGTTTGTCAATGGCAACAAGGTAGTTCCCAAGGTCATCGTTACGCCGACAGCCTGGCCGGTGTGGGTCGGCGACGTACAGGCTACGCTGCTGACGGCTTCCGAGATGATTTTCCCTGAGAATTCGAACTATCCGACGGTATCGTTCAATAAACCTACTAATACGCTGACCCTGCACGACTTCCAATACGAGGCTGCCAGCGAAAACGACTATGGCATTGTGGTTCAGATGTCGTCATTGACTATCGATGTGAAGGGTAACAACTATATCAATACTGTCAACGCCTATCGTCCGGCTATTTCGTTTGGTTCTACCACTGATAACATACTGACGTTCAAGAGTAGTGACAATGAAAGTGTTAGTCTGGAATTGTATACCTATTCATATATTCCAGGCATCACTGCTGAATACGTTACTTGCTATTATCAGGACCGACTGTATAAGACTGACTATAATTCGGATAATGGCCACTATTGCTACATTTCTACTTTGGAAAAACCTTACTTCTATACGACCGAAGACGACAAGGGCCTTCCTGCCTTCGGCTTTGAGAATGCCATTAGTACGCACTATAGCATCGATTATGTCAATGAGTCGTTACAGGATGTGACGGATGCTATTTACGACCCGCAAACGAATGGGGCTGTGCCCATGTTAGGCGCGTGTGTCGTTACAGCCTGGAATCAGGTTGGTGACGTCATCAGCGAAACCGCCACAGGTAAGCTCTTCGGCTTTGCCGTCGACGAGATGACCATTATCGAGGGTCAGTCCCTGGCCATGCCGGAAATCGTTCCTGCTGTGGGCAATGATCCCGTTAGCTTCAATTACTTCAGTAATAATGAGCAGCTTGTTACCATTTCCGACGGAATGCTGAATGGTGTGAGCGTTGGTCAGACATCTGTGGATGCCAACATGCAAGTGGGTGATACTGATTATTTTATACTGAATCCTGACGGCGCTGTCAGCCCGTTTGCCGTCAACGTCATCAGTAACAGTACCGGTATTTGGATCTATGCCGACAAATTCCCCAACAACATGAGGCAGATTACCCGGCTCAACCCCATGGTGGAATTGGGTAATGACAGCTTTGTGTTCTTCGACGGTCATGGCCGTCTGACGCTGAAGGATGCCGAAATCGATAGGATTGAAGTGCGGAGCGGTAGCGTTCTGAATCCTGAGGACGGTCTTGAGGTGATGCTCTTAGGCGAGAATAGCATGATGAATCAAGGTGAGGGTGCCATCCTCAGTCTGTCAGCAGTAGCCGGCTTGCCGCTGACCTTCATGGCCAACAGCTCGGGCAAGTTGGTGTATACCGACCAGAGCAACAGTCCTAACATGGCTTCCATCGCTACTGCCTTCCAGGGCTTCTATCCCATCACCTATCAGAACAACCTGACAGGTCGCTTTGAAAGTCTGTCTGAGCTGAACGTTGTCACCATCGCTACGGCTCTGGCCACGATTGTCGACGGTGTCGGCGTGCCTGAGAATGTCAATCTGACGAATGACCCGAATGCCGGTGCTCCCTTGGCCGATGTGATTGTCGATGGTGAGATTCTCTATACCCTTGACGATAACGGGACAGCAGGTGCTCCTGACGGTTACACCAGTCAGGACGGCGGTATGGTGGTTATCAACTCCGTGATGACCGATGCTGCTGTGCTGGCTCTGGCTCAGTCCGTTTACACCAACACGCCCATTGTTCCCGGTACTCCGGAGTTCAAGGCTCTCTTCAAAGGTGTCACCTTCATGGTGCCTGCCGGTATTGGTAGCATTACCGTCAAAGCTGTGACTGAAGAGGGTCATGCCCTTCACATGATGATTGGCACTCAGGCCCCCATTGAGATTACGACAACTGAAGGTGACGGACAAGTGATTAACTATTCCGTCACGCAGGATACCTATGTCTATATCTACCACGTTGAACTGGAGAATGCTTCTGCCACTTCTGCTCCGCAGCTGGCTCAGCGTTCACCGCGCATCGGTCCGAAGACCAGCGTGTCAACGGGTCTTCAGGGTCTGAATGTCACGGCCGGTATGGTCAGCGAGCCGCCTACGGCCAGCCCTTACGCCATGCTGGATATGGCCAAGGTGCAGCGCCTGGGTGGCGGCAGCCACGGCATCTTGGTCAGCGACGCCGAAGCTACCGACATTCCCGACGGCGCCTTTGCTGGTCCATCATCGGCTCCTGGCTTCAGTCCGCGTACTGCTGCCCAGAACATCTCGTTCATCGACCTGAGCGGCACGAAGATTACGGGTAAGGTGTACAAGCATGGCGAGGGTGCCTTTGCCGGTGTGCCTGCCTCGACGCTCATCTATCTGCCAGCCGGCAACTCTGTGGCAGACGACGATGCGAACTTCGTCATTGGCGGCATCTGCAACAAGCTGCAGCTGTCGACGGAGAGTGAGACCAGCTTTGAGGTTCGTGACAACTTCGTGGCTGGTAACGCTCAGATAGACCTGCCCATTGGTGCTAACGAGCGTGCCACGACCGTCTACCTGCCCTTCGCCATTGCGAATCCCGACGAATATGGCGACTTCTACGAGTTCAACAAGATGTATGCCGGCAACGGCGCCGTCAACATGAAGCCCGTCGAGGGTGTCCTTGAGGCCAACAAGCCGTACATCTTCGTGGCCAAGCAGAAGGGCCCGATGACACTCGTTCAGAACTCTGCCCAGATTGCCAAGCCCACTACGACGGTGTCGGACGCCTTCAAGGGTGCCTATGAGAAGAAGTCGCTGGCCAACGCCTACAGCTTCGCACCAAGTACAACAGTGAAGGGAACCTTCGTGCAGGCCACGGGCGACATCAAGCCCTTCACGGCCTATATCGACTCCAACGCCGGAACACCTGTTATCACGCTGACGTGGGGTGGTGATGTCGACCGCAACAACGCCATCACGATAACCGATGCCGTGGGTGTGGTGAACAAGATTCTGGATCAGCCGTCGGTCAACTTCAACGTCAAGGCTGCCGATGTCAATGGTGACTATAACATCAGCATTACCGATGCTGTTAACGTGGTCAACATCATTCTGGGCAGCAGTAACGTAGCGGCTCCTGCCCTCGACCCCGTTGACGACCCCGCTTCTGAGGTAGAACCGCAGTAAACAGTCCTATAGTCCCTATAGTCCCTATAGTCCCTATAGTTCCTATAATTCATAGTTCATAGTTATATTAAGAAAAAAGATGAAGATGTATCAATTGGCCAATATGAGAAACTTGACCAGAAGGCTGTCACGGCTTTTAGTCATTAGTGCGATGCTGCTATTGCCGCAAGCGGTACGATCGCAGGCTATTTTTGATGGTGGTGGAAACGGTTCCGCGGATTCTCCATACATCATTTCAACCCCGACCGACCTGTTGAGGCTATGCACGTGGATTAATGACGGAACGCTGGAAGGCGATGAGTATTTTGAGGTGTATAGCGGACTGCAGTACCTTGACTGCACCAACCTCACGAATTATGTTCCTGCCGGAACTGCCAACCATCCTTTCAGAGGGCGGTTCAATGGCAATAATGTCGCCATTACCGACTTGAAGATTACTGTCGATGCGAGTCAGGGATATAACGGATTCTTCGGTTATATTGCCGGAGGAATGGTCAGCAACCTGCGCCTGAGCCGTGCTACCGTAAAGGAAGGCAACGAGTCAGGTGTCGTGGCAGGATGTCTGAATGGCGGTACGATTACGGGTTGTACCGTTGCTTCCTGCTCGCTGTCAACGTCCAACACCCAAAGTCTTCAGGCTGGTGGCGTAGTAGGCCAGCTCCTGCAGGGAGAGATTAACAACTGTCTGGTTGACGGAACGACCATCAACGGCACGTCCACCTATATGGAAGGGGCTTGCTATTCGGATGTTGGCGGTATCGTAGGACTGGTGAACAGCGGTGCGGATAAAAGCGCGGTCATCACTTCGTGTGCCATCTCCAGCGTAGCAGTTCCTACCACCATCCTGAGCAAGCTGAACTATCCTGTGACCATTTGCGCCGGCGGCATCGTGGGCCGTTGCGAAGGAGCCAGCATTACCATTAGCAACAACCAGGTGACAGCCAAGGCCGGCACCCACATTTACAGCGTGAACGAAAATGAGGACCACTATGGCGAGAACCGTTGTGGTGCCATCGTCGGTTCCCAGGGTGATGCCACTTTCTCCAACAACACCTATACCTATCCTGTGACGACGTCTACGTCGATGTTCAACGAAGAAGCCCAAGAAAAGGTTGGTAATGAGTCACGTGGTACTGGAGTGTATGACAACGGCTATGACATCGTTGACGACCATGGTGTCGTGCTCTATACGAAGACGGTAACCGCCGAGGGCGTTTTGTGTGGTTTCGAGGGTGAATGGTATGGTCCTCTGTCTGATGACGGAAACAGGAAGTTTGCCGTTGCACCCGGTCAGACTGCCGAATTCTACCTCTATCCTCCCTACAGCTACGTGTTGTCGTCGGTCACCTTGTCCTATGTCCCAACGAAGGGTGAAGACCCTACAGTCGTCAACCTTGTCAATGAGGGTGAAGATGGGGAATATCTCTATCGCTTCGAGATGCCCGATGCCGATGCCACGCTGACGATCACCGGTGCTCCGGAAGGATATCTGGGTGTGACTGTGGCTGGTGTGCCTGTGACGACGGCCAATGCCTCGGACATCACCGGTAATGCCATCTGGGGTAATAAATTATCGTTCGATGCCGATAAAAACATCCTGACGATGGATTATACCACGATTGACTTGGAAGATGAGGATGGGGCCATTGCTATTGAAAGTACCATTCCCAACCTGACCATCCATCTCATCGGTGGCAGCATGATTTATACGAATGCTAGCGCTCCGGTCTTCATCAAATATACCGGTGAGGTGGGAGATACGTCACCACGGCTGACCTTCACCACGGAAGGCTTCATGGACGACGGCTATTACTGGCTGGGTGAACTGTCGGTAAATGGCGTTACCAGTCTGGCCCAGGTGACGGACGGCTATACCATCACCAACAATCTGGAAACGGTAACCGAAAACATTACCGGTCTGTCGCAGAACCTGACTTCCGGCTGGAAGTGTCGCGTCTATGATGACGAGCCTATCGTCAGCATCTGGAATCTTGAGGTCTATGATCTGTGGATTGGCACTGGTCGCGTCATCTCGTCAGACTTGAGGGCAAGTCAGGATAGCTACTGTTTCAATTACAATCCGGAGAACAATGCGCTGTGCTTCACTGGTGAAGTTTCGCTGGCAGTCAAGAGCAGCATGCCGAACCTGAATATTGAGGTATATGATACCGAGGGAAAACTGACGGCTGTGTCCAACGAGACTGCCGCCATCACGTTCGTTCCTACAGACAACGTGCCGACGGGTACGCTGACCTTTGTGCTTGCCGAGTATGCTAACCCTGATGATACGAACTCGTTTGAAATCGATAATGCCGGCGGTGCCGTCAGCGGCTTCTCTGCCGTGAAGGTGACAGCACCCATGTGGTTTGCCGCACCGACGCCGCTGCCCAATATGTGGGATAGCAGCGTCACGCGACTGGTCGTTTCCGACTTTGTGCAGACCGGCATTACCGTTACGAACGCCAATGGCCATGATGTGATGATTACGAACAGGAACCATGAGGACGTGCTGGGCGACGGCACCGTATTCTTCGACGGAAACAGGCGCCTGACGCTGGAGAATGCCAACCTGCAGAAGATTGTGGTGGGAAGCAGCAGCACGCTGACCCCTGCGAACGGACTGGAGGTGATGCTGCTGAGCGACAACACCATCGCCAACGCCGGTGAGGGTGCCATCGTCAGCCAGGGAACTACAGCCAGCTTACCGTTGACCTTCATCAACAACAGCACGGGTAACCTGAAGTATAGCAACACGAACACGGCTGTGCCGTTCAATACTGTGGCAGAAGCCTTCCAGGGATTCTCTCCCATCGATTACCAGGGCGTCCTGACGGGCATGGTTGAAAAAACGTCCACGCTGAACACCGTGACCATCGGCACAGCTCTGGCACCCATTGTCGACAACGACACCGGTACGCCTGCAACGATGCAAACCGCCATTGACTATGGTAATACTAGCATGGATGCAACCACGATACTGAATGGTGTGGTAAATAATAACGTGTTCTATAACTTGAGGGACAATGGTACCCCTGAATCTGACGGCTTTGACCATATATCGGGAGAAGTGGTGATTAACTCCTTCATGACCGATGCGGAGGCAATGACCGTTGCTCATCTAGTATTAAATGGTGCACTCATACCGTTTTCTTCCGACGCAACTTTTTGTAACATCTTCAAGGGTGTTGTGTTCTTGTTGCCTTCCGGTTCGTTTATCCTCAATTTAAAGGCCAGGGCAGAAGTAGGTCACGAGCTTCACATGATAATAGGTACGACGGGCCCCATTAAGATCAAGACTGATAATCCCAATGGATTCTCGTATCCGTATTATTCCTCTACCGAGAGTTATGTTTTCCTCTATCATGTTGAGGTGGCTCCATCTGCTCCGCAGCTGGCACAGCATGCGCCGCGCATCGGTCCGAAGACCAGCGTGTCAACGGGTCTGCAGGGTCTGAATGTCACGGCCGGAATGGTCAGCGAGCCGCCTACGGCCAGCCCTTACGCCATGCTGGATATGGCCAAGATCCAGCGCCTGGGTGGTGGCAGCCACGGCATCGTGGTCAGCGACGGCGAAGCTACCGACATTCCCAATGGCGCCTTTGCCGGAACCTCGTCGGCTCCAGGCTTCAGTCCGCGTCCTGCTGCCCAGAACATCTCGTTCATCGACCTGAGCGGCACGAAGATTACGGGTAAGGTGTACAAGCATGGCGAGGGTGCCTTTGCCGGTGTGCCTGCCTCGACGCTCATCTATCTGCCTGCCGGCAACTATGTGGCAGACAACGATGCGAACTTCGTCATTGGCGGCATCTGCGACAAGCTGCAGCTGTCGACGGAGAGCGAGACCAGCTTTGAGGTTCATGACAACTTCGTGGCTGGTAACGCCCAGATAGACCTGCCTATTGGTACCAACGAGCGTGCTACGACCGTCTACCTGCCCTTCGCCATTGCGAATCCTGACGAATATGGCGAATTCTACGAGTTCAACAAGATGTATGCCGACAACGGTGCCGTCAACATGAAACCCGTCGAGGGTGGTCTTGAAGCCAACAAGCCGTATCTCTTCGTGGCCAAGCAGAACGGTCCTCTCTCGCTCATTCAGAACTCTGCCCAGATTGCCAAGCCCACTACGACTGTTTCGGACGCCTTCAAGGGTGCCTATGAGAAGAAGTCGCTGGCCAACGCCTACACCTTTGCACCAGGCACTGAAGTGAAGGGAACCTTCGTTCAGGCCACGGGCGACGTCAAGCCCTTCACGGCCTATATCGACTCCAACGCCGGAACGCCTGTTGTCTCGCTGACGTGGGGTGGTGACGTCGACCGCAACAACGTCATCACGATAACCGATGCCGTGGGTGTGGTGAACAAGATTCTGGATCAGCCGTCGGCCAACTTCAACGTCAAGGCTGCCGATCTGAATGGCGACTACACCATCTCAATTACCGATGCTGTCAATGTGGTCAACATCATCCTGGACAGCAGAAACGTAGCGGCTCCCGCCCTCGATCCCGTTGACGACCCCGCCTCTGAGGTAGAACCGCAGTAAACAGTATAGTCCCTATAGTTCCTATAGTCACTATAGTAATAATAAAAAAACGCATCTATGAAAAGAATCATTATAAAGTCAAAATCCCTGCTGGCAGGCATCGTCCTGCTGGCAGCGACCACCGGTCTGCTCACGTCGTGCGGAGCCGGTACGATACTACAGGCCATGGGACAGCCTGGAGCCTTGGCCAACGCCTTCACCAGCGTCATCGGCATGGATAAGGTTACCGAGCGCGGACTCATGGGCTCCTGGCATTACAGCGGTCCTGGCTGCGCCTTCACCAGCGAGAACCTGCTGGCCAAGGCCGGTGGCGAGGTGGCTGCTGCCAACATCGAGAAAGAGCTGGAACCCTATTTCCAGAAGACAGGACTGACGGCCCAGAATACCGCCATCACTTTCAACGACGACCACACCTTCCGTGCCACTATCGCTGGCAAGAGTTGGAGTGGACAATGGTCGCTCGACGAGTCGACGGCCAAGGTCACCCTGAAGGGACTCCTGCTATCCCTCAACTGCTATGCCAAGCGCGAGTACGGCGGCATCTCCCTGCTCTTCGAGTCGAAGAAGCTCCTCAACCTCCTTCAGGTCCTTGCAGCCCTCAGCGGCAACGACACCGTCCAGAAGGTCGGCGAGCTCAGCAAGAACTACGATGGTGTCCGCCTCGGCTTCGACATGTCCCGCTGAGCGACAGAGTAACTTGTCAGACAGAGTAACTTGTCGGACAGAGTAACTTGAAAGACATAATAACAGAATAACATTTTTCCGCAATTCCTTTGGGAGTTGCGGATTTTTTCGTATCTTTGCCAGCGGAAATAATAAACAAACGTCTATGAATGCAGTATCAATGAATAATCTTTGGGCTTATATCCAAGGACTTTCGCTAACTGCCAGCAATCGCAAGTGGCTGGCAGAACGGCTGACAGAAGCTGATCCAACGACTCCTCCCGTGTTGCATTCTTTGGAGGAAGCCTTCTCAGACCTTGACGAATCAGAGAAAGAGTTCGAGCGTGGCGATGTGCTTACGGATGAAGAATTCAATACTAAGTGCCAGGCTCTGATTGACAGTTTTGCCGTTTAACTATGCAATTAGAAGTTTCAAAACGGGCCCAGCAGCAATGGCTTCGCATCCTTGTCTACTACAACGAGATGGGCGGACAGCGTGCAGCAGCTAATCTTCACCAGAAATACCTGAAGAAGAAAGAACGGTTGTTGAAACACCCGGAGAGCGGTTTCCCAGAGCCTTTGTTAGCCGACAGGAAGATACGTTATCGTGCTTCCATCATCAACGACTATTACAAAGTTATTTACTATGTGAAAGGTGACGTCCTCCGCATTGCTGCTTTTTGGGACATGCGCATGCATCCTGACAGACTTAAAAAAACGATATAACATATTGTCGAACCCTCTAAAACTGATGATGCCTATGGGCTGAGAGGGGGAATAAATCAAGGACATGTTGACATAAAAACACAAAAATCCTGCGATTCCTTTGGAGTCTCAGGATTTTTTCGTATCTTTGCCAACAGAATACTAATGACTAAAAACAATACAATGATGAAGAAACAACTATTCATATCATTTTTGCTCCTTGTGCTCATGCTCTATAGCGGCACTTGTACCATTAATGCCGTTTACTATGAGGAATCTGCTACCCCGTAACATTAGAGGCTCATTTTAGACACAAAAGGGATGGTTCTTATTTGTGTAAAATGTCCCCGAGATTCAAGGCTCGCCTCATCAATCATTTTTCACGCGTCATTTATTACCGTTACCGCCGTGGTGAATACCCCATCACGCCCGAAGTGCAACAGGTCATCCTCAATGCCTGCCGCGAATGCGGCTGGACGGCTCCCCTCGTCTTCGACAGTTATA
>JAEEVA010000026.1 GCA_016286995.1 Prevotella sp.
GTGTGGCGAAACCACACTGCACGACAGCATTGGTTTCCGTACCATTGAGACGCGTGGCAAGCAGATTCTTCTCAATGGCCAGCCCATCTTCCTCAAGGGAATCTCCATTCACGAGGAGAAACCCTTCGGCGGTGGCCGTGCCAACAGTACAGACGATGCCCGTATACTGCTTGGCTGGGCCAAGGAACTGGGGTGTAACTTCGTGCGATTGGCGCACTATCCTCATAGCGAATACATGGTTCGCGAAGCCGAAAAGATGGGCATTATGGTATGGAGTGAGATTCCCTGCTATTGGACCATTGACTGGACGAATCCTGCAACCTTCGAAAATGCCAAAGTCCAGCTGACCGACATGATTTGCCGCGACCACAACCGTGCTAACATCATCATCTGGAGCATTGCCAACGAGACGCCGCACTCCCCTGAACGTGACAATTTCTTGAGTCGTCTAGCCCAGCATGCACGCACACTCGACGACAGTCGGCTTATCTCGATGGCGATGGAGGTCACTGGTGCCTCGAACTATGTCAACCGCCTCTCAGACAATATGAATGAGTATGTCGATGTTGTGTCTTTCAATCAGTATATCGGCTGGTATCGTGATGTCAACGACGCCGCGAAAATGCACTGGGAGATACCTTACGACAAGCCCGTCATCATCAGCGAGTTCGGAGGTGGAGCGCGCTACGGTTTGCATGGTGCGAAAAACCAACGTTGGACGGAGGAATTTCAGGAGAACCTATATCGCGAAAACATTGCCATGCTCGACAAGATTGACGGCCTGTCAGGTACGTCTCCTTGGATTCTGAAGGATTTCCGTTCGCCTCGTCGTGTGCTGCCTGGCATTCAGGACTACTATAATCGAAAGGGACTTGTCAGCGACAATGGCGAAAAGAAAAAGGCCTTCTTCGTACTTAAGGAGTGGTATGAAGGAAAATAACTGAAAAAATCCAAATAAATTTGGTATTTCGCCCGATTTACACTACTTTTGCATTTTGAATGATGTTCAAAGAGGTGATAGGACAGCAGGAAGTGCAGCAGCGCCTGACACAGATGGTGGACGAGGGGCGTCTGCCTCATGCTATCATGCTGTGTGGTCCAGTTGGCTGCGGCAAGCTGGCATTGGCCATTGGATTTGCCAAGAAACTGCTGTCGAAGGGCAGCCCCCAGCCGATGTCGATGTTTGGCGACGTTGAGGAGGTAGAGAGTCCGATGCTGCGCAATCTGGAACACCCCGATCTGTACTTCACTTATCCTACTATCAAACTGCCGTCGATGTCGACTGAGCACAAACCCGTGAGCGACGACTTCGCCAGTGAGTGGCACGAACTGGTGATGGCTGGACAGTATTTCACCATGACGGAATGGTTGGATATGATGGGTGGCGAAAACCAGCAGGCCATCATTACCGCAGGCGAGAGCGACGAACTGGTGCGCAAGCTGAGCCTGAAGTCGAGTCAGGGTGGCTACAAGGTGAGCATCATCTGGTTGCCTGAGCGCATGAATCAGGAATGTGCCAATAAGATTCTGAAGTTGCTGGAGGAGCCGCCGTCGCAGACGGTGTTCATCATGGTCAGCGAGGAGCCTGACCGACTGCTGGAAACCATCCGCAGCCGTGTGCAGCGCATCGACGTGAAGAAGATTGCTGACGAGGACATCCGACAGGCTCTTGTCAACAGGCGCGGAATGACTGAGGATATGGCACAGCGTGTAGCACGCATGGCCAATGGCAACTGGCTGAAGGCATTGGAACTGTTGAGTGCCGATTCGGAGAACGAGCTGTTTTTAGACATGTTCCAGTCGCTGATGCGTTTGGCCTATCAGCGGAAGGTGAAGGACCTGAAGGCGTGGGCAGAGCGTATGGCACAGATGGGACGCGAGCGTCAGAAGCGTTTCCTGACGTACTTTCTGCGGCTGATTCGCGAGAACTTCATGTACAACTTCCACAACGAGGAACTTTGTTACATGACGCAGCGTGAGGAAGACTTTGCCCGCAACTTCGCCCGTTTCGTGAACGAGGGCAACATCCTACCCATCACCGACTTGGCCAATGTAGCCATCCGTGACATCGGGCAGAATGCCAACGCGAAGATTGTGTTCTTCCACTTCGCATTGCAAATGATTGTACTACTGATACAGAAATAGTTAAGAGTTAAGAGATAAGAGTTAAAAAATAAGAGTTAAAAGAGATATGGAGAACCCTAAAGAGTATGAGATAAAGACCGGCTGTGACCGTGGCTTGTGTCATCAGGCCATCGGACGGCAAGACCGGCAGCTGAATACCTACGACTGGCTGGCCGACGTGCCAGGCAATACTGACACGACGGACCTGGTGGAGGTGCAGTTCAAGCACACTCGCAAGGGCTATTACCACAACGTGAACAACCTGGAGTTGAAGAAGGGCGACATTGTAGCCGTCGAGGCCAACCCTGGGCACGACATTGGTGTGGTGACACTGACAGGACGACTGGTGAACCTGCAGGTGAAGAAGGCAAATCTGAAGAGCGCTGATGACATCCGCCGCATCTACCGCATCGCCCGTCCAGTGGACATGGAGAAATACCACGAGGCAAAGGCCCGCGAGCATGCCACGATGATTGAGAGCCGCCAGATAGCCTTGGGGCTGGGTCTGAAGATGAAGATTGGCGACGTAGAGTATCAGGGTGACGGCAACAAGGCCATCTTCTACTACATTGCCGACGAACGTGTGGATTTTCGCCAGCTCATCAAGGACCTGGCAGCGGCCTTCCATGTGCGCATTGAGATGAAGCAGATTGGTGCCCGTCAGGAAGCCGGACGCATTGGCGGTACGGGACCCTGTGGCCGTGAGCTGTGCTGTGCCACCTGGATGAAGAACTTCGTCAGCGTGGGTACTCAGGCAGCCCGTTTCCAGGATATCTCGCTCAATCCGCAGAAGCTGGCAGGTATGTGTGCTAAGTTGAAGTGTTGTCTGAACTACGAGGTTGACGACTATGTGGAAGCCGGACGCCGCATGCCCTCCAGGGATGTCATCCTTCAGACGCTCGATGCCGATTACTACTATTTCAAGGGAGACATTCTGGCAGGGCTGGTGACCTATTCGACGGACAAGAACATCGCGTCAAACCTGGAAACCATCTCGGCAGAACGTGCCAAGAAAGTCATTGAGATGAACCGACGGGGTGAGAAACCCGAGTCGCTGGAGGAGGATGGCCTGAAGAAGGAGCCACCGAAGCCTGTCGACTTAGCTACACAGGAGAATATTGCCCGCTTCGACCGTGCCAAGAAAAAAAAGAAAAAGAAGAAGCGTCTGCAATAACGAAGAACTGTATGTCGAGGCATACCTTATTATATATGTGCGCATGCGCGATGCTGTTGCTGTTGGCGTCTTGTCAGCAACGTACTGTATATCACCATTACGAACACACCCCTTTAACAGGTTGGGAAAAGAATGATACGTTGAGTTTCATAACAGATTCCATGCCTGCTAATGGTAACTATCAGGAGGATATAGGATTGCGCGTCAGTGCTGCCTACCCCTTTAAGGGACTCTGTCTGGTGGTGGAGCAGAAAGTGCTACCTTCCAACAAGGTACGTATCGACACACTGAACTGTAGCCTGGCTGACGAGCAGGGCAATGCTATGGGACACGGCATTAGTCACTACCAGTATTTGTTTCCACTGGCGACGCTGTCGCTCAACAAAGGCGAGCGACTCCATGTGGCCATCCGCCACGACATGAAACGTGAAATTTTGCCTGGCATTGCTGATATCGGCATCCGCCTGACAGCGAATTAAGAACGTATCAGGTTGCGTCCTGCATCGAGTCGGAGGAAAATGAACAGCAGGAACGTGAAGCCCCACAGCGACGAACCGCCATAGGAGAAGAACGGAAGTGGAATACCTATGACTGGCGTCAGACCAAGTACCATGCCTACATTGATGAAGACATGGAACAGGAAGATGCTCAGCACGCAATAGCCATAGACTCGCCCAAAACGGAACGGTTGTCGCTCAGCCAAATGGATGAGCCTTAAGATCAATGCGAGGAAGAGTATCAGCACGAGTGCCGAACCAGCAAAGCCCTCCTCTTCGCCGACAGTACAGAAAATGAAGTCAGTGTCCTGTTCCGGTACGAACTTCAGCTTAGTTTGCGTGCCGTTGAGGAAACCCTTGCCCTGCAGACCGCCCGAGCCGATGGCAATCTCTGACTGGTGTACGTTATAGCCTGCTCCACGCAAGTCTTCGTCAAGTCCCAGCAATACATTGATACGTGACCGTTGGTGGGGTTCCATGACGTTCTGCATGATGAAGTCGGCACCATAGAAGAATGCTGTAGAACCCATGGCAAATAGGGCGATGAAGAACCAGTTGCGCAGACGGCTTCCCAGACCTTCCCATACCAGATAGCCAATTAGTACGGCCGTCATAACCAACTGTATGTAGACGATGTCGAACCAGGAATGAAGACCGGGGATAAGAGATAAAAGATACGAGATGAGGGTGATAGCCACACAATAGAGTAGCAGACGTAGGGCTTTGCGCTGGTCACAGTACACCCACACCATGCCGATGGAGAATAGTTGTACCATCAGCATGACGGCAAACTTGCCAACTGAGGTGGGAGAGTCGCCCAACGTAACATCAGCATAGCGTATGCCCACCACAAAGTAGACCACCATGGCCACCCCCGTAAACAGAATACTGCCTGGCATGCCTTCGCGGTAGAACATGAGGAAGAAAGCCAGATAGACCAGTGCCGAACCTGTTTCGCGCTGCAATACAATACACAGCATGGGCATCAGAATGACGGCCAGTGTGGCTCCAAAGTGCTTCCATTGGTTGATGTTGTAGCCGTAGGTGGACATCAGTTTCGCCAGGGCCAGCGCCGTCGCAAACTTCGCAAACTCAGCAGGTTGCAGTCGTAGTGGCCCTAAGACGAGCCACGACCGCGAGCCTTTGATGGTATGTGGATTGAAGATGGTGGCGAAGAGCAGCAATAGCAGCAGGATATAGATGATGTATGCAAAGGTGTCGTAGAAACGGTCGTCAAGCATGAGGATGATGAACCCGAGCATGATACTCGTACCTATCCAAACAATTTGCATGCCTGAACGCGTTGCCAGCGAGAAGATATCCGTCTCGCCGTACGAATAGCTGGCACCGCATACACTAATCCAGCCGAACGACAGGAGGGCGATATAAATCAATATCGTCCACCAGTCAATATTCATCAGTACACTGTGATTCTTCTTGTCGTTCGTCATCTTCTACCTCTTACTTCTTACCTCTTATCTGCTCGTGGAGCCATAAGATATATGTCTGTTCTGGAACTCGGTGGCGCGCTTCTGTGATGCCTCCGAGAGTTTCCCGTTAATATACTGTTCCATAATAAGACTACCCAAGGGTACACCGTAGGTGGCACCCCAACCGCCATTTTCCACATACACGGCGACGGCAATCTTAGGGTCGTCCATAGGGGCAAAGCCCATGAATACCGAGTGGTCGTGCCCCTTGTTCTGTGCCGTACCAGTCTTGCCGCAGGCTGCAAAGGGTAGTCGTGACAGCTCATGACAGGTGCCACCTGTAGCTGAGGCACGCATACCGGCCACCACATAGTCGTACGACTCACGACTGGCCAAAGTGCGGTGGTGTTCAATGAAGGTACTGTCTAGTTTCTCGCCCTGTACGTGTTTCACTACATGCGGAGTAATAAACCAGCCGCGGTTGGCAATGGTAGCCCCTAAATTGGCAATCTGCAATGGTGTGGCATTCACTTCGCCCTGTCCAATGGAAATAGAGATGACGGTCAGGCCGTTCCATCCGCCACGGATGTGCTCGCTATAGTAGTCACCATTGGGTATCATACCACGTTTCTCGCCAGGCAGGTCGATGCCCAGGCGGTAGCCGAAGCCCATGCTGACCATGTAGTCGCGCCAGCGGTTCATGGCATTGCGCGAGCCACCATACTTTTTGTTGCCAATCATATAGTAGAGACCCCAACAGAAATAGCCATTGCACGAAGTCGACAGGGCTGGTACCAAAGGCAGTGGTGAAGCATGGCCGTGACAGCCCACATGCAGACCCTTGAAGTTGAAACCGTGACCGCAGGGATAGGCTGTCTGGGTGGGATGGATGATGCCCTCGGTCATGAATGTCAGACCCTGCGTGGTCTTGAAAGTTGACCCTGGCGGATACTGTCCCATGATGCTACGGTTGAGAAGGGGTTTTAATCCGTTTTGACTTAGCAACTTATGGCTTGCCGAACGCTGCCGACCTACCATCATGCGGGGGTCGTAGCTGGGCGAACTGACCATACAAAGCACTTCGCCGGTTTTGGGTTCAATGGCCACAATGCTGCCAATCTTACCCTCCATGAGCCGCTCACCTAACCGTTGCAGTTCCAAATCGATGCTCAGTGTCAGGTTTTTGCCAGCTACAGGGCGCCGGTCGAATTTGCCATTCTGGTAGCGGCCCTGCACACGTCCGTGGGCATCGCGCAACAGAATCTGCATACCTTTGACACCACGCAACTGTTTCTCGTAGCTACGCTCCACACCCAGCTTGCCGATATAGTCGCCTGGCTGGTAGTAGTCGTCGTTCTCAATATCGCCCTTCGACACTTCGGCGATGTCGCCCAGCACGTGTGCTGCCACAGGGTATTGGTATTGGCGGATGCTGCGGCGTTGAACGTAGAATCCTGGAAAACGGAACATACGCTCCTGAAAGACGCTGAAGTCCTTATCGGACAATTGGCTCATAAACATCTGTTGGGTAAAGCGCGAATAACCGGGATTCTTGTTGCGGTCCTTGATAGTGGCCATGCGTTGGTCGAACTCCTTGCGGTCGATATTCAGCGCTGCGCAGAATTCAAGGGTGTCGAGATGGTCCTTGGCCTCGTTCATGACCACCATGATGTCGTAGGCAGGTTGGTTGTACACCAACAGTTTGCCGTTACGGTCGCTGATGACACCACGTGACGGATATTCAATCTTTTTGAGGAAAGCATTCGAATCGGCACTCTTCTTATAGTCGTCGCTGGTAATCTGAAGCGTGAACAGACGGATGATGTAGATGACTACAATCAATGTGGCCACCCCTCCTATCACATACTTCCTGTTATCAAGACTATAATCCTTCATTTCCCCCCAAATTTCCTTCTAACTGTGAACTATGAACTTCTCCTGACTCCTTCAAACGTGAAAATCAGCAAGAGTGTAATGGCTGCACTCCCTCCTACGTTCATGAGCCACTGTATCCAATTGAAGTAGGTGAACATCTCCAGGGAGAAGAATACCAGACAATACAATAGCACGAGCACCACGATATAATAGCTGTAGCGAAGCATGCCAAGTGTTGCCAGCGAGGGCTTCAGGGTCTCAGAAGAGTCACGTGGAATGAACAATTCGAAGTAGTAAGGCTGCACGGCGGCAATCAATGTCAGTGAGGCACTGGCAAGTCCGGGGGTATTTGAGAAGATGTCGATGATCAGTCCCATGAAGAATGCCCACAACAGGCTACCCCATTTGGGATAGTTGCGTGGAAACTGGGTGACAAAATAGACATACAGTAACGGCGTGGCGCAATTGAACAAATGAATGCGCCCCAACACCATGGCCTGTGCCAGTACAAAGACCACAAACCATCCCACCCTTTTCAATATATCAGTTACCATATTTTCTCACCTCTTACTTCTCACCTCTCACCTCTTATTCTCCCACGTTCAGCTTCAGTGAGTCGCGTGCAGCCTGCATCAGTCGTGTACGTTCGGCAATGCTCTTATCACTAATAACCACCACGTCGCGCAGAGTGCCGAAGTCTGTCGACAAGCGCACCTGCAAACGGTACGATAAACCGTCGCGTGAGTTGTAAACCTCCTTAATCTGACCTACCAGCACTCCTGGTGGGAAGATGCTTGAGTAGCCGTTGGTCTCCACCCACTCGCCACGTTTGAAACGGGCATGACGGGGAATGTCCTCAACGTATGCAATGCCGGCATCCTTACCGTCCCAACGAAGCACACCAAAGTAGCCTCTGCCACGGATGGCACAGCTGATGCGCGACGATGTCGTATTCAGAACGGGAATGACGATGCTGTAGTGTGATGAAGTCTGATAGACTACACCTACCACCCCCTTGCCACAGGCCACACCCATGCCAGGTTCCACACCGTCAGCCTCGCCCTTGTCGATAGTCAGCAGGTTTTCAAACTTGTGCAACTCGTTGGTCACAACCTTGGCTGATATGGTCTGATACTGGTTAAGCAGATTCAGTCCATTCTGCTCATCGTCGCTGGTCTTTTCAGTTACCTCGGCATAGAGACGGCGCAACTGGTTAAGCTGGCGTTCCTGATAATAGTTACGCCGCGTCAAGTCCTCATTCACTTTCGTCAATGAGAAAAACGACTCCACAGAAGAACTCCATTCGTAGAATTTGCCAACAAACATGTTGGCTGACGAGAACCATACGCTGCTTTGATAGTTGTTGTACTGAAACAACAATACAGCGCTGATGACCTCAAGAACTACAAAGAGAACCCAGTGGAAGTGCTTACGCAGGAACTCCAGCAGATTCTTCACTTCCTCTAACTTCTTTAATTCCTAAATTATCTCATGAGGAATGAGAAGTGGTTCACGTTCTTTAGCGCGATGCCGGCACCTCTGGCAACTGAGTGCAACGGGTCTTCAGCAATATGGAAAGGAATACTGATTTTGTCCTCCAGACGACGGTCCAGACCACGCAGCAAGGCACCACCGCCAGAGAGCCAAATGCCGTTTTTCACAATGTCGGCATACAATTCGGGAGGTGTATTCTCCAATGCGGAGAGTACGGCATTCTCTATGCGGGCCACCGTCTTGTCGATGCAGTGGGCTATCTCCTGATAGCATACAGGCACCTCCATTGGCAGGGCGGTGATACGGTTGGGACCGTGTACGAGGAAGTCCTCTGGAGCCTCGTCTCCCAGATCGGTCAGTGCCGAGCCTACGGCAATCTTGATACGCTCGGCCATGCGTTCGCTGACCTTCACATTATGCTGGCGTGCCATGTATTCCTGAATATCGGTATTGAGGTCATCGCCAGCTACCTTGATACTGGTATTGGCCACGATGCCGCCCAGTGAAATCACGGCAATTTCAGTAGTACCGCCGCCGATGTCGACAATCATGTTGCCCTCTGGAGCCTCAACGTCAATGCCAATACCGATAGCTGCTGCCATCGGCTCGAATATCATATATACGTCACGGCCGTCGGCATGCTCTGCCGAGTCGCGTACGGCACGCAACTCTACTTCAGTTGAACCGCTGGGTACGCCAATTACCATGCGAAGTGATGGCGAGAACAGCCGGTGTCCCGTATGTACCATCTTAATCAGTCCGCGCATCATCTGTTCGCAGGCTGAGAAGTCGGCAATCACACCGTCTCTCAGCGGGCGCACCGTACGGATATTGTCGTGCGTCTTCTCATACATCTCCTTAGCCTTGGTACCCACAGCAATCATCTTGTCGGTGTGGCGATCCAGTGCTACTACTGACGGCTCGTCGACCACAATCTTATCATCACTGATAATAATCGTGTTGGCCGTTCCCAGGTCCATGGCTATCTCCTGGACAAAACTAAAAAATCCCATATCTTTTAATCTGTTTTATTTATATTTTAGCAAGGACTACAGGACTTTAGGACTTTTTCAGGTTTACTTTTATGTCCTGTTGTCCTGTAGTCCTTGCAATAAAAATTATTTCTCAAACCAAGCGTTGATAGCAGTATCGTAGTGTGAGCTGACGCCGAAGGCACGGGTGGCAAACATGCGGCGCTGCTCCTTAGTGGTCTCGGCACCCTGTTTGTTCAGGATGTCCAATAATAAAGAGTATTCAACCTTAGAGGGAACTATCACCACATCATTGAAATTCTTTGCACCAGCACGAATCAGCGAGATACCGCCGATGTCAATCTTCTCAATGATATCTTCCTCTGAAGCACCGCTGGCTACCGTCTGCTCAAAGGGATACAGGTCGACAATGACCAGATCAATCTCAGGAATCTCGTACTGAGCCATCTGCTCACGGTCGCCCTCGTTGTCGCGACGTGCCAGAATGCCCCCGAACACTTTCGGATGCAGTGTCTTTACGCGTCCGCCCAGAATAGAGGGATATGTTGTCACCTGCTCCACCTTCTCACAGGCATAACCCAGCGACTCGATAAACGTCTGTGTACCGCCTGTCGACAAGAACTTCACACCCTCGTCGTTCAGTTTCTTTAGCAATTCTTCCAGCCCATCCTTGTGAAATACCGAGATGAGCGCTGTCTTAATCTTCTTATTATTCTCAGCCATAAATATAACGTTATATTAAAATCTTCCGAATCGGACTGCAAAATTACAAAAATCCCCGCATACTCCTGCAACTTTTCTACAAAATTTTCATCTTATATAAAAATTAATAATGTATGTCAAGTCATTTTAGTGACGTTAATCCATGAATTGTCTGTAAGTTCGACAAAATTCGTTAAAAAGTGAGGGTAGGGGAAAGGAAATTAAAAGAAAAACATTACTTTTGTAGACTGTTACGGAAACTTAAAATAATAAACCATATGGAACAACAACAAAAACGTGGTAGTTCTGCCTACCTTTTCTCAATTGTTCTGGTCGCTGTCCTGGGCGGACTTCTGTTCGGTTATGACACGGCCGTCATCTCTGGAGCCGAGAAGGGCCTTCAGGCGTTTTTCATGGAATCAAAGGACTTTGCCTATACCGATGGCTGGCATGGCTTTACTTCTGCTAGTGCGCTGATAGGCTGTATCATCGGATCGGCTCTCTCGGGCTTTCTTGCTACTAACCTGGGCCGTAAACGCTCATTGGTTATTGCCGGTTTGCTGTTTTTTATATCAGCCCTTGGTTCAATGGAGCCCGAATTTTTGTTCTTCACCCATGGAGAACCTAACTACTCGTTGCTCCTCATGTTCAACTTCTATCGTGTCATCGGTGGTATTGGCGTAGGACTGGCATCAGCCATCTGTCCGATGTATATCAGCGAGATAGCACCGTCGAACATCCGTGGCATGCTTGTTTCTTGCAACCAGTTTGCCATCATTTTCGGTCAGCTGGTGGTTTATTTTGTCAACTTCTTCATTCTGGGCGAGCACATCCAGCCTCTGGTAGAGGAGATGGGTCGTGGACTTGCTGCCATCAACCCTGCCGCCCAGTGGACCGTTACCACAGGTTGGCGCTATATGTTCGGAAGCGAGGCAGTACCTGCAGGACTCTTTGCCCTACTCATCTGCTTTGTGCCAGAGTCACCACGTTATCTGGTATCTGTAGGTAAAGACCAACAGGCTCTCCAGGTACTGACAAAGATCAATGGCAGCGACCGTGGCCACTTCATCCTGCAGGCCATCAAGGAGACGCTGGTACAGAAGACCGAGAAACTGATGTCCTATGGTGCCATGTGTATCTTCATCGGCATTATGCTCAGCGTGTTCCAGCAGGCTGTAGGTATCAACGCCGTACTCTACTATGCTCCTCGTATTTTTGGCGATATGGGAATGGAGAACCCGATGGTCATCACCGTCTTCATGGGTATCGTCAACATCATTTTTACCCTCGTGGCTATATTCACCGTGGAAAAGTGGGGACGCAAGCCGTTGCTCATTTCCGGCTCACTTGGAATGGCACTTGGTGCCTTCGGTGTGGCTGTGACCTTCGGCCATGCTGGTCTTGAACTCGTGACGGCATTGAGCATCATGGTCTATAGTGCCTCGTTCATGTTCTCATGGGGCCCCATCTGCTGGGTACTCATTGCTGAGATATTCCCCAATACCATCCGTGGTGCCGCTGTAGCCATTGCCGTAGCCTTCCAGTGGATTTTCAACTTCATCGTTTCCAGCACCTTTGTACCTATGTTTAATATGCATCTTACCGAAGGTGACGACTTTGGTCACTGGTTTACTTACGGACTCTATGGCATTATCTGCGTCATTGCTGCCTTGTTCGTCTGGCGTCTGGTACCAGAGACCAAGGGAAAGACGCTTGAGGATATGACGAAACTCTGGCGTTGGAAGGGATATGTTCCTGGTGAGGGTGTTCATGATGGTACGGCCTATTCAGATCGTGGTGGCAGAGAGTAAATTGATAATTGACAATTGATAATTGACAGTTGATAATTGATAATGATGAAAAAGATTCTTGTAGCAGAAGACAACGACAGCAACTACATGCTGATGACGTACGTTTTGAAGAAGCACTTCGACTATGTTCGTGCGCGTAACGGACAGGAAGCTGTGGATATGGTTACCACCGAGCAACCTGATCTCATCCTGATGGACATCAAGATGCCAATTATGGATGGTCTTGAGGCCACTCGTCGTATCAAGGCACAACATCCTGATCTTCCGATTATTGCCCTGACGGCCAATGCCTTCGACAGTGATCGCCAACTGGCCTTGGATGCCGGTTGTAACGATTTTCTGGCGAAGCCCGTCAATGCCGAACATTGCATTCGGATTATCTCGAATCTTTTAGGCGAATAGGCTCTTTTGGCGTCACGCGAAGCCAATCAACATCAAGCCAGCCACGGTCGGCTTTGGGATTGGCTTCGACGCTGACAAAGCCGAATTTGGCACCTATCCATTTGCCTTGACGCATGTTGAAGGGTGTGCCGCAAGGGGTGAACTTCTTGCCGTCACGGCTCCACGCAAAGTGTACGATGGGGTTGCCACCGTGGGGCTGTCCGGCCTCGTCATTGCTGACGGTCAGTCGCAAAAAGATGTCCTCATGGATGCCGGGCTTATAGTCTATCTTGTCCTCGGCAGTGGGTTTCAGGGTGGAAATGACATTCTCCGTCTGAGGTTTCCCCTTGTCAGCATCCTTGCAGGTGAGCTGCACCAGCTGAAATTCCCGGCCTATACGCCGTACTACCAGTGCCGAGTAGTCGAGTCCCATCATGATGAGACCGCCCATCTGTCCGTCGGCCTTCGACGTGAATCGTACCTTAGTGGTGACGGTAAATTCGTCAGAAGGGGTCTTCTGCAACAGCATATTAGGCACAAGGAAGATGCTTGATGGCTGATGGCTGATGGCTGATGGCACATCTTCCTTCTTACCTCTTACATCTGACATCTTATACGTGTAAATGCGCATGGTGCCGAAGGCTGTCGGCATACCGTATTTCTCGTCGTAATTACCATGCCACTGCCACTGTTTGCCCAGCGTCGGACCGTCAAACTCGTCGCTCTCCTCTGGGTTAACGGTCACAGTGCTCGAAGCTTTTGGCTTCGAGTAAGTGCTCACCGGTTCCCCCTTCCTGCCCATCATGGGCCAGCCAGTGCTCCAGTCGACGGGGTTCAGATGTACTACACGTCCGTAGGCCTCCTTGTCCTGGAAGTGCAGGAACCAGTCTTCGCCGTATTTGGTATGTACCCAACCACCCTGATGAGGACCGTTGATATTCGTCTTGCCTTGTGCCAGCACAACCTTATGCTCGTAGGGACCGTAAGGCGATTTCGAACGCATGGCCAGTTGGAAACCCTCAGGTACACCACCAGCAGGACACATAATCCAGTACCATCCGTCGCGCTTATAGAACTTGGGTCCCTCGCAGGTGCGGTTCGCCGTGCCGTTGCCGTCGAACACAATGACGGGTTGTCCGACAGGGCGTGTGCCGTCAGCACTCATCTCGCGTATCGTCAGGACCGAGGCGAACTTGCTTCTTGAATTGGCCCAGCCGTTCACTAGATAGCAGCGGCCGTCAGTGTCCCATAGCGGACAGGGGTCGATATAGCCCTTCCCCTTAATGACACAGAGGGGAGCCTCCCATTTTCCGGCAGGATCCTGCGTCTTCACCATAAAGACGCCGAAGTCGGGGTCACCCCAATAGATGTAGTACCATCCGTTGTGGTAGCGGATGCTGGGTGCCCATACGCCATTGCCGTGCTGTGGGGTGCTGCTGAAATGCTGCAACAGCTGTTCGTCGCCCTCATAGAGGTTTCCCAAGGCATAGTTCAAAATCTCCCAGTTTACCAAGTCTTTGGAATGTAGAATTGGTAGACCGGGGACGCAATGGAATGACGAGGCTGTCATGTAGTAGTCCTCGCCACTGGCTCCCACGCAGACGTCGGGGTCGGAATAGTCGGCATTGATGACGGGATTGGTGTAGGTGCCGTCACCATTATCGGGGCACCACACCTGTGAGCGATACTGGGCTGATACCCATAAGGGCAGCAACAGTGCCGCCATCAGAATCAGCCGTCTCATCCTACTTGTGAACCAGGTTTCACGTCTTTCGTCGTAGTAACCACACTAAGACTCTCGTCAAAGTCGACGGCAGAGAGAATCATGCCCTGACTCTCGATGCCCATCATCTTACGAGGCTCGAAGTTGGCAACAAAGAGGATGCGTTTGCCGATAAGGACAGTGGGATCTTCATAGAAGGCAGCAATGCCCGAGCAGATGGTGCGGTCAACGCCTGAGCCGTCGTCGATGGTAAACTGCAGCAGTTTCTTGCTCTTCGGCACGCGCTGGCAGTCCTTAACCAGACCGACGCGAATGTCGAGCTTCTCGAAGTCGTCAAAACTGACAGTATCCTTGATGGGTGCTGCTTTATACTGGGCAGCCTCATTGGCTTTTTTCGTAGCCTCAAGCTTATCGAGCTGCTTCTGGATGACATCGTCCTCAATCTTCTCGAAGAGCAGAGAAGGCTCACCCAGCTGATGGCCGGCCTTCAAGAGGTCGGTGCTGCCCAGCTCGTTCCAGTCAAAGCTGTCGAGGTTCAGCATGTCGCGCAGCTTCTTACTGCTAAATGGCAGGAACGGCTCGAAGGCAATGGCGAGGTTGGCAGTCAGCTGCAGGCAGATATTCAGAATGGTCTCGCAACGCTTCTGGTCGGTTTTCCATACCTTCCAAGGCTCACACTCCGTGATATAACGGTTGCCGATACGAGCGAGGTTCATGGCCTCGAACTGGGCATCACGGAACTTAAACTGGTCAAGCAGCTCTTCTATTTTAATTTTTACATTTTTGAATTCTTCAATTGCTTGACGGTCAACGTCAAGCCACTCGCCGCAGGCGGGAACAACACCGTCCCAATATTTCTTGGTGAGTTGCAGGGCACGGTTGACGAAGTTGCCATAGACGGCGACGAGCTCATTGTTATTGCGATCCTGGAAGTCCTTCCAAGTGAAATTGTTGTCCTTGGTTTCAGGGGCGTTGGCAGTCAGTACATAGCGCAGCACATCCTGCTTGCCGGGCATGTCCACGAGGTATTCGTGCAGCCAGACAGCCCAGTTGCGCGAGGTGCTGATCTTGTCGTTCTCCAAGTTCAGGAACTCGTTCGACGGCACGTTGTCGGGCATGATATACTTGCCGTGGGCCTTCATCATGACGGGGAAGATGATGCAATGGAACACGATGTTGTCCTTGCCGATGAAGTGCACCAGACGGGTGTCCTCATCCTGCCACCACTTCTGCCATGAGCCCCATTTCTCAGGCTCCTTGGCACAGAGTTCTACGGTGTTGCTGACATAGCCGATGGGGGCATCGAACCATACATACAGCACCTTTCCGTCAGCACCCTCGATGGGTACGGGAATACCCCAGTTTAGGTCACGTGTCATAGCACGGGGCTGCAAGTCCATCTCCAACCACGACTTACACTGGCCATAGACGTTGGGACGCCACTCCTTGTGACCCTCCAGAATCCATTCCTTCAGCCAGTCCTGATATTCGTTCAGGGGCAGGTACCAGTTCTTGGTCTTCTTCATCACGGGCGTCGAGCCGCTGATGGTCGACTTCGGATTGATGAGCTCCGTAGGACTCAGGTCGCGGCCACACTTCTCACACTGGTCGCCGTAGGCTCCCTCGTTGTGGCAGTGGGGACATTCGCCCGTCACATAGCGGTCGGCCAAGAACTGCTTGGCCTCCTCGTCATACAGCTGCTCGGTAGTCTCTTCCACCAGCTTGCCCTCGTCGTACAGCTTGCGGAACCACTCGGCGGCAAACTTGTGGTGCGTCTCCGAGGTGGTGCGGCTATAGATGTCGAACGAGATGCCAAACTCCTCGAACGAGTCCTTGATCATCTTATGGTAGCGGTCCACCACGTCCTGTGGGGTGATACCCTCTTTGCGGGCACGTACCGTGATGGGTACACCGTGCTCATCAGAGCCGCCGATGAACATCACGTCCTCCTTCTTCAGACGCAGGTAACGCACGTAAATATCGGCAGGCACATAAACGCCTGCCAAGTGACCGATGTGTACGCCGCCGTTAGCGTAGGGCAGTGCAGAGGTCACAGTCGTTCTCTTGAATTTCTTGTTTTCCATTTTATACCTTATTATATTTTAGGCTGCAAAGGTACGAATAAGTGAGCAAAAAGCCAAAAAAAATTGAGCTTTTTCGAACGAAAGTGCCTTCTTGCCTCTTTTTTTATTTTTGTTTTCTTGGTTGTTTGAAGAAAAAGCATTACTTTTGCAGAAGGAATAACAGTAATATTACAAAACTATGAATATCGCTATTTACACACTGACATCCGAACTGCACGACGAACAAGCTATCAGTGCAGTGACACAGCAATTCCTTGAAAGTCTGCAAGTGGAGTATGAGTTCAAGGGCGACGACTACAGCGACTACGGCACCCATGCCCTCGACCTGATCTACGTCAGGACTGGCGGTACCGAGGGTATCTTCAAGCGTTTGCTGCCTGACCTGCAGAAGAAACAACAGGGAGCTTTCCGCCTGCTGACCTCTGGTAAGAGCAACTCGCTGGCGGCATCACTCGAGATACTGGCCTATCTGCGTCAGCACAATATTCATGGCGAGATTATCCACGGCTCTACAGAATACGTCCGCCGACGTCTGCAACTGCTTGAACGTGTCGGGCAGGCCAAGCAGCAGCTGGCAGGCTGTCGGCTGGGCATCATCGGTCAACCCTCCGACTGGCTCATTTCAAGCTATGCCAACCGCGAGACTGTGAAGTGGCGCACGGGCATACAACTCCTCGATATCCCTATGGACGAGGTGATGAACAGTCTGCCGCCTGCCGACAGCATGCCAGACCCCGACCGCATTTACGAGGCCCTGAAGGCCGTCATGGCGCGCCATCGTCTGCAGGGATATACCCTGCGCTGTTTCGATCTGCTTACCAGCGTCCGCAATACGGGCTGTCTAGCTGCTGCCCGTCTGAATAGTGAGGGTTTTGTAGCTGGCTGTGAGGGCGATGTACCTTCCATGATTACCATGATGATAGCCCGTTCCCTTACCGGCATATCGGGTTTCCAGGCCAATCCTGCCTCCATCAATCCCGAGACAGGCGAGATTCTCTTTGCCCACTGTACCATACCTTTTAACATGGTGGAGCGCTATGAGCTCGATACCCATTTTGAGTCGGGCATCGGTGTCGGCATCCGCGGTTACATGAAGGAAGGTCCCATCACCGTCTTCAAGGTTTCTGGCGACCTGCAGCGCTATTTCATTGCCGAGGGCGAGCTCATCCGCAACCAGGCCGAACCAGATCTCTGCCGCACCCAGCAAGTAATCCGCCTGACAGACAAGAATCAGGTGAAATACTTCCTCAAGAACCCCATCGGCAACCACCACATCGTGCTGCAAGGCCACCATCGCACATTGTTGGAGGAAGTTCTGAAGTAGTCATAAGCTCAAAACTACCAGCATGGTAGCTAAGAGAGAGCAGCATGGAAACTCGAAGCAACCAGCATGGTAGCTCAAAGCTACCCTGCCGCAAGCATGCTATTTTAGGTAATTTTAATATTTGTGGCAGGTGATGCGTATTGAGATGGTATCCACCCTTTGATGTTATTAAACATAGACAAGAGACATAAAGAAAGCCGATGGTTTTGTTCCATCGGCTTCTTTGTGATCCGCTTGGGGCTCGTCATCGAGCCTGCTCGCTTTGACCTTTAGGTCAAAGAACCCTTGGGTGAGAGCCCAGCTTGTATCAAAAAAAGAGGCGTGAAGCCTCTTTTTGTGATCCGCTTGGGGCTCGAACCCAAGACCCCAACATTAAAAGTGTTGTGCTCTACCAACTGAGCTAGCGGATCAACCTTGTTTGCTGAAAAGCGGGTGATAATTGCGGTGCAAACCGAATGCAGATTGCAACGCCACACTCAGACCTTCAGGTCAGAGAAAGCTTGCTTTTTGCTGAGGTGCATCCCGCAATCGCAGCCGCATTTTCAAAATGCGGGTGCAAAATTACACAATATTTTTGAATTGGCCAAATTTATTCAGAGGATTTTTCGTTTTCGATGGCTTTTTGGTAACAATCGCGGCATAGAGGCTCGTATTCCTGCGTCTCGCCAAGCAGTACGCGCTTGTCGCTCTTGATGGTACGGTGGCTGACATAGGCCAGGGAACCGCACTTGACACAAATGGCGTGAACCTTCGTGACATCGTCGGCAATGGCACAAAGGGCGGGCATGGGTCCAAAGGGCACACCCCGGAAGTCCATGTCAAGACCTGCGATGATGACACGGATGCCGCGATAGGCCAGCTCGTTGCAGACGTCAACGAGTCCCATGTCGAAGAACTGGGCCTCGTCGATGCCCACCACGTCGATGTCCGATGACAGCAACAGGATGCTGGCCGAAGAGTCGAGTGGGGTGGAAGGAATGGCGTTATGGTCGTGGCTCACCACCTCTTCGTCGCTGTAGCGCGTATCGATGGCAGGCTTGAAGATTTCTACCTTTTGTTTGGCAAACTGAGCACGGCGCAGACGGCGGATAAGCTCTTCCGTCTTGCCCGAGAACATGGAACCGCACACGACTTCTATTCTACCTGGGCGTCGTGTCTCACCCGATGCTGGATATGTAATCATGGTGCAAAGATAATAAAAATTAGCTAAATAAGAAATAAAAACAAAAATATTTTGTATCTTTGCAGCCGAAATGAGCATATTATATATAGTACCCACGCCTGTAGGCAACATGGAGGATATGACGCTGCGAGCCATCCGCATCTTGAAGGAGGCTGACGTGGTGCTGGCAGAGGATACCCGTACGTCGGGCATCCTGCTGAAGCATTTCGATATCAAGCAGCACCTGTTGTCGCACCATAAGTTCAACGAACATGGCACGTCGGCAGCTGTCGTGGAACGTCTGCAAGCAGGACAGACCGTAGCTCTTATCAGCGATGCCGGAACGCCAGGCATCAGCGACCCGGGATTCTTTCTGGTGCGTGAGGCTGTGCGGGCGGGCATTGAGGTACAGACTTTACCTGGTGCCACGGCTTTTGTGCCGGCTCTGGTGTCAAGTGGACTGCCGTGTGATCGTTTCTGCTTCGAGGGTTTCCTGCCCCAGAAGAAAGGACGCCAGACCAAGCTGGAGTCGTTGCGTGACGAAGAGCGTACGATGGTGTTCTACGAGTCGCCCTACCGTGTGCTGAAGACGCTGCAACAGTTCAGCGAGGTCTTTGGTCCGGAGCGACAGGTGAGCGTCTGCCGCGAGATTTCCAAGGTTCACGAGGAGTCGGTACGTGGCACGCTGGCTGAGGTAATCAGTCATTTTACGGAGCATGAACCGCGTGGCGAGTTCGTCATAGTTCTTGCAGGACGGAATGAAAGATGAATCATTAAAATTGAAAAATTAAGGATATGAAAAAAGTATTATTATTTGCAATGTGTCTGACGGCATTTGTTGCTTGTCAGCAGGGGCAGAAGTCAAGCGACCTTACTGTGATGAAGGAGCGCGACTCACTGAATCGTGTAATTGCCCAGAAGGACAATGAGATTAACGACATGATGTCAACAATGAACGACATCGAAGAAGGGTTCCGTGCCATCAGTGCCGCAGAAAACCGTGTTAGCGTGGCTCGTCAGGGTGAAGGTGCCAGCATGAAGGAACGCATCGCTGAGAATATGAAGTTCATTCGCGAGACGATGGAGCAGAATCGTGAGTTGATTAATAAACTGCGCAACCAGTTGCGCCAGTCTACCATCAATGGCGACCAGTTACGTCGTACCTTGGAAAACCTGCAGCAGCAGCTGGAAGAGAAAGACAGTCAGCTCAAACAGCTGGCCGCTGAACTGGAAGCCAAGAATCTGATGATTACCGAGCTGAATACTAAGGTTGAGGATCTTTCTGCCAACGTTGACAGTTTGAAAGAAGACACGAAGCAGAAGGCAGAAACCATCCAGTCTCAGGACAAGCAGTTACATACTGCATGGTTTATCTATGGCACTCGCCGTGAACTGAAGGATAAGGGCATCTTGGAGCGTCGCAAGCGCTTGAGTAATGAATTCCTGAATGAGCACTTTACGAAGATAGATATTCGTGTAGACAAGGAAATCAAGTTCTACTCCCGCCGTGCAGAGTTGCTGACGTCTCATCCGGAGTCGAGCTATGTGCTGGAACCTGATGCCAACGACCAGTATGTGCTGCGCATTACCGATCCTCAGCGATTCTGGTCGAACACCCGTCACCTGATTGTGTTGGTGAAGTAGTCACAGTTCATAATAAAAATCAGAGTGTTCCTTTTTTAAGGAAAAACATATAAAAAGGGCAGAATTTTAACGGAAATGTTAAAATTCTGCCTATTTTCGTGTCTTTTTCATAAATTTATTCGTTTTTTTTAAAAATTGATATTACCTTTGCAAACTGTATTGTCCGCACAAGTGCGGCGTTATATAATATATAATAATGTACGCAAACATAAATTAATAATTAATACAAGAAATAGTGTATATGGGAAAAAAGTTAACACTGGTTTTGTTCGGCCTGTTCCTAAGCATGGGAATTGCGTTGGCTCAGGACAAAATTTCAGGTACTGTCTTTGAGGATAATGGTGAACCGTGTATCGGTGCCACCGTTATGATTCAGGGAACCAAGCAAGGTACTAAGACAGACATGGACGGTAATTTCACCATTGCCGTTCCTTCTGGCAAGAAACTTGTGATTAGCTATGTTGGTATGACCACACAGATTGTCAAGGCGAAAAACGGTATGAAGATTACACTTCAGCCTGATGCCCAGACACTTGGTGAGGTCGTCGCAGTAGGTATGATGAAGCAGGACAAGCGTCTGTTTACAGGTGCTACCACGAAGGTCGATGCGGAGAAAGCCAAGTTGGACGGTATTGCTGATATCTCCCGTTCGCTGGAAGGTCGTGCCGCCGGTGTTTCCGTGCAGAACGTGTCGGGTACCTTTGGTACGGCTCCTAAGATTCGTGTCCGTGGTGCTACGTCAATCTACGGTAGTTCGAAGCCCCTGTGGGTGGTCGACGGTGTGATTATGGAGGACGTGACGGAGGTTGACGCCGATGCTTTGTCGTCAGGTGATGCCGCCACGCTGATTTCCAGCGCCATTGCTGGTCTGAACGCTGACGATATCGAGTCGTTCCAGATTCTGAAGGACGGTTCTGCCACCTCTATCTATGGTGCACGTGCCATGGCAGGTGTGATCGTCGTTACCACCAAGCGTGGTAAGGCAGGTACTTCGAAGATTAGCTACACGGGTGAGTATACCATGCGTCTGCGCCCCAGCTATTCACAGTTCAATATCATGAACTCGCAGGAGCAGATGTCAGTCTATCGTGAGATGCAGAACAACGGCTTCCTGTCGTTCATGAGTTCTTACCGCGCCAGTTCAAGTGGTGTGTTCGGTAAGATGTATCACCTGATTAACGAGTACGATCCCGCTACGGGTTCTTTCAAGCTCGCCAATACCCAGGAGGCGATGAACGACTACCTGCGTGTGGCAGAGTATCGTAACACGAACTGGTTTGAGGAGCTGTTCTCGAATGCCATTCAGCACAACCATTCTATCTCCATGAGTTCTGGTACGGATAAGGCTCAGTATTATACGTCGTTCTCAATCATGAGCGACCCAGGATGGAGTGAGCGCAGCAAGGTTGAGCGCTATACTGCCAACATCAATGCCAACTATAACCTGAACAAGAAGGTGTCGTTGAACTTGATTGGTAATACCAGCTATCGTAAGCAGGAGGCTCCTGGTACGACAGGTCAGGAGACTGATGTCGTGTCTGGTGAGGTGAAGCGTGACTTCGATATCAACCCCTATTCGTATGCTCTGAATACATCGCGTACGCTGGATCCCGACGAGTTCTACATCCGTAACTACGCCCCCTTCAACATCCACCACGAGCTGGCAAACAACTACATGAAGCTCGACGTGGTCGACCTGAAGTTCCAGGGCGAACTGAAGTATAAGCCTGTGCGTACTGTCGAGTTGAGCGCCCTCGGTGCCTACAAGTATTCGACCACTACGCAGCAGCACTTCATCAATGAGACCAGTAACCAGGCTATGGCTTTCCGTATGATGGATGATGCCACCATGCGCGACTCCAACCCCTGGCTGTATACCGACCCCGATGTCATTAACTCACTGCCAGTCAGCGTGCTGCCTGAGGGAGGTTTCCATCGTGAGACCGTCTACAAGATGAATTCTTGGGACTTCCGTGCTACGGTGAGCTATAACGACGTGTTCAACGAAGATCATATCGTCAATGCCTACGGTGGTATGGAGGTGAATAGCATCGACCGTGTTGCCACCTCGAACACCAAGGTCGGCGTACTCTACGACATGGGTCAGCTGGGTAACTACAACTACCTCTACTTCAAGCAGGCCAGTGAGGAGAACAATATGTACTATGCCCTGAGCAACGGCTATAGCCGTGAGGTGTCATTCTTCGGTACAGCTACCTATTCATGGAAGCGCCGCTACATCATCAACGGTACCGTCCGCTATGAAGGTAGTAACCGTCTGGGTCGTGCTACTAGCGCCCGCTGGTTGCCCACCTGGAACGTATCGGCAGCATGGAATGCCCATGAGGAGCCTTGGTTCTTCAAGACTTTCCAGGACAAGCTGACGCACGCCACCCTGAAGGCCAGCTACTCGCTGACGGGTGACAAGCCTGCCGTGACCAACTCGATGGTGATTATCCAGGCCTACAACCCCTGGCGTCCCTATTCCAACGACAAGGAATCTGGTCTTGAGATTGCCAGCTTTGCCAATCCCGAGCTGACTTACGAAAAGAAGCACGAGTTCAACATCGGTCTGAGCCTCGGTTTCTTGAACAACCGTATTAACTTCGATTTCGACTGGTACACCCGTAATAACTACGACCTGATTGGTCCGAAGCGTACTACCGGTGTCGGCGGACAGATTGTGAAGTATGCCAACGTGGCCAGCATGAAGTCCCACGGTGAGGAGTTCACACTCTCTACCCGTAACATCATGACCAAGGACTTCGACTGGTCGACCGACTTCATCTATTCTCACACACACTGTGAGGTGACCGACTTCGATTCACGCAACCGCGTCATCGACCTCATCACTGGTAACGGTTTCACGGAGAAGGGCTATCCTTACCGTTCCCTGTTCTCCATGGACTTCCAGGGATTGAACGAGTATGGTCTGCCTACCTTCATCAACGAGAATGGCGAAAAGACCACCAGCGACATCGACTTCCAGTCGTACGTCACGGATCACCTGAAGTATGAGGGTCCGACTGATCCTACCGTCACTGGTTCATTAGGAAACATGTTCCGCTATAAGAACTGGCACCTGAACGTCTTCATTACCTATGCTTACGGTAATGTGGTACGTCTTGATCCAACTTTCGCCGTTTCTTATTCTGACCTGACCGCCATGCCGCGTGAATTTGCCAATCGCTGGGTTGTTCCCGGTGATGAAACCAAGACCACGATTCCCGCTATGGCCGACCTGCGTATGATTCAGAACGACTCACGCTTAGGCTATGCATACAATGCCTACAACTACTCTACCGACCGTATTGCCAAGGGTGACTTCATCCGCATGAAAGAAATCTCTCTGGCTTACGACTTCCCCGCACAGTGGATCAGCCATCTCGGTCTGAGTTCTGCCAGCATGAAACTGCAAGGTACTAACCTCTTCCTGATCTATGCCGACAAGAAGTTGAACGGTCAGGATCCTGAGTTCTTCAACTCCGGTGGTGTGGCTGTGCCTATGGCACGTCAGTTTACGTTCACCCTGCGCTTAGGAATCTAAAGAAGTGAAAAGTGAATAGTGAAAAGTAAAAAATTTGCTACCGCACATAAAAGATAAGATTATGAAGAATAAGATATACAAGATGTTTGCATTGGGATTGGGAGTGCTGGCACTCTCGTCCTGTAACGATTACCTCGACAAACTGCCCGACGAGCGTGCTGAGCTGGATACCAACCTGAAGATTACACAGCTGTTGACTTCAGCGTATCCTCAAGTGACCAACAATCTGCTGATGGAGATGATTTCCGACAATGTCAGTGATAATGGCCGTGCCTACTCGTCACCCGTACTCTGCGACGACATCTACCGTCTGAAAGATACTCCTGAGGAGAGCACCGACTCACCTTACAGCATCTGGGGCGGTTACTATGAGTCAGTGGCTACTGTCAACGAAGCCATTCAGGGCATCGAGGGACTGGGCAATCCTGAGTCGCTTCGTGGCGACCTGGCTGAGGCTAAGCTCATCCGTGCATTCAGTATGTTCCAGCTGGCACAGACCTTCTGCATGGCCTGGAATCCTGAGAAGGCTGACGAGTATCTGGGACTGCCCTATCCGCTGATTCCTGAACAGGACATCAACGCCCAGTATGAGCGTGGCACACTGCGCCAGCTCTACGAGGCTATCAACAAGGATATTGAAGAGGCACTGCCCTATATTGAAGAGGCTTCCGGAAAGTTCACTATTCCCAAGTACCACTTCAATACGAAGGCCGCATACGCCTTTGCTGCCCGTTTCAACCTCTACTACATGAACTACGACAAGACCATCCAGTATGCCAGTCAGGTGCTGGGCAACGAGCCCACAGCTGTTATGCGTGACTACGAGCCTTACCGTTCTCTGGGACGTGACGACTTCGGTAACCGCTGGATCCGTTCTGAGGAACAGGCCAATCTCCTGTTGTTGACCAGCTATAGTACATCTGGCCGTAACATGACATGGGCTAACAGTGCCCGTTTCGCCCACAACTACGATATCACAGCCTACGAGACCTTCTGGGTGGACATGCCGTGGGGTAGCGGTTCGAGCAACAACACCGTTATCTATGCCAACAAGCTCTATGGTTCGAACCAGTGTGTGGCCTTCCCCACCTACGAGGAGCAGTGGGAGTACACCGACAAGGTGGCAGGTATTGGTTATGCACACATCGTAGACCCCGTATTCACGGGTGACATGACCATTCTGGAGCGTGCCGAGGCCTACTGTCTGAAAGGACAGTTGGATCTGGCTGTTCAGGACATCAACACTTGGATCCGTACGCACTGCAAGGAACAGGAAGGCAGCACCGTACGTCCTGTTATGACCATCGCTAATATCAAGGCATACGTTGAGGCTGTCGACTACGCTAAGCGTACGCCAGACGGCAACCGTGACCGCTCGTTCCGCAAGCACATGCATCCGCAGGGCTTTACCATCGATGCCGAAGGCAGCAATCAGGAATGCATGCTGCAGTTCCTGCTGCACATGAAGCGTCTGGAGTGCGTCTTCCACGGCCTGCGTTTTGCTGACATCAAGCGCTATGGTATAGAATATACGCACCTTGTATCCGGTGAGGATCCTATTGTCTTCATCCGTGGTGACCTGCGCGGAGCCATTCAAATTCCCAACACGGTACAGGCTGCCGGTCTGCCTGGCAACCCCCGTCAGACCGATGAGGAAATCAAGTCGTTTGTGCTGTCTACTGAGGATGAGTATAAGGATGAAGATGAAGAATAATAATACCGAGTATCAAACCCTATAACGAAGTATAAAGAGTATGAAGATAAAGAGTATTAGTTTATTGTTGCTGATGACCCTGTTGATTGGCTTCAGCAGCTGCGATAACGAAGACCTCAACTCCACCAGTGTGTTTGACTCGGCGGTTATCCCTACGAAAAACGAGTTCGATGTCTGGTTGGACAAGAACTACCGTGAGGTTTACAATATCGACTTCAAATATCGCTATAGCGACAAGGAAGCCGACCTGAACTACAACGTTGTTCCTGCTGAATATGATAAGTCGGTGGCACTTGCTATCTTGGTCAAGCACATTTGGTTGGAAGCCTATTCTGAGGCAGTCAGTCCCGAATTCATGAAGATTTATGTGCCCCGTATCATCCAACTGACTGGCTCCTACAAGTGGAATACCAACGGTTCGCAGGTGCTGGGTACTGCCGAGGGTGGTCTGAAGATCATGCTATACGGTGTCAACGAGCTCGACATCGACAATCCGCGTATCAACACCACCAATCCCTACGAGAGCCATCAGGTGAAGCCGATTGACATGAACTACTGGTTCTTCCATACCATGCACCATGAGTTCTGCCACATCCTGACTCAGAAGAAGGAGTACGACACGTCATATCGTACCATCAGTGCTGGCAAATACCATGCTACCGACTGGATTAACCAGGAGGATGAAGATGTGGCCAAGGAAGGTTTTGTGACTGCATACGCCTCCAGTGAGTACAACGAGGACTTTGCTGAGGTCTATGCCACCTACATTACCAATACACCTGAGGGTTGGCAGAAGATTCTGAACAAGGCCGGCGAAGAGGGTACTGCTATCCTCAACCAGAAGCTCGATCTGATGAAGACCTACTTCTTGAATAGCTGGGGTATCGACCTCGATCTTCTGCGCGACATTGTGCTGCGCCGTTCTACCGAGTCGGTAACACTTGACTTACGTACACTTAAATAATAGGAGGATTAGAGCGTATGAAAAAACTATATTATATCTTAGCTGCCTGTGTAGCCGTTATGGCTTTCAGCGCATGCTCGCTGAAAGAAGATGATTCTTTTGACCAGCCTGCATCGCAGCGTTCGGGCGAACATGTCACGAGTTTTGATAAAATCATCCGTAGTGCTCCCAACGGCTGGCTGATGGACTATTACGGTGACCTGAGTTTTGGCGGCTACAACGTCATGGTGAAGGTCGATGGTGATCAGGCTACCTTTGCCAGTGAGAAGTGGGGACCTAACCACGTGGCCGGCATCGGTGCTGACGGCAAGGTTATTACTACCACCAGCCATTTCAAGATTGAGCAGTCTATGGGTACCATCATCTCGTTTGACGAGTTCAACGAGACCCTTCACTACTACTCTATGCCTGCTAACCCCGACTATACCTACGATACGGCTGACGGTTTGTATGGTGACTTCGAGTTCCGTGTGATGAAGTTCAGCAACGACTCTATCATCCTGCGTGGTAAGAAGCACAATAACAAGATTGTCATGACGCCCATTCCTGCTGACAAGTCGTGGGAGAGCATCATTAATGAGGCAGCTGAAACAGAGAACTATATGATGTCGCGTTCTTATACGCTGGCTGGTTCTGGTTATACAAGTGATAACGAGGTGACTGCCACCCTCAATGGCGGCTACCGTTGCTTCGTTTTCACCTATAAGGATGAGAATGACGAAAAGCAGACCATCACCGCACCTTACATTGTCAAGGCTGACGGTTTCTACTTCTACAGACCTGTGGAGGTAAACGGCTATGAGCTTAATGGCTTGGTGAAAGGTGATACTCAGGAGTTCTTCAAGTTCCGCAACAATCAGGATTTGCAGCTTGACAGCTATCTGCCTACCTTAGTAGAGAATATTGTTTCGGGTAACTGGTATATGCGTTACGGCAGCGTGGGAGAATTTGCCAAACCTAAGTGGGATGCCATGTTGGAGATTTTGAAGACTGCTGGCAAAAACAAGCAGGAAATCAAAATTTATACTGCTACGATTGGCTTGTCCGGCGATAACAAACTGTGCAGTGGTATGGTGACGTCAACTGATGAACCCTACTGGGGCTTTAAGGCTCAGGACGTGAAGGGTGACGGCACTCGCATCAAGTTCAATCAGAATAGTACCGTTCGCAACAAGGCAGGCAAAGACTACTATAACAAGTATAAGTGGAATGATGTGCTGAATACTGTCTATGGTCATACCTTCGACCTGACGACTGACAACCAGCGTCGTCCTGCTTGGATTAAGATGACGGATGTTGACAATCCGACCAATGTCATCACGATTTATTCTACGCCTTCCTATTTCATGGAGGATATGAGTTATTATAACGACAATTAAAGAGAGTATTAACAAACGGCCCTGTCAGGGCTCATCACTCTGACAGGGTCAATAAATTAACTAACTAAATTAGGAAAATTATGAAAAAAAGTTTACTTATTGCTATTGCTGCATTATTCGTGGCAATTGGTGCAAATGCACAGTTGAAGCGCGTTCCACAGGCAACTAAGTTCGTACCACAGGCAACGAAGGTCGTTCCTCAGGCTGCTCCTGTGATGATGAAGAAAGCTCCGATGGATCAGACGGAGAGACTTGTTGCTAATCATGTGAAGTCTACTGCGTCTCATAGAGCCGCAAGTGACCTTGAAGGAACTTACATCTTGGATTTCGCTAACTGGGACGGCGATTTTACGTCATCATCATCCTTTACCATCACGGCAGAGACTGGTACAGCTAAGGTCATTAGTGAAAACGAGGCAGGAGAAGAAATAGAGGTAGATTTCGACTATAACCTTCGCTTTGATAATTTATCATTTGCTGGCGCTGTAGTTCATGGCTTCTTCGATGAAACTGATAACACCATCTATATCCCTTGTCAGGTTGCAGGTAGCTATTCTACTAAAGGCGACTACCGTTTCTCAGGCCTTGTAACAGTAAATGGTGAGCCGTATAACTATGGTTTCGATGTGCTTCTCGTAGTAGATGAAGATGGTACTATTTACAACTACGATTTTGCTGATGAGTTGGCTGAGAATGGCTGGCCTGAAGGCGCCGCCATTTCAGGTTTCTGGACATACCTTCCTGGACTTGGCTATCTCGAATATGGTACTACCATGGAATTTTATGCACCCAATGCTTCTATGGGTGATGTAGAAGTTCATCTTAAAAATGGTGATTGGGGCGACTGGGAAAGAGCTGAATATGATGTTCATGTTGAGGACTACGGCAGCGAATTGGTCGTTCATAATTTCTTTGGCCTTTGCCCCCTCAGCATCAATATTGAGGGTGAGACAGCCAGCATCGCAACTCCTGTCCGTATGATGAATGATGATTTTGCTGAGGAAGGTGAAGATCCTGACTATATTCAGTTGTGGCAGTGGGATGAAGAGTTCGAGAATATTGTGAATCCTGGATGTTTTACAGGTCATGTATACGAACTTACTGACGGTAGGAAGCTTATTGAGTTCTATGATGTTGACGATGAGGATAAAATCATAAAGGACTATACCAAGTGGTTCATGGTTCACTCTACTTGGGGTGATAGTGGCGCTTACTGGTGGGGTGAAGCCTATGGTGTTTACCTTATCTGGGGTGAGGCAAGTGGAGCTGGCATCAACGAGGTTAACACAGTTAACAAGACTGCTGCAGCCAAGACTTACAACATGATGGGTCAGGAGGTAGGCAAGGATGCCAAGGGTCTCCTCATCCGCGATGGCCGTAAGTACATTGCCAAGTAAGTAAACGCATTCTGCTTCACTCATCCCCTTGAGTGATAAAACAATAATTCCCACCTGGCTGCAAGGCCTGGTGGGAATTGTTGTTGCTATTTTGTCCTGACCCGACCACCACGGCGGACGCGTTTGGCAAGGTGTCCCGTTTCGTCGTAAACGGAAACTTGCTCAAGGACGCAATCGTCTGTAAAGGGTCGTGAGATGCGCCCTCCGAGGCTCTGTACACGATGTCCGGCGGGAGTGTATTTACATACGACACCCTTGACATGATCCTTTACGCTGAATGCATCTGGATTGTCGACGCAGACACCACGAATGCTCAGGTAGAATTTTCCCAATGCTCCCAAATTGATGACATGGCCTTTTTTCAGTGCTCTTGAAACCACATTGTCCATGGCTAATATGACTGCATACACGTCGCCTTTGGACACCGAACAGCTATAGCCCACCTGCCGGGCAATGTCCTCCAGAGTTATTTCCGAACCGCGCAGCGTATGCGCATACCACTTTCCAAACGACTTGTTGCTTTTAATCTTGTTCTGTCGTAATGTAAAACGCAAGCTCATAATTCTTTTTTTATTGTTCCTTTGTCTCTGTTTAGCCTTTTTGGCTTGGGCAAAGATACAACTTCTTTTTGACAAATGCCGCATTATCTCTGACATTTGTTTGTTCCATTCATGACATTTAACTTATTTTGCGTAATAATTTAATTTATTTTGTACTACAATATAACTTATTTTATAATGTAAAATAAATTAAATGGCAAAAATGTTACAGGTAGTTGGTAAAGATAAAACGACTGTTTGACAAAAAGGGCACAGGCACCCAACAGCAAAAGTACCACTTATTTGTTACATTTTTATGTATTTTTTTTGCCATTACGAAAAAAATTGCTACCTTTGCAAGGCATAATGTGATATATTGAAGATGAAATAAAAAATGAATATGAAAAGACTGACAATGATATTGATGACGATGCTGCTGAGTACGGCATCACTGTGGGCTCGTCCGGCATGGTCGAAGCCCGTTGATGTGACGCAGCCCGATGGTACAGTGGTGACACTGTGTCTGCGTGGCGACGAGTACTTGAGTTTTTCAACCACCGTTGACGGCTATACCGTCATTAAGTGTGCCGACGGCTTCTACCGCTATGCCGAGAAGACCAGTGAGGGTACGCTGACGGCTACCAGCTTTGTGGCCCACAATCAGGACCAGCGTACGGCCGAGGAGCTGTCGTTCCTGGCAACGCAGAAGAAGATGATTGTTCCGAAGATGAGCGAGAGTGCCAAGAAGCGTAAGGAGATGGCTGCCACGATGGTGAGTCCGATGTATAGCGAGAAACAGAATGGTGGCCACCGTTCACCGACATCCATTTGGCCGCATATTGACTACAATAATTTCAAGGGGCTGGTAATTCTAGTGAATTGGAACGACTGTACGTTTACGATGGATAATCCCCAAGATTTCTATCAGAGGCTGACCAGTGAGGCGAATTACACTGACAATTCCCATACCCACTATCCTGTGGATGTGGTAGGTAGTGCACGTGACTACTTCCGCGACAACTCGATGGGTATTTTTGATCCTACGTTCGACGTGGTGGGGCCTGTTACTATCAACTACAGCTGTCTGTATCCACATCCTAATAATGAGGATGGGAGTGATGACCCTGGAGCCTGGGATCGACAGAATAAAATTATCAAAGCTGTGCTGGATCAGGTGAATCCTACTGTTGACTTTGCTGACTATGATCTTGACAATAACGGCACCATCGACATGGTGTATATGATTTTTGCTGGCTATGGTAGCTATGTGTCAGGTAATAACGTTGGCTATCTATGGCCGCATGCTAATGATTTGTCAGGAATGCCTTCATCTTGGACGGGTATTCCCAAGTATGACAATAAGAAGTTTGGCCGTTATGCTTGCAGCGTTGAAATTCAAGACTATGAGTCTCAGCAGGCACAGCATCAGTATCTTGACGGTATCGGCACTATTTGCCATGAGTTCAGCCATGTGTTGGGTTTGGCCGACCATTACGATAAGGATTATGATGATCACGGACAGAGTGACCAATCGTGGTTTGATTATGATGTAATGGCTAGTGGCGCTGACCACAATTATGGTTTGTCACCAGTGGGCTATAACGCTTTTGAACGCCACATGTTGGGCTTTGCCGAGCCACAGGAATTGACAGCAGCCGGCACTTATGAACTGTCGTCATTTGCCACAGGCAATCAGGCTTATATCCTGAAGACGGGCAGTACGGACGATGACTTTTATCTTGAAAACCGCCAGAAAGAAGGGTGGGATAGCAAACTGCCTGGTCATGGTCTGCTCGTGTGGCGCGCCGATACGTCGAATCCGAGTATTTGGAGAAGTAATGACGTGAATATCAATGCAAATCATAACTATTTTGTGCTGCTAACAACCGCCCCGAAGGATGGTAAGTTAGTCGACCTGACCAGCACCACCGTGCCGGCTCTGGTGTCATGGGCTGGTAAACCTGCCGTAATGGACTTGTACGACATTACTGAGGAAGGTGGCGTTGTAACGTTTACTGCTGGAAATGACGTGTATCAGTCAGTTGTCGAAGACTTCGAGAATTCACCGCTTTCCGAGTCTGGCGCAACAGGTGTTACGGGCAAGTTCTGTACGTGGGACCTGAACAATGCTGCTATCGAGCAAACCGACGGCAACAAAGTGGCGAAACTGATGCGCTCTGGTACGCTGACGTCGTCGACATTTGAGAATGGCATCCGTTCTCTGACATTTACGGTTAAGAATGGTGGTCAGAAGATCAGATTCAGTCTGAAGGTGAGCACTGATGGTGGCAGTTTCAGTGTTATCAATAATACTGATGGCAAGGGAACTGTTGAGATCAAGGCCAATGTTGAACAGACCTTTACCTATCGCAATATTCCTGCCAACAGTCAGATTCAGTTCTTGATGCAGTCTACTAGTACCTCTGCAGTATGTTATCTTGACGACATTGCCTTCACATTCCCTGACAACCAGATACCTACGGGCATTGAGGAGATAAGAAGTCAGATGTCAGACGTAAGAAGTAGCAATGCTGCCTACAACCTGCAGGGACAGCGTGTGGGGGAGAACTACAAAGGTCTGGTTATCAAGAACGGCAAGAAAACGATAGTCAGATAAGATTAGATAAGAGATGGAGTTAAGGAGAGTCTGGCTGATGATGGTTGCAATGCTGCTCTGCGTGGGCAGCATGCAGGCAGTGCCGGCTCATCCGAGTACAGTCAAGGTGCAACAGCCTGACGGCAGTTATGTCACCCTGCAGTTGCATGGTGACGAATGGCTGAGCTATACGACAACGGCCGACGGTTATACTGTGGTGAAGGATCAGCAAGGCTACTACGTCTATGCTCGACAGCTCGAAGGTCAGTTGGTGGCTACTGCCCAGGTGGCTCACGATGCCGATGCCCGTCAAGATGCAGAACGGATGTTCCTTGCTGCTGTCAGCAAGCATTTGACACCCACGATGCCGGCCCAGGTGGCTGCCAAGAAAAAGAATGTGCAGCGCCGACAGCAGCAGACGCTGGCCAATCGTCATCGTGCCGGCAGCAATTTCTTCAGTAGCTTCCGTGGCCTCATTGTCCTGGTGCAGTTCAACGACAAGTTCTTCTCGCGCTACGATTACTACGACATCATCTACAACATGGTGAACCAGCAGGGCTATTCCGGTTACGACAACTATGCTTTTACCGGTAGCGTGCGCGACTACTTCACCGACAATTCCAACGGTCAGTTCCAGCCTCAGTTCGATATTATAGGTCCTGTCACCATCAATTTCACCCAGTATGCGGCCAATGGCTATAGAAATCAGGAAGCGCTGATTAATGCCGCCGTCGATGCTGCCGATGACTATGTGGACTTCAGCCAGTACGACGGCGATGGTGACGGCTATGTTGACATGATACACTTCATCTTCGCTGGCAACGGCTCTAACTACAGTGGCAACGATCCTCGTCTGTTATGGCCCCACCGCTACTATGTCATCAAAGATAACTGGTATGTCGTCAAGGATGGCATTCGCCTGTGGGACTATGCCTGCTCAACGGAGCTGATAGGACACACTCAGTATCCGCAGACGGTGCATCTGGATGGTATCGGCACCATCTGCCATGAGTTCAGCCATGTGCTGGGATTGCCTGATTTCTATGATACGGACGGTGCAGATAACGGGCGTAGTGACGACCCGGATATGTGGTCGGTCATGGCTGGTGGCAATTATGCCAACGACTCGCGCAGTCCTATCGGCTATTCTGCCTTCGAACGCTGGATGGCCGGATTCATAGGTGATCCAGAGGTCATCCGTTATACTGGCGACTATGTGTTGCAACCATTATGCCAGCAGGGTAAGTTCTATCGCATCAATTCCCCTGTTGACAAAGAGTATTTCATCATGGAAAACCGTCAGCAGCAGTTGTTCAAGTGGGACGAGTACCTGCCAGGCAGTGGCATGCTGATACACCATGTCGATCAGAGCAATAGTGAATTGTGGGAGATTAACAAGGTGAATGCATACGCACAGCATCCGTGTTACTGCATAGTCAGGGCTGCCGGCGCCGGACAGAAGAATACGGCTTACGATGTCTTCCCAGGGTCATGGAATATCACCGATCTGGGTAACGATACCTATCCTTCTTCGTTGCGGACATGGTCGGGCGAACCGAATGCCTGTCAGCTGACGGGAATCGAGCAGCAAGGCAACACCATTACCTTCCATGCCAATGTGGACAAACTTCCTGACAATTTAGGCGAATACCTGTCAGAGCAAATCGGTCAGGAAGTAGTGTTGAATCTGGTAGATGCTCAGGTGTTATACGCTTATAATGATGATGTCTATTTGCGTGATGCGCAGGGTAGCGTGATGTTCACTCAATTTGGTTTTGACCTGCAGCGTAACGACGTCCTTAACGGTCAGTTGCGTGTCCTGGTAGGTCAGGAGAATGGCATGATGCAGGCGTTGCGGCCATCTGGTGGTTGGGACGTCAGCGGACTGACACTGCGAACGGGTGGGGAAGAGGTACAACCCCATGATGTACGTTTCGAAAATCTCGATGCCTCGTACTATTCAGACTATATACAGGTTCGTGGGGTGCAGATTATGGAGGATAGCAACGGCATGTGGGCCTATCGTGGCAATAAACGGGCCCGTCTGTGGCAGAAGTTCAATATTGAAGGACTCTCCATACCTCGCAACCTTGTCGGACGCTATTTCGACATAGAGGGAATTTTTGGTACCGACAATATTAATGGTGATGTGATTGACGAGATTTATCTAACCGGTAATATTGTGGAAAATACTGCTCCAGACCTGACGGGCATTGAAGAGGTCAGAAGTCAGATGTCAGACGTAAGAAGTAGTGGAACTGCCTACAACCTGCAGGGACAGCGCGTCCGTCCTACAGCCAAGGGCTTGTTGATTATTGACGGGAAAAAACACGTTCAACGTTGAACAATGAACGTTGAAATAAGCCAGCCCTTCCTTTATCTTTTGTTTTTGAAGAACTGCTGTATCAGCTCGCGACATTCGTCCTCGAGGATGCCGCCAGTGACAGTACACTTGGGATGCAGGGCGTGGGGGGCATAGGCGGAGTAGCCACGCTTCTCGTCGCGACAGCCATAGACGATACGAGGAATCTGGCTCCAGCCCAGGGCTCCGGCACACATGGTACAGGGCTCTACGGTGACGTAGAGGGTGCAGTCGGTGAGGTACTTGCCACCCAGTTCGTTGGCGGCGGCAGTGATGGCCTGCATCTCGGCATGGGCTGTAACGTCGTGTAGTGTCTCCGTCAGGTTGTGCGCACGGGCAATGATGTGGTCCTGGCAGACCACTATGGCACCAATGGGTATCTCGCCTTCTTCGAAAGCCTGCTGCGCCTCGGCCAATGCCTTGCGCATGTACATATCATCTTTATTTTTTTGTTCCATGCCGCAAAAGTACAAAATAATTATCAATTATCAATTGTCAATTATCAATTATTTTGTATCTTTGCATCGTGGAATGGAAAATCATTCATATTGACGAGACTGACTCGACCAATCGCTGGTTAACCTCACACGGGGACTGTCCCTCTGTGAGCAACCTCACACGGGGACTGTCCCCCTGTGAGGTTGTACACAAAAAGAACCGTCACCTTTGTGTACTTGCTGACTATCAGACGGCAGGACGGGGCTGTGGCACGAACCGATGGGAGTCGGAACGCGGCAAGAACCTGCTGTTCTCGATGCTGATACACCCACTGCATGTGACAGCGGTGAGACAATTCCAAATCTCTATGGCTATCTCACTGGCCATCTGCGAGGCGTTGGAGCAGTACATAGGTGATCTGAGCATCAAGTGGCCTAACGACATCTATTGGCGTAATGGGAAGATAGGCGGCATATTGATAGAGAATACCCTGCATGGCAACGTCATCAAGGATAGTGTCATCGGTGTCGGGTTGAATGTCAACCAGCGCGAGTTCCGCAGCGATGCCCCCAATCCTGTGTCGCTGTGGCAGATTTGTGAGCATGAGTTCAATCGCGAGCAGCTGCTGCAGGACATCCTTCAGGCGTTCGACAGTATGATGGTCCCCTCCGTTCTCCCCATGCTGGGGGAGACTTATCGTTCGAAGTTGTATCGCCGCCAAGGCTTCCATCCTTACGCCGACAGTCACGGTGCCTTTATGGCAGAAATTGTGACAGTGGAGGACGACGGCCACCTCGTGCTCTGCGATGATAACGGCAAAGAAAGGAAGTATGCATTCAAGGAGGTGCAGTTTGTACAATAGGCCCCCTAAGTTCTCTGACCTAAAAGGTGCAGAGTGTGGCGTTGCAATAGGGGGCAACAGGGGTCTGAACAGGCGCAGATTCTTGTAATGATAACAATAAAAAAATGGTCTGATATACGCTTGTTCAGACCCCCATCCCCCTAACTTAGGGGGCTTAGACTATGAGATTTAAAAGAATTCTATTGAAGTTGTCGGGCGAGAGCCTGATGGGCAAGCAGGGCTATGGAATCGACCCTGAGCGTCTGAACGACTATGCCCGCCAGATTAAGGAAGTGAGTGAGATGGGCGTTCAGATTGGTATCGTCATTGGCGGCGGAAACATCTTCCGCGGACTGAGTGGTTCGCAGAAGGGCTTCGACCGTGTGAAAGGCGACCAAATGGGTATGTGCGCCACGGTTATCAACTCACTGGCGCTGTCGTCGGCACTCGGAGCTGTTGGTGTGAAGAACAAGGTGCTGACGGCCATCCGCATGGAACCTATTGGTGAGTTCTACACCAAGTGGAAGGCCATCGAGGCCATGGAACAAGGCTATGTGTGCATCTTCTCGGCAGGTACGGGTAGTCCGTATTTTACCACCGACACTGGTTCAAGCCTGCGTGGCATTGAGATTGAGGCCGACGTGATGCTGAAGGGTACGCGTGTGGATGGCGTTTATACTGCCGACCCCGAGAAGGACCCCACGGCTGCGAAGTTCGACGCTATTACATATAAAGAGGTACTCGCGCGAGGCTTGAAAGTGATGGATCTCACGGCTATCTGCATGTGTCAGGACAACAATCTGCCCATCTATGTGTTTAACATGGATGTCGTTGGTAATCTGAAGAAAGTGATGGACGGTGAGGAAATTGGCACGTTAGTTCATAACTAATTGACAATTGATTATTGACAATTAAGCTTCCTCGAACTCCACGTATTCACCGTCGGAGTCGTCGAAAATCTTCTGGTTTTCGCGTTTCTCGTGATGGTGGTCAATAATGGTTTCGCCCGTTGCCGTTTGTGTGCGACGGGCGTTGTCTTGCTGTGACTCCTGAGTACGTTGGCTGTCCTCGGTACGCTGGGCGTTCTGGGTGCGCTGAGTGTTCTGAGTCTGCTGGCGCTGACTATACTGCTGGCGTTGACGACCTACTTCGTCGCGCATACGCTGTTCTCTCAGGTCGGCGGCATTCTGGGCAGCCTTACGCATATTCTTGATAGTCTTCACGATCATTCCCCATGCCAGCAAAACAAAGAAAACGATGACAAAGAAAACGAATAGGATAATCCACATGAAACCTTTTAGCATAATCTGTCGATGGGGTTTTAGTTATTGTTATTAAGATTGACTCTTTGATGGCGAAGTGTGGCGTGCATTGACGAGAGAGAGAATGACATACCATGCGATGATGGTTGCCAAGCCGCTGACTCCCAGCAGAATCAGCTGGGGAATGCACGTGATGATGAAGATATATTTCACTTCGTTGCCCTTCCAGCCCCACGTCTTGAACTTCAGTGCGAACATGGGTATCTCGCTGACCAGCAGGTAACAGCTCATGACGACAAGCCAAAGTATCAGTACTACATGATGTTGCAGCCATTCGCCAGAACCAACGATGAGGGCTCCCCAGAACAAGGCGTTAGCAGGAGTGGGCAATCCGATGAATCCCATTGCCTGTCGCTCGTCAAGGTTGAACTTTGCCAGACGCAGGGCAGAAAAAGCAGCCATGATAAAAGCAAAGAAAGGCACATACGGGGCTATGGGTTCCATCCATGCTGGACCGGGGATGCCGTTGAGCAGACTGAACACTATTGCCGATGGTGCAAAGCCAAAGGTAATATCGTCGGCTAATGAGTCAAGCTCCTTGCCTATGGGCGACGAGACGTGTAGCAGTCGGGCCGTCATGCCGTCGAAGAAGTCGAAGACGGCACCGATGACAATAAACAGCAAAGCCAACTGATAATCACCCCAGAAAGCCCAAAAAGTGGCTATGCAACCTGAGATGAGGTTCAGGCATGTTATCGTATTAGGAATATGCTTCTTCATAATTGACAATTGATAATTGATAATTGACAATTAGGCTAGTTTGGCTATGACTGTCTGGTCGCCTGTGGTCGGCTGTCCCATCGTGACGCAGGCCTTGGCCGACAAGGGCAGATAGACGTCAACGCGTGAACCTAACTTGATGAATCCTAAGTGTTCGTCGATGTAGCACTCTTCGCCCTCTTTGGCATAGGTCACGATGCGGCGTGCCAGGGCACCGGCAATCTGTCGCACCAGCACATCTTCGCCATCGGGGGTGGTAATCATGATGTCGGCATGCTCGTTCTCCTCACTGGCCTTAGGCAGCCATGCCTTATGGTAGTTGCCATTCTGATGGTGAACGAATTTTACTTTGCCGTCGATGGGAAACCAGTTGGCATGGACGTTCAGCGGACTCATGAAGATGCTGATCATAAGTCGTTTGTCGTGGAAATACTCATTCTCCTCGGCTTCTTCAACCACCACAATCTTGCCGTCGGCAGGTGCCACCACCAACTTTTCAGTATCGCCATTGAAATAACGGATGGGACAGCGGTAGAAATTGAGTGCCATGGCCCAAGCGGCTCCGAAAACCACGATAAACAGCCAGAATGGTATGGGGTTGTCAATATAGTACCACAACAAAAAACCGATGCCCAACAGGGCTATCATACTTAACGTCAGTTCGTTTGTTCCTTCACGATGTATTCTTATTTTCTTGAGTTTTCTGATTCTTTCTCCCATGAGATAGTTTTGATAGTTCTTGTTTCAACATGCAAAAGTACGAAAACTAAAACGAAAACGAAAATAAAAAGTGAAGAAATTTATTTTTTCACCTTAATTATTATGAATTTTTTTGGTATTCTCGTCTTTTCGTAGTAACTTTACGCCTCGAAACTCTCAAAACAAGCATTTTATGGAAGATTTTATTCATCTTCATGTACATACATATTATTCCATTCTCGATGGTCAGTCGAGCATCAAGCGACTGGTCGACAAAGCCATAGGCAATGGCATGCGGGGTATGGCGGTGACTGATCATGGCGACATGTTCGGCATCAAAGAGTTCCATGACTATGTGGGTGGCATCAACAAAGGACGCAAGAAGGAAGGCCTGGAACCCTTCAAACCCATTTTCGGTTGTGAGATGTATGTATCGCGCTATGGTTCGAAATCGCTGAAGGACGACAAGAAGCACCAGAGCGGCTACCACCTTATTGTACTGGCTAAGAACTACCAAGGCTACAAGAACCTCATTAAACTGGTGAGCCGTTCGTGGACTGACGGCTTCTATATGCGTCCGCGTACCGACCGCGAGGACCTTGAAAAATACCACGAGGGCTTGATAGTCTGTTCGGCCTGTATCGCCGGTGAGGTACCCAAGAAGATTCTGAACGGCGACATAGCTGGAGCCCGCGAGGCCATCGAGTGGTATCACCGCGTATTTGGCGACGACTACTATCTGGAGCTGCAGCGCCATGAGGTGAAAGATCCCACTATCCGTGCTAACCGCGAGACTTTCCCCCTGCAACAGCAGGCCAACAAGGTGTTGATTGAGTTGGCCCACGAGTATGGCATCAAGCTTGTCTGTACCAATGATGCCCACTTTGTCGATCAGGAGAATGCAGAGGCTCACGACCATCTGTTGTGTCTGGCCACCAGCAAGGACCTCGACGACCCCACACGCATGCTGTATTCCAAGCAGGAGTGGTTTAAGACCCGCGAAGAGATGAACGAGGTGTTCAGCGATGTTCCCGAGGCGCTTTCCAATACCTTGGAAATATTAGATAAGGTGGAGATTTACAGCATCGACCACGACCCCATCATGCCGTTCTTCCCCATTCCCGAGGATTTCGGTACGGAAGAGCAGTGGCGGCAGAAGTTTACGGAGGAGGACCTGTTCCGTGAGTTTACCTCTGATGAAAACGGTGAAAATCCGTTGTCACAGGAGGAAGGCGAGAAGAAAATCAAGAAGTTGGGTGGCTACGACAAACTCTATCGCATCAAGTTCGAGGCCGACTATCTGGCGAAACTGGCCTATGAGGGTGCTGACCGCATCTATGGTAAGGAGCGTGACAAGGAGGTCGACGATCGCATCCGTTTCGAGCTGCATATCATGAAAACGATGGGTTTCCCCGGCTACTTCCTCATCGTGCAGGACTTCATCAATTCCGCCCGCGATGAACTGGATGTTATGGTGGGCCCCGGGCGTGGCTCTGCTGCTGGTAGTGTGGTGGCTTACTGCCTGGGAATTACGAAGATAGACCCGCTGAAGTATGACTTGCTGTTTGAGCGTTTCCTGAACCCAGACCGTATCTCGTTGCCCGATATTGATACCGACTTCGACGACGACGGCCGCGGCCGTGTGCTGAAGTGGGTGGAGGACAAGTATGGTCACGAGAACTGCGCACATATCATAACCTATGCCACGATGGCCACGAAGAATTCCATCAAGGATGTGGCTCGTGTGGAAAAGGTGCCTTTGAATACCGTCAATGCCCTGTGCAAGGCCATTCCCGACCGTTTGCCCGAGGTGAACGGCAAGACGCCGAAGATGAACCTGCCGAATGCCATCAGTGCCGTACAGGAGTTACAGGAGGCTGAGGCTTCCACCGACCCTGCTATGCGCAACACCATCAAGTACGCCAAGATGCTTGAAGGTACGGTTCGTGGCACGGGCATCCATGCCTGTGGTTTCATCATCTGCCGCGACCCGATATCCGACTGGGTACCCGTCTCGACGGCTGACGACCCCGACTTCAAGGACCAGAAAACCAACTGTACGCAGTACGACGGTCACGTCATCGAGTCGACGGGGCTCATCAAGATGGACTTCCTCGGACTGAAGACGCTGTCGGAGATGAAAGAGTGCTGTGCCGTCATCAAGCAGACCCGTGGCATTGATGTCGACCTGGACCATATTCCCATTGACGACCCAAAGACCTTCGAACTCTACCAGCAGGGCCGCACCATGGGCACCTTCCA
>JAEEVA010000059.1 GCA_016286995.1 Prevotella sp.
AAATAGCTAAAATAACTTGGAATAACAAAGAGCAATTAAGAACACTTAACACAACAAAAGCCCTCAAAATGAGAGCTTTAGTAATAGTTTATCCAAATTGTTCTAAGTTGTTGATAATCAGTTACTTACCCACACAGAAGTGTTTAAAGATATTTCCTAATACTTCATTGGGGGTGATTTGACCACCAGTGATTTCGGCGAGGGTGTCAAGGGCTTGGCGGAGATCTTCACTGAGGAGATCGCCGCTAAGTTGTATCTGGAGTCCATCGATGACACGTCCAATGCTGTCGTGAGCACGCAGCAGGGCATCGTAATGACGGGCACTAGTGACGATGACGTCATTCTCGGTTATCTTTGGGGCGGCCTCAATGAGTTGCTGACGCAACTGGTCGAGCCCCACACCAAACTTAGCTTGGAAGGTCTCAGTCTTGTTTTCAATACGAATGACAGTCTGGTCATCACGAATGGGAATGTCAGGGTAGGGCACATCTGGTTCTGTCATCATCAGGATTATTTGGGCGCGCTGGGCTGCAGCCATTGAGCGTTCTATGCCTAAGTTTTCTATCTGGTCGTCTGTATGACGGATACCAGCAGTGTCGATAAAGCGGAAGGTGATGCCGCATAGTTGGATGGTGTCTTCAATGGCATCGCGAGTAGTCCCTTGTATGTCGCTGACAATAGCACGCTCTTCACCCAGCAGGGCATTGAGCAGGGTGCTTTTACCCACGTTGGGAGCCCCGACAATAGCCACAGGGATTCCGTTCTTGATTGCGTTGCCGATTTCAAAAGTTTGGGCTAGATGGGCAATATGGGAATCTATAGTTTTGGCTAGCGTGAGTAATTCCGAACGGTCAGCAAACTCCAAGTCTTCATGGTCGGAGAAGTCGAGTTCGAGTTCAAGCAGGGAAGTGAGTTTCAGCAACTGTTCTCTTAAGCGACTGAGTCTTGTGGAAATACCGCCGCGCAGCTGGCTTATAGCTAATTGGTGAGTCGCTTTGTTAGAAGATGCAATGAGGTCGGCGACGGCTTCGGCCTGCGAGAGGTCCATCTTGCCGTTGAGGTAGGCACGCAGGGTATACTCGCCAGGTTGGGCCATGCGGCAGCCGTTCTGCACCAGGAGTTCCAATACCTTATTTAATATATAACGTGAGCCGTGACAGGATATCTCTACGCTGTCTTCACCTGTGTAGGAGTGGGGTGCACGGAAGATGGTCACGAGTGCCTCGTCGATGATGGCAGCATGTTGCTGTGCCACAGCAACATGCTCCACGATGTGTCCGTAGTGGATGGTATTGGCAGCCATCTCGTTGCATCTTACCGTACTGATGGCACTGACTGCACTGAAGGCATATGGACCGCTGACGCGGATGATGCCAAGGGCACCACCAGGGGCTGTGGCCAGGGCACAGATGGTCTCCTCGTGAGTTGTGACGGTGGGGGTGAGAGAGGGCGTATTGCTCATTCAGACGATATGTTTTAGGGCTTCTTCCAATACTGCGATGTCATTGTCGGTCGTAGCCCAGCTGGTAACAAAACGGCAGCAGGTGTGGTCGGCATCGATGGGTTCCCACGTCTCGAATGCAATGTTCTGGCGTAGTTGTTGAATCTGCTTTGTTGTGAGCATAATGAACTGTTGGTTGGTAGGCGAGTCCTTGATGGGGATGCCTGCCTCGGTAAACAGCTTTCGCAGTTGCATGGCTTTGTCAATGGCGTGGCGTGCAATGTTGAAATAGAGTCCGTCGGTAAACAGCGCCTCGAACTGGACGCCAGCTAGTCGGCTCTTTGCCAACAAAGCTCCATGTTGCTTGATGATGTTAAAGAAATGTCGAGGGGCATTGTTTCGTGGAAATACAACGGCCTCACCGCAGAGTGCTCCCACTTTTGTTCCTCCGATATAGAACACGTCGCAGTGACGAGCCAGCCACGGCAGGTTGAATTCGCAGTCATCAGATACCAGACCGTATCCTAATCTTGCACCATCGATAAAGAGCGGCACTTCAAACTGCTGACATAGTGCATACAAGCTTTCTATTTCTTCCTTGCTATAGACTGTTCCTAACTCAGTGGGGAAGGTGATATAAACGATACCAGGTATGACCATGTGTTCATAGACTGGGTCGGCATAGAACTTGTCATGGAAATCTTTCAGGTCGGCTGCACTCATCTTGCCGTCGTGGGACGGTAGGATGATGATTTTATGACCGTTGGCTTCCACGGCTCCAGACTCGTGGACATTGATATGGCCTGTATCGACGGCAATAACGCCTTCGTAGCCCGTCAGTACTCCATCAATGACGGTGGCATTAGTCTGTGTTCCTCCTACGAGGAAGAAGATGTCGGCCTCCGGACACTGGCAAGCTTCGCGTATTTTTTCTCTCGCAGATTCGCTCCATTCATCATCGCCATAGGATGCACTCTGGCTGTCGTTTGTCTCAAAGAGACGACGGAGCACATCAGGATGTGCTCCGTTGTTGTAGTCACTTTCGAAAGATGGAATTCTATTCATATATTTGAAACGTAAGTGTCGCTTCATCAGATACGGTCAAGCACCTTCTGGATGATGGTATCGATAGAACTCTTGTAGTCAGTGTTCATCTTCTGGGCATAGCGGTTGGCGATGACCATGCAACACGTCATGGCACGGTGTCCCAGCAGCGATGCCAGTCCGGCAAGTGCTGAGGATTCCATTTCGAAATTACAGATTTTCAGACCATCGTACTCGAACGACTCGATCTTCTTATTCTGGTCAGGGTCGCCAATGGCAGCGCGCAGCTGACGGCCCTGAGGACCATAGAATCCACCGCAAGCAACGGTGTAGCCCTTTACCATGTCGTCGGCAGCGATGCGGTCGATAAGTTCGCGGTCGGCCACAGCTACATAGGGTGCGCCCTTGATGGGGTTCCAGTCCATATGCTTTTTGAAGGCCTCTTCCATTTTCAGGTCGCAGACGTCGTTGCGTCCAGCATAGTAATTGAGCAAACCGTCAAAACCGATACTTTTAACAGAAGCAATGAACGAGCCTGTGGGTGTAAATGGTTGCAGACCGCCACAGGTGCCGATGCGTACCATGGTCAGTGTACGATGCTCGTCTTTCTCTTCACGAGTGGCATAGTCGATGTTGGCCAGCGTATCGAGTTCGTTGACCACGATGTCGATGTTGTCGCAACCAATGCCGTGCGACTGACACGTAATGCGCTTGCCCTTATACGTACCGGTAATGGTGTGGAATTCGCGACTGCTAACTTCGTGCTCGATACTGTCGAAGTGGGCCGCAACGGTGTTGACACGTGCTGGGTCACCTACGAGAACAACCTTGTCAGCCAAGAATTCCGGCTTCAGATGAAGGTGGAAACATGAACCGTCGCCATTAATAATGAGCTCTGATTCTGGGAAATGTTTTTTAGCCATAGTCTTATATGTTTTTAGTTAGAAATAAAATCTCGTTGTTGCGTATTGTCTTCTCCAGTTGGTGTATCTGAAGGTAGAGGTCGTGTTGCATGCGCTCGCTGGCCAGGATATCGGGGCGTAGTTCGTCACGCTCTTCTTGGTTGGCTGTAGCGTAATGGTCGCGGGCACGGTCGAGTGTGTCGAGCAGACGCTGATAGCGGTCTTGCAACGTTGTCAGCTGTTGGTAGCGCTGCTTGTTGCCTGCGGCCTGAAAGTCGGACAGACGGGTGTAGGTGTGATGGTCGTCGACAATGAAACAGAAGTCACCATCGGTGCTGACGGGTTTGCGGCCCATGGCATTCTTTAGACGTGACAAAGCGGCCTGACGAGTGTCTTCGTCACTCCAGGTATCGGCAATGCGGCTGATACATGCTAAATTGGCCAACTGACTGGCTGTCAGCGAGTCTGTGTCGTAGGTCTGGCGTGTCTGTGGGGGAATGAATACGTAAATGCAGACGCTGTCAGCCGGTTGGCGACGGTCTGTAGCAAACCACCCAAGGTTGTTGTATTCGTCAATAGCATAGAGGTAGTCGTTGGCTTCGCTATTGAACGGCATACCGATGTTCGCAGGGTGCAAGAACTGCTTTTCTTCTTCATCGTAGCGTGTGACGTAGATATCGTAACCTCCTAGGGCATCGTTACTCTCTGCCGCAAAATAGAATGTCTCGCCGTCGCCCATCATGAATGGATAATTGATACGGTGGTAAATGCTGTCTTCATTGATACCGCTCAGCAGATGAGGACGCGACCAGCGGTTGTTGATGTTGTCGCTGGCATAGAGTTGCATCGTACTGTCGGCTTGCTCCATCGAATAGTAGCACCGCGAACCTAATTCGTTGACGTAGACATGTGCATCGGGTTGACGATTGGTATGGAAGAAGTCGTTATAGCTTGCCACACGCCCCACCTCAGGTGACAGGTGGTAGGCTTGCAGGAAGTGTTGCTTATCGACCACGATGCTGTCGATGAAAATGATACGCTGTGTCTTGGCCATCATACGCGCTATTTTTTCCTGACGTTGCTGCTGTTTCAGTTGTTCTGGCGTCAACGGTACTGCCTTGCGCTTCTGGGCTATCAGTGGAAGCGTAAGGAATGCCAGAGTCCATATGAACAGCATGCGTATCTTCATCAATAGGCAAAGATACGAAATATTTATTTATATTAGGTCAATAGTTACCTACAATTAAAGATATTTAATACTCTGTAAGCTTATTGGCATTTTCCAACGCATGCCAAATGCTGTAGCGTGCCTCTGGATTCAGCAGCTCCATATGAGCGAATAGCATAGTGGCTGAAGTGCGGTTGGTCGTGTCCTCGTAAGGACATTGTTTCACTTGTTTCTCGTAATGGTTGGCGTCGGCATAAGCTTGGATGTCGGCCTCATGGCACAGGCACAACGGGCGTATGATGGTCAGGGGCATCTTCTTCATGCGTAGCTTGGCAGGCATGGTGGCAAAGTGCCCTTGGAAGGTAAGATTCATCAAAGCGGTATGGATGATATCATCCTGATGATGTCCCAATGCTATTTTGGTAAAACCCAGTTCTTGGGCAAGATTGAAGAGTTGCTTGCGTCGCTGCCATGAACAGAGGAAACAAGGGGGCTTTTGGACCGACGCTGACCCTTCGGGAGAGGTGGTGAATGATGTGGTGATAATATGTAGAGGAACGCCTCGCTCATCGCAGAAGTCCTGCAGGTAGTTTGTATCTGTTTCGTAGTGCACATTTTCCATTCTAACATGTAGGGCCACGACCGAAAAACGAGGTTTGAGAATGTGTGAGCGACGGGCGAGAAAGTCCAGTAGGCATAGTGAGTCCTTGCCACCAGACAATCCGACGAGGATTTTGTCGTCCTCGTCGATGAGCTGGTACTGGCCCAGCGCTTTGTTAAAAGTCTTCCAGAGTCGTTCCTCGAGAGTCATCGTTATGTTTGTAGCTGTGCCACAGCGACATACAGGACTATTTCATGAAAACCAGATAAACGGCGCAGATGATGAGGAAGAATGCCAGAATATGGTTCCAGTGCAGGTGGGTGCCTTGGAACATGATGTTGGCAATGATGCAGAACACGGCCAGCGAGATACACTCCTGAATGACCTTCAGCTGAATGAGGTTGAAGGGACCGCCATTCTCGACAAAGCCCAAGCGGTTAGCGGGTACTTGACAACAGTATTCGAAGAAAGCAATCATCCACGAAAAGGCGATGACGCCTATGAGTGGCCAGTTGTTGCTGACACCGTTCTCCTGGAGTTTCAGATGCCCATACCAAGCAAGCGTCATGAAGACGTTGCTTAGTATGAGCAGTATGATGGTATAGAGTCCGTTCATTTCTGCAGGTATTCATCCATGTGCTGGGCAGCACGACGACCGTCACCCATGGCGAGAATCACCGTTGCACCACCACGCACGATGTCGCCACCGGCAAAGATTTCGCTGCGTGCTGACTGCATGCCTTCGTTGACCACGATGGTGTTCTTGCGACCCAGTTCCAGACCTTCTATGCTCTTGGGCACCAACGGGTTAGGAGATACACCTACAGCTACAATCACCTGGTCGACATCGAGCGTTACGGTCTTGCCCTCAACGGGAACAGGACTGCGACGCCCTGATGCATCAGGCTCACCAAGTTCCATGACCTGCAGCACGGCAGCCTTCACGGCACCATTCTCGTCGGCCAGATACTCGATGGGGTTGTGTAGCGTGAGGAAGTTGATGCCCTCCTCCTTGGCGTGCTTCACCTCCTCCAAACGAGCAGGCATCTCCTGTTCTGAACGACGATAGACGAGTGTGACATTACCTCCCAGACGTTTTGCCGTACGGCAAGAGTCCATAGCAGTATTACCACCACCTACTACGAGCACGTTCTTACCCAAATTAATGGGGGTGTCAGTGGTAGGATTGGCAGCATCCATCAGGTTCACACGTGTCAGGTATTCGTTCGACGACATGATGTTGATGGCATTCTCGCCAGGGATATTCATGAAGTTGGGCAGTCCGGCACCAGAGCCTACGAAGATACCCTTGAAGTCTTGCTTCTCTAAGGTCTCCACGCTGATGGTCTTACCTACGATGACGTCTGTCTGGAAGTGAACGCCCATCTTGGCGAGGTTCTCGATTTCCACGTCGACAATCTTGTTAGGCAGACGGAACTCAGGAATACCATATTTCAGCACACCGCCAATCTCATGCAGTGCCTCGAAAACATAGACGTCGTAGCCCTTCTTCACCATATCGCCAGCAAACGACAGACCTGCAGGGCCAGAACCCACGACAGCAATCTTGATGCCATTGGCAGGTGCAATCTCAGGCAGGCTGATGTTGCCGCTCTCGCGCTCGAAGTCTGCAGCGAAACGCTCCAGATAGCCGATAGCCACAGCAGGCTCGTTCATCTTCAGGTGGATACACTTGCTTTCACACTGCTTCTCCTGAGGACAGACACGTCCACAGACAGCGGGTAGGGCAGAGGTGTTCTTCAGCACCTTGGCAGCTGCCAGGAACTGTCCACGCTCGATGTTCTTGACGAACGACGGGATATTGATGTTGACAGGACAGCCCTCAACACAGCTGGGCTTGGCGCAGTCAAGACAACGCTTGGCCTCAGTCATTGCCATCTCCTTGGTGAGTCCGATGTTCACCTCCTCAGTACGGGTGGTGGCACGATAGACGGGGTCGAGTTCAGGCATGACGACACGCTCGATGGCAGTACGCTCCTTGGGCTTCATCGATGCACGCAGCTCCTTACGCCATTCGGCATCACGATCTGTCAGAACCTCGATGCTGTCATTTGTGGGGGCGCTGTCCATGACAATGTTTGTTGTAGAATTATCAATTGTCAATTCTCCATTGTCAATTGAAATCAGGTGCTCCTCGTAGTGCTCCAGCTCTTCCTGCTCGGCGCGCTTGAAGGTACCCATGCGCTTGAACATCTCGTCCCAGTCAACCAGAGCACCGTCGAACTCTGGACCATCGATGCAGACGAACTTTGTCTTGCCACCAATCGTCAGACGACATGCACCACACATGCCCGTACCGTCCACCATGATGGTGTTCAGCGATACTTCACAAGGGATGTTGTGCTTCTGGGCTGTCAGGTTCGAGAACTTCATCATAATGGGAGGTCCGATGGCAAATACCTTGTCGACGTGTTCCTGCTCAATAAACTTTTCGATACCGACGGTTACCACGCCCTTTTCACCATACGAGCCGTCATCGGTCATGATAATAACCTCGTCAGAGCTCTCGCGAACCTTGTCCTCAAGAATAATCAGGTCCTTGGAACGACCGGCCATCACACTCAGAATGCGGTTGCCGGCAGCCTTCAGGGCCTGGATGATGGGTAACATAGGGGCAACGCCCAGTCCACCACCAGCACAGACCACCGTGCCATATTTCTCGATGCGGGTAGGATTGCCCAAAGGACCAACCACATCAGCCACAAAGTCGCCTTCATTCAGAGCACACAGTTTCTTGGACGACAAGCCCACCATCTGTACGACCAGCGTGATGGTACCTTTCTCAATGTCTGCACCAGCAATGGTCAGCGGCATACGCTCACCACGCTGGTCTACACGTACAATGACGAAGTTGCCTGCCTTGCGGCTCTTGGCAATTAGCGGAGCCTCAATCTCGAAAAGGAAGACCTTCTCGGAGAACTGCTCCTTCCTTATAATTTTATTCATGCTGTTTCTTATCCGATAAACTGGAGAATCAACTCTACCACTTCGTCCTCAGTCTTACCCTCCATATTGATGACGAGGTCGTAGTTACGTGTGTCATAGCGAGAAGTACCGGCATATTTCTTGACGTATGACTCACGCATGTCATCCACCTTCTTGATAACCTTTTCTGCTTCCTCATGAGTCAGGTTCTGCTTACCCATGATGCGCTGGATACGGTGTTCCAGAGGAGCCTGAATGAAGATGCTCAAGTGGTTGGGATGATCTGCAAACACGCTGAAACCGTTACGTCCGGCAATGATGCACGAATCTTCCTCTGCCACTTTCGTCAGTATTTCCTTATCCATCTTGAACATATCGCTACTGGTAACGAGGTATCCTTCCTGACCGGTCATGCGCTGATAGTACCACATCTCGTTCATACCCTGTCCCATATACATGGCAGAATTGATGAATTCTCTCCACCAGTCGCTCTTTCCGCTCTTCAGCTTCTCAATCTGGTCAGTATCAAGTTGGAACTTCTTCTTCAACTCGTTGATGAGTGCCTTGTCGTAGAAGGCTACATTCAGTTTCTCTGCCAACTTTCTGCCGACGGTGCGGCCACCACTGCCTAATTCACGATTAATCGTGATGACATACTTCTCATTCTTATTCATAACGTAATTTTTAGGGTAAATAATATTTAGTCAATGATCTCAAAACCAGTATATGGTACCAGTGCTGCAGGTATCTTGATGCCCTGCTCAGTCTGGTTGTTCTCCAACAGTGCAGCCACAATGCGCGGCAAGGCCAATGCCGATCCGTTCAGCGTGTGGCAAAGCTCAGTCTTCTTGTTGTCGGCACGACGATAACGGCACTTCAGACGGTTGGCCTGATAGGTATCAAAGTTGCTGACCGACGACACTTCGAGCCAGCGGCCCTGAGCCTCGGAATAGACTTCGAAGTCGTAGCAGATAGAACTTGTAAAGCTCTGATCACCACCACATAACAACAGAATACGGTAGGGAAGCTCTAATTTCTTCAGCAGTCCCTCTACGTGCTCCAGCATCTCCTTGTGGCTCTCCTTCGAGTGCTCAGGTTTGTCGATGCGTACTATCTCAATTTTCGAGAATTCGTGCAGACGGTTTAATCCGCGAACGTCCTTGCCATATGAGCCTGCCTCACGGCGGAAGCACTCAGTATAGGCACAGTTCTTGATAGGCAACTGAGCCTCGTCGAGGATGACGTCACGATAGATATTGGTCACAGGAACCTCGGCAGTGGGAATGAGATAGAAGTCATCCACCTCACAGTGATACATCTGTCCCTCTTTGTCGGGCAGCTGGCCTGTGCCGTAGCCTGAGGCGGCATTGACCACCGTGGGCGGCATAATTTCTGTATAGCCACTCTTACGAGCCTCGTCGAGGAAGAAATTAATCAATGCGCGCTGCAAGCGTGCTCCCTTTCCAATGTAGACAGGGAATCCTGCACCTGTAATCTTTACGCCTAAGTCAAAGTCGATGAGGTTGTATTTCTTGGCCAGCTCCCAGTGGGGCAGGGGGTTGGCAATACCCAGTGACGGATTCACGTCCCAGTTGCCAACAGTATCCTTGTCTGTACACTCTTTCAGGTTTGACTTCACTACGTGGTTGTCTTCGGCGGCAGCACCTTCAGGAACCTCGTCGTAAGGGATGTTCGGTATCTGGCAGAGCAGACGGGTCATCTCCTCCTGAGACTGGTTCATCGTCTCCTCCAACTGTTTGTTAGTCTCTTTCATCTGAGACACCTGCAATTTGATGGCCTCGGCTTCATCCTTCTTGCCTTCCTTCATTAAACCACCAATCTGGGCAGCCATCTTTTTGGCTTCCGACAGGTTTTTGTCCAGCTGCTGCTGGGCTTCACGACGCTGTTTGTCAACAGCCAGTACCTCGTCGATAGCCTCACGAGCACCTTTAAAGTGTTTCTTTTCCAGTCCGCGAATGACGCGGTCAGTTTCCTCTGTAATGAGTTTCAGTGTAAGCATATTCTTATGTGTTATTGAATTTTGCTTGCAAAATTACAAAAAAAAATCAAGAAAGGTGCGATTCTCTGAAGAAAATCGCACCTTATTGATATTAATTTGTCTTTTTGTGCCGACGATTAATGCAAGCTTACACAATACCTTGTGCCATCATGGCATTGGCAACCTTCATGAAGCCAGCGACATTAGCACCCTTCACGTAATTGATGTAACCATCAGCCTGAGTACCATACTTCACGCAGTTCTCGTGAATGTCGGCCATAATACGCTTCAGGTAGTCGTCAACCTCCTTAGAAGTCCAGCTCAGACGCTCAGAGTTCTGCGACATCTCCAGACCAGATACAGATACACCACCAGCGTTAGAAGCCTTACCAGGAGCATACAGGATCTTGGCATCCTGGAAAATCTTGATAGCCTCAGGCAGTGAAGGCATGTTGGCACCCTCGGCAACAGCAATCACCCCATTGTCAATCAGGGCCTGAGCCTGCTCACCGTTGATCTCGTTCTGAGTTGCGCAAGGCAGGGCGATGTCGGCCTTCTCGTGCCAGGGGCGCTCACCAGCGTGGTAAACAGCGTTGGGATACTCCTCAGCATACTCCTTGATACGTCCGCGCTCTACGTTCTTCAGCTCCTTTACATACTCGAGCTTCTCCTGAGTGATACCATCGGGATCGTAGATGTAACCGTC
>JAEEVA010000027.1 GCA_016286995.1 Prevotella sp.
CGATGCTTTTCGCGTTGGTGAGGATGGTCCTACCCACGAGCCTGTTGAGCAGGAGGCACAGATCCGTCTGATGGAGAAGCTGAAGAACCACCACGGCAAGAACTCTGTACTCGTTGTTCGTCCTGCTGATGCCGAGGAGACCACCGTTTGCTGGCGCATGGCTATGGAGAACGTCGATACTCCTACCGCTCTCATCTTCTCTCGTCAGAACATCGAGATGCTGCCCGAGGGCAACGACTACAGCCAGGCTACCAAGGGTGCTTACATCGTTGCTGGTTCCGACGAGAACTACGACGTCATCCTGCTCGCCTCCGGTTCTGAGGTTTCTACCCTTGAGGCTGGTGCCAAGCTGCTGGCTGCCGACGGCATCAAGACACGTGTCGTCAGCGTTCCTTCCGAGGGTCTGTTCCGCAGCCAGCCGAAGGAGTACCAGCAGGCTGTTCTGCCCGCAGGCAAGAAGAAGTTCGGTCTCACCGCCGGTCTGCCTGTGAACCTCGAAGGTCTGGTAGGTGCCGACGGTACCGTTTGGGGTCTCGAGAGCTTCGGCTTCTCTGCACCCTACAAGGTCCTCGACGAGAAGCTGGGCTTCACTGGCCAGAACGTCTACGAACAGGTCAAGAAGCTGCTCGCATAGCACTTTTGAAAACGCTTTACTTACAAGAACGCTGACCTGATTGGCCAGCGTTCTTTTAATAACATTTTTCTTTAACCTCTGCCACAGTTTGGCAAATAAACAGAATGAGAGATTTTGCAGCAATAGATTTTGAGACAGCCAATAATGAACGCTCTTCCGTTTGCTCCGTTGGCGTTGTTATTGTACACAATGGTGAGATCGTTGATTCATTCTACTCTCTCATCCAACCAGAACCGAACTATTATAACTACTGGTGCAGCCAGGTTCACGGACTCTGTCGTGAAGATACGGAGGATGCTCCAGTATTCCCCAAGGTGTGGGCGCAGATAGAACCCTTGATAGAGGGTTTGCCCCTTGTGGCTCACAACAAGCCCTTTGATGAAGGATGCCTTAAGGCTGTGTTCCGTGTCTATCAGATGGACTATCCTGACTATGAGTTTTACGACACCCTTTGTGTCTCTCGTCGCACGTTCCCCTATTTGCCAAACCACCAGCTTCACACCGTTGCCGCTGAATGTGGTTATATCCTTGAAAACCATCATCATGCACTTGCCGATGCAGAGGCCTGTGCATGGATTGCAAGAGAAATATTGTAATAATAGAATTTAAGGAAGATTATATTGTAATATGATTCAACATGTGCAAAAATTGCACATGTTCAAATTGAAGGAAGTAGAAAGAATTGACAATTTCAACCTTGAAGAGGAGGAAGCATGTAAGAAATACTTACAAGTTCAAAATGAAGGAAATAGAAAGGTTGCCCGAAATGGAAACTGATGCGCTCAAGAAAGAACTGGCCGATGAAGTGGTAGTTGCAAAATATGCACATACCACTAAGCACGGTTCTTTTAATAACATGCATTTCTTACACGTTAATGGCGTGAAGTTTTAGTTGAAACTACGAAAAAACGTCTTAACGTAAATCGTAAAACGTAAAAACGAATAAAGAGCATCGGATTAATTCCGATGCTCTTTACTCTTTTGGTCAAGACCTCACAGCGTGCCTCGTGTGATGAAGGTAACTAATTAGTAAACATTATCTCGAATACACGTAATTATTCTTTTTATTCTACACGATAGTGGCACCTTTTTAATCTGAAGAGTATTATCTTTCAGAATTTGGAAGTATGAGAATTATTTCATACCTTTGCACTACCTAATAGCAATTATATGAACGAGCTCGAAAATATACAAAGCCATATTTACACCATCCGCGGACAACGCGTGATGTTTGATTTTGATTTAGCAAGTATATATGAAGTAGAGACAAAAAACACTCAATCAAGCTGTAAAACGAAACCATAAGCGCTTTGAAGGCGAGGAGTTCATGTTTCAACTTACATTAGAAGAGTGGAAAACATTTACAAACTTACATTCGCAAGCCTCCAGTAGTGACAGCAATATTGATTCATTTTCAAGTGATTACAACTTGAGGTCACAATTTGTGACTTCAAGATTTTCTGACAAATGGGGCGGTAATAGACGTCCACCATATGCTTTTACAGAAATAGGCGTAGCCATGTTGAGTAGTGTCTTGAGATCAGAAGTCGCCATCCAGGCTAATCGTAAGATCATGAAAGCTTTCGTAGCCTATCGTCACTTGGCCGAATTGCCTCTTGCTGCCACATATCTCGACTTAAGAAAGCAAATTGAAGATCTCAAAAACGAGGTCAACGATATTCTTGCAGACCAGAACGACATCAACGAAAGTACTCGTGCCCAGCTTGACGCCATCAGTACCGCTTTGGCAGAATTACAGGCCAAGCCTGCTGAAGTAAAGCCTCGCCGGCCCATTGGTTTTATACAATCCAAGAAGGATGATGAGTGATTTGTCTCAAGATAGTTCGTTATATCTCTGATGTTTTATGATGTTGATTCCATCAAGCTTGTTTATTCCCAACCCTCAACGATTTTGATTTCTGACGATTAGTGTACACTATCGCTTTCTGTCAGGCTGTAGAGCAGATTAACGAGATGGTCGATTTCAGATTCAATGCGGATCACGAGAACCGTCCCACCTTTTCAACGACAGGTAAAGCACTATCTCGTCTTGTGTAGGAACGAGATTATCGTGTTTTATATTCTTTTCATCTGCAATATTCATATTTCAAATTTTATTCCACCCAGTTTCTTCTGTTCCCGTTCAAACTGTTCCAGGAAATGGATTTCAACAGGTGTCAATTCATTCTTTGTCCTTTCCTTGAACTTATCGTATTCCGCATCGGCTTTGGCTTTGGCCAGCTGTGCAGTAATCTTTCCTGCATGAGTCAGAATGTCCTTTCGGGATATACGCAGGAAATCGTCGAGAATGGCTATCCAGTCCTTCATAAACATAGGCCGATGCTCCTCTGCCTGTAACTCTGCGAAGTCGAGATAAAGGCTGACAATACGGTTCAGTGTCGTTATTTCCTCCTGTGAAAGATAGTTCTTCGCTATCTCCGCATCCATCTTCTTCGGCAAGACACCCGTCCATGTGGTCAGGCCCATAAAGTCCTTCTGTGCATCAGCCCGTTCATAGATAATTTCTGCCGCCGTATGACCATGTACAGAATAGTGCATCTTGTTCTGCACTGTCTTGAAGAACTCCTGCGTCATTTCCACTCGAGGATCATAGTCAATACTGAGGGCATAGATTTCGAGCACTTTCCTGTAAAACACCTTCTCCGACGAGCGGATATCACGGATGCGGGCTAACAGCTCATCAAAGTAGTTGCCGCCACCTGCCCGTTTCAGCAGGTCATCGTTCAGGGCAAAACCTTTCACGATGTATTCTTTTAGAATCCCCGTTGCCCACATGCGGAACTGAACGCCACGATAGGAATGAACACGATAGCCCACGCTGATAATCATATCGAGGTTGTAATAAACTATTTGGTCTTCAACCTCGCCTCTTATACCTCTATTTACGACGGTTGCAAATTTTGCAACTGTCGTTTCTTGTCGGAGTTCTCCCTCTTCAAACACATTCTTGATGTGTCTGGAGATGGTAGACTTGTTACGCTGAAACAACTCCGCCATCTGATCAAGGTTTAACCACACAGTCTCGTCTTGCAGCCTCACCTCAATTCGTGACTCCCCATCTGGAGTCTGATATAATAATATTTGTCCTTTATCTTCTGCCATATTCATATTTCAAATTATATTTCACATCAGCCATCAGACCTCATACATCCTACATCTTTCAGCCATATCCGCTTGCAAAGTTATTCAATTATTTCGAGAAGATCAGCACCCCCATGATTCTATTTGAATAAACGGTTGTAAATTAGAGATTTAGATAAGCCCTCTAAGCCTGGGAACATTGTTTCATCAGTAATATTCATATGATAGAGTGACTTTTTAATATCATACTTAAAGTCAGATGGAATATTTATCTTGATTAATGCATAATCAATTGCCCCATATTTTCCTTCTGGAGAATAGCTATAATCTATTAGCTTTTTAAATGGTATAGATGTTACCTCTTTATTTGATAGAAGTGGAAAAACATTATCTTCAAATGAAACCTCTGTGCTCTCTGGAATTGCAAATAAACCTTGTTGTCTATTAATTCTCTCATTAATCATTTGAGGTCTCACAAGGTAGATCCTTTTACTGGGTTCTGAAGATGGATTGTTATATAAAGCGTTTCTCAGCATTTTATTAGCTTTTTCATATATATAATCATTAAACATATTCTTATCGAGATATTCTGTTTTGTCATCACTTTGTTTATGTTCTTTACTGAATGGGGCCATACAAATATTCTGGTTAATACACCAAATTGAACTATAATTATAATCAGATTCGTTCAATGCCATAAATAATGCAACATAAGGGGAAAACGTAAAGTCTACCATTCTTGTAGGGCAACCATAGTGTTGCATAATAGACAACCACTCTATCACCCGATTATCATCAGGTATATAATTTTTTTCGTATAATGGATATTTCCATTTGAATTCTCTAAGTAGATTTCTTTCAAAAGGGCATGTTGAGTATATTTGAATTGGGTTGGGAGGATATAGATGGTCAATCATTCTTTCAATGGAAGAAGTAATTTTCCATTCACTATTTGCTTGTCCTCTAAATGCAAATGCAGAAATAAATCTGTTGCTTAGCATAGAAAAATCATTCCAATGCTCTAATACCGTTTCTGCATATTGCATTCTTGTTTTTTCTTTTTTGCCCATTATAACCTTTTGTTTAGTATTACTATTAGTAAAATAGAATCACTTGAAATAACGTAAAGCTAATCGGCTTTCTCTTTAAATAGCCTTTCTGTTTCCCACTTATTTATACTATCTGTAAGTTCTTTAGTTAATTCATTAACAAAGATGTCACAAGCCTCAATTAATGAAAATATATCACCTGTTGTAATATCTTCTTGTACCATGAGATTGTTCTTTATCTTATATCCATTTCTATGAACTAAATCATGCCTTGTTTTAATCATTGCTCCTAATTCTGCAATAGAGGGAAAATCTATAGAAAAGACCTGTGTAAATACTTCTTTTATTTTTCTCAGATCGTGAGCATTTATCTTATAGATTATTTCAAATACAGAAAATAGCATATTATTAGAAAACTTCTCAACTTCACTTAAAGACAGCTTGTAATTGTGTTTATTTACAAATGAATGAAAAAAGTCACTATTCCCTAAAACAAGACATGCCAACAATTCTGTTATAAAAGATTCAAGACATCCAATAACACCGATATATAGAAGCCTATAATAATTTGATAGTAGTGGTTTAGGAACTACCACTTGGATTAGCTGTTTTGTTTCTTGAATGTTTTTGTAATATTGTTCAATTATTGAAGTTGGGCCATATGAAGCACTAATTGTATTTATTCCCAATGCAGATACTCCCCCAGTAGCACAATAAATACAATATGGTATTATCTGGTATTTCTCATCTAAGACCAAATCGCCATCAATAACTTGGGCTGCTTCCTTTTCCCAACTTTCAGGAGCAGGAGCAACCCACCCTGTCGCATAATGATGTCCAGCAGTGCCTATTATATTTCCTTTTACGAGCACAATATTTCTCATATTTGTCCCTCTTTTATTTCAATCTGTCTTCTATTATCATTTGCTCCACCTCTTGTTTTGCTTTCTCAAGTTGCAAGCGTCCTTCGACTTGTAGAGCTTTTGCTTTTTGACGTAGTTCTGCAACATGGTGAGCTATCTCTTCCTGTTTTTCTATTGGAGGGAGTGGCACATTGAAATTCTCCAAAAAGTTTGCTGATACTCTTTGTTGACCTGCAGAGCCGCCAAAATACAGCATTGCAGTTTTTCTGATAGCCTTCATGTGAAGAAGTGCTTGCAGGTAATCAATGGAGAGTTGACTTGTTCGTGGACGTATTACGAAGAACTCCGTCGAGCCACAGCCTAAGCCATTTTTCAGGTCTCTCACTACAACAGATTTGCCATTCTGCATGCACGGTGTTATCTTTGCCCAAAGCAAATCGCCATTCTGGAATCTTGTGAAACCAGACGATTCGCCTATTATCTTTTCTGACATAGAAGTAATCTCTGAATAGCACTCGTCGATAACTTCCATAGGAATAAAAGAAATTGGCGTTTCAGCATCTTTCCCCTTGAAAGACGTATTGGGATTTATCCAAGCGCAGTTGGATAACTTGACATTATCGTATTTCTCAGAGATAAGTTTTATGCCCTCTTTATATACACTTGGATCAAGCCGCCCTTCCAATGCGCTTCTATTAATATAGAATTGCCTACTCTTTACTACAGCCACGATACGGAACCAGTCTTCAATCTGAGTCCTGACATATTGCATGCTACTATTCGTCAATATTCCATCAGGAAGGACAATGGCCAAGTATCCTCCTTCTTTCAAGAACTTGTAGTCTTGCTCTATAAACAGAACTTCTGTACTTTGTCCGTCGCGAGTATTCTCTGGAATTGCTTTTACAGCCAGCCAGTCTTCTTCTTTCTTTCCTAACTGATAGGTCTTCAGGTAAGCCTGTTCACTCTGGCGGATAGTACTGCCAAAGGGAGGATTGGTAATGATGAAATCAAATGTGCCATATTTGAAACCCAGATTATTCGTCTTAGTGAATATGGTTTCATCTGGCACCAACCCATCGGAAGTAATGACATTCGTATGACCATCGTCGTGGATAATCATATTCATCTTGGCGGCACGTGATATCTGTTCGCTGATTTCAATACCAAACAGATTCTTCTCTGCGAAATCATGCCAATGTTTGAACCATCTATCGTGCTGCCGAACATCATGGTTATAATTAGGGTAGTATTCTGTCGCCTGCTCACGAACCTTATTTAATGCATACAAAAGGAAGCCGCCACTACCACAAGAAGTGTCAAGAACCCTTGAATCTTGAGTAATAGGCAGTACGTCTACGATAAATTTCACAATCTCGCGAGGGGTAAAGTATTGTCCGAAGTTTCCCCTAAAGAAAGAGCCCATAAAGGTTTCAAATGCGCGTCCCTTGCTATCAAGATCTGTCTCGCCAAGATTCACACTTTCAAGATAGCCTACAACTGTCCTTACCTTTTCTGGAGTTAAGCGGATATCATCACGGAAAACTTCTTTATCCCTTTTCCTACCTTCTTCATACAATGCCTTGATACGATCGAGCAGGTTTTTGTTTTCCTTTGCTTTTCTATTCGCAGCATCACTTTCCTCCTGCTTGGAAACAGTAATAATTTGAAAGTCGTACGGCTCACCTATTTTTCGAGGTTTTCGCTCGTCCCAAATTTTACAGAAGATCAGTTTGTCAAGTTCGTCAAAGGCCTCTGATGGATTCAATTGCCCACCAGCCCATAGTGCTTCATGAGCTTGCTTAAATCTGCGCGTAAGTTCTGACTGGTCAATAACAGCGAGGTCGAAGAATTGTTGCTTACCATCCTCGTGTTCCATGTATTGTGCGCCATATACATACTTGTAGGATGCAATAGTCTCAACACCAAACTGAGGAATGTCTGGAATCTGATTTCGCGTATTTGAGTTCTTGTCAACTTCGTAGTATTCATTACGTATTCTAGAAGTTACCCATACATATTTGACATCACAGGGTAAAAAGTATGCGTAACTATATGCTTGTTCTATAGCTTGCAGGAATTCCGCTTCACTTATATCCTGCCGTTTGCATTCAACTACAATACGGGGACTTAAGCAAAGTTCATCATCATATACGATAATATCCGCTTCTTTTGTTTCACTGCCTCTTGTAACAGGAACATACTGCTGAATTCGGTTTTCTGGATAATTGTAATCAAGAATCAGACGTAGGAAAGTCTCTGCTTGTACTTTCTCCTCAGGATTATTGTAATTACGCTCTTTCTTCTGATAGGTATAGGTTATACGAGACCTGTCTTCATTAAAAGAGATTAGTCCCTTATCAAGTCCTAATTGTATATAATCCTTCATAGTTAATGCCTGAATCTAAACTTGCTATTTTTTCATTTTCTTTTCTTTCGCTTTTCTGATATCGTCCAAAGTCCTGCCGTTATAAAGGAAATGGGCTGGGCCTTGATACTCTCTGTTCTTACTGCCTTCGTCTGGCATAAAGTGTTTACAGAAACGGGAAAGGGTATATATTTCACTATCGTAAGCAACGGTGTTTTCTGAAACCACCGTTACAGGAATGTCACCATGTTCAAAGTAAACCACATCGCCAGGCTTCAAACCAATCATCGAGAATTTGAACGGTGGACGACGGTCTGCCTTTGCCTTGGACTTGTCTTGCTTCTTAGGCTTTACTTTTTTTGCAGGAGCAACTAGTTTCTCTGCAGGAGCTGCATCATCAAAATGCTGCTCGATGTATTGCCTAAGAGACTTGAATTCCTCCTTAGACAACTTGGTAGTTGACGGACGTTTACCCATCAGCCCCTTGCTCATCATTGCTTCATGTTTGAGTGCAGAGCTATGAGTCTCTGCGATAGGGCGCACAAGGAAATACGTCTTGCCGCTATCGTCACTATTAGTGTTGCCAGAAGTAACAAACTCATCTTCGACATCCATTTCTGGCGAGTATGGCAGCTGGCTCGCGATGACTTCCACTTTGAAGCGAATAGCACTTTCAGGGCGAGCAGCATAGAGATAGGCAATGTCGCCTTTCTGCACATTCAACACGCCTGCTTTGTGAGTCCAATATATCTGGCCATATTTCTTAAAGCAATCTTCAACTTTAAAGAACTTAGAATCGTAACAAATCAGCCAGACATTCCCCTTGCCACTTTGTACTTGTGGAGTGGTGGTAATAACAGCAGCGGGCGATGTCGGCTTTTCTTCTGTTTCAGGGTTATCTACAATGGTAAACTTCAAGCGCGATTGCAGGCTGCTAAGCATTTCTTTTGGCAGCATGAAGTATTCCATGATTCCTTCATAAAGATGCTTCTGGCCTCGTTGGGTTTTCCAAAGATTCAGGAACGAGTTCAGATAAAGGTGGTCTAAGCAGAACTGTTCCAACTTCTCCCTATTATAGTTCTTGAAGTCCAACAACTCTATGAGATTCGCGCCTGCCTCATTATCAATGGTCCAGTCAATGGTGGTGACAGATGCAGCAGAACGTTTACCGTCTTTTTCCTCCAAATAGAACACTTCCAACTTCTCGCCAAAGTAGAGCCCAAAACGGCAATCCGTCAGTTTCATGTAGGCCTCAATCTGTTCAATATCAACCTTACGCTGCTTATGGTCTGGCTTTTTCAACTCCAAGATAATTTCCTTGACATTCTTGTCGTTGTTCAAATAGAATACAAAATCTGGAATCCACTTCCGACGGTATAAGCCAAACTGCTCTTCAAGATTGCGGTCATAACGTGACCACCCAAGTGCTTGCAGAAAACCCTTCACTATCTCTTTTTCGAAGGCCATTTCTTTTACACCTTTGTTCTTGCTAATTTCTTCGCAAAACGTGTTCCAAATTTGTTTCATCTGTATACAATTTATCTATTATCTGGCAAATTTACGAAAAAGATTCCAAACATAAACGTTTTCACTCAAAAATACACATTATTTAATAGAAAGACCGTCGCAAAAAAGAAAAAGGTTCCGTGTATATTATAGAATCACGGGATCGGTTCTGCTAATAGGTCACAGCGTGCCTAGCACCCTGTGAGGTTGTTTGATGTTTTTTGTTGTCTTGTTTCTATTGTTTTACTATGTAAGAGATGCTTTATTGGTGGAATAGTTGTACGACTTTCTGAAAAGTTGTAGGACTTCTGCTGAAAGTTGTACAGCTTTTTGAAAAGTTGTAGGACTTTCGCATGAAGTTGTACAACTATCTGGCCAACAAAGCATCTTTCAGAGGGTCATCGCATATATCTTATGATGTAAAAGCATATTTCCTATGTGGTGAAAAGGCATCAGTTGAGGTCACAGCGTGCCTCACCCTGTGAGTTTTCAACCTGTGCATCGTAGCGCTTATTATGACTTAACATTTAGGTGGCATGACACCTAAATTGAGCAGTCCTACCTAGAAAAATATTATTTCAATATCACAAATATCACACTTGGGTTATATCAATATGGTTCAGCGAGTTACCGTGTGATATTAATGTGATATTGGTGATATTGAACCTCGCCAACTGCAGATATTTTAACACTTTTTACAGGTTTTGGAGCCCCAAAAACACTATTTTTGACCATGAGGGCTAGAGGGCGTAAGGACAGGAACGTTAATCCAAGACTGGTCAAGTGTCAGTCCTCAGGACCATCTCAATGACATTAGACTGAAGAGCTAAATAACTATGAATAAGAGCGAGAAATTTGTCATCACCATCAATCGTGAGTTAGGAAGTGGCGGTCATACCATAGGCCGCAAGTTGGCTGAGAAGTTGGGCGTGAAGTTCTACGATAGAGACGCCCTCAAGGTCTTGGAAGAGAAATTTCACCTCTCTCTGGAAGAAATTGAGCAACACAGAAGGGTCGGTTCCGTTGTGCACTTATTACGAAGACTGTTTGGGCGTTAAAGATGAATTAACGCAACACAGAAGGGTCGGTTCCGTTGTGTACGTTGTGTACTAAGGCCTCTCTCACCATCGACTCTGTGCTGGAGTCTAAGACTCGTACGAACAGCAAGGGTAAAACCGAGAAGTACACGTCAATCACCGACCTGGAGACGTGGCGTCAGGCACATCCCGTTAATCCCTAAAGGGAATTAAGAAGTAAGAATTAAGAATTAAGAGGTATTGCCTACGGCAAGTAGGATGTAAGATGTAGGACTGTATGGGACGGGGTCCCATCGATGCATTGGCAATTGGCTGTTAGCTGTTAGCAGTTAGCCAAGAGCTAAAGGCTAAAGGCCAAAAGCCAAGAGCAAAAACCAATCGTTGTTTTCTGCTAAAAACGCTGACCTGCTGGCCAGCGTTTTTTTACGTTTTTACGTTTTTACGTTTTACGTTAAGCTATTATTTTATAATACTCGTACCTATTTCAACTGCTTAATCAGATAATCCGACACAATGTCCGTCGAGCGATAGATGTTCTGTGAGAAACCGTGGTCGAAGTATTCCTGAATGACCAACTCGCTCTTGGGCCAAATCTGGTGGAAACGCTCGCCGTAGGTGTAAGGTACCACGCGGTCGGCATTGCCGTGGATGATGAGTGCCGGTCCCTGATACTTTGCCGCCGTCTCATAGATAGGCAGACTGAAGGCGGTGCGGATATACTGGCCACCGAGTTTCAGACCACCCCACAATTCTACATACTCGCCCGGGTCGAAGGGGTCATACTGCTTGCCCATCGTGGTGCCGCGTATGGCATCGTCGCGCAGCACAGCAGCGGGAGCCATCAATGCCACAGCCTTGAAGGCTGGCTCTCCTAATGCTTCACTCAGCTGTCCGGCAGTCATCGCAGCTACTACCCCGCCCTGCGAATGACCCACAATGGCTATCGTGCTGACATACCTCAGGTCGCGTACATACTCCACCACCTTCTTGGCATCCTCTATCTCGTTGGGTACGGTCATGTCCTTGAATTCGCCCTCGCTCTCGCCGTGTCCGTTGAAGTCAAAGCGGATGCTGGCAATGCCGTGAGCCTGCAAGGTATCGGCGATGAGTTCAAACATCGGACCGTCCTTCCTGCCGCTGAAACCGTGACAGAAGATAACCATCGGACACTTCTCGCCCTGCTGCAGTTCGGGCTTCTGGATGATGGCTTTCAGCCGTCCGTGGTCGCCGTCGATGAATATGGACTCACCTTTACCAGGACCGGCATATTTGCCCGTCGTGAGTTCCTTCAGGTATTTGTCCACCTTATAGGTCAGCACCGTCGAAAGCTTCACCTCTCCGTCGGGACCTACGACCACCATCGAGGGAATCCACTTCACGCCGTAGGACTGGGCGATGTCCGTCTCCTTGAACTTCTTCAGTTCGCTCACCTGCTGATAGGTGATGCCATACTGCTCAATGGCTTTCTTCCAGGCTTCTACATCGGTATCCATGGAGATGCCAAGAAACTCGATGCCGTATGGACGATACTCCTCATATAGGCGTACCACCTCCGGCGCATCCTTGCGGCAGTCAGGACACCACGATGCCCAGAAGTCGAGCACGACGGTCTTGCCCTTCTTGCCCTTGACCCACTTGGAGAACTGGAAGTTCTTGCCGTCAGGCGTCTTCATCTTGAAGTCTGGTGCCACCGTACCAGGCTTCACCAGTTCCGTTGCATACTTGTCGTCAAAGTCCGGCTGTGGGGACTGTGCTTTTGCTACTGTGGCTCCCATCAGGAGCAGCGCAAACAAAAATAATCTACCTTTTTTCATATATATCATTTTGTTACAGCAGATGTGTCATGTACCTGCATGAGGTTATCGGCGGCGGAATTCGGCACAGGTGATGGCGGTGGCGATAGCGACGTTTAGGCTCTCGGCCGTACGGCCGTCACGGTGGTAGTTGGGAATGAGCAGGCGGTGGGTAACCAGCGGACGCACGGCATCGGAAATGCCGTTACCCTCGTTGCCCATCACGATGATGCCGTGGTGAGAAAGCTCCTGGCTGTAGATGTCCTCGCCGTCGAGCAGGGTGCCGTAGACGGGACAGTCGGCATGGGACAGCAGCGTGGGCAGGTCGGTATAGATGACACGGACATGGGCCAAGCTGCCCATGGTGGCCTGGACGACCTTGGGGGCATAGACGTCGGCAGTGTCGGGGGAACAGTAGATGGTGTCGATGCCGAACCAGTCGGCTATGCGGATGATGGTGCCGACATTGCCGGGGTCCTGAACGCCGTCGAGAGCAAGAGACAATTGAGAATTATGATTACCTTGGTCCGCTACATTTGAGGATTCAGGCATATCATAATTTCTAATTTCTAATTCCTCATTCCTAATTTTACTATCGTGAGAATCGGGTATTTCGAATAGGGCGAGGACTTGCTGGGGATGCTGCAGGAAACTGATGCGGCGGAGCTCGTCGTCGGTGATGAGAGTGATATTCAAAGACAACTGGGACAACTTAGGACAACTTTTATTGTTGTTACCTACATCGGTCGCAAAACCGAAAGGTTGTTCTTTGTTGTCCATGTTGTCTTTATTAATTGAAGTGGCAAAGATGGCACGGGCGGTGAAGCCGGCAGACAGCAGGTCGCCAACCACCTTGGGGCCTTCGGCCACGAAGAGGCCCTCGCGACGGCGGTTCTTCTTCAGCTCCAAGGAGCGGATAAGCTTGATCTGATTCTTGCTAAGCATATTGCCTGGATTCAGGTTTCAAGCTTCAAACCTTATGAACGATGATGCGCAGGGCATGGACGAAGAAGGGGGCCCAGAAGAGAATGAGGGCAGTGGCAACGACCATGACGGCCTCTACACGGCGGTTGACGCTGACGGCACGGCGCAGGTCGGTGTCGGTAATCTCACGGTCGTTGGTGCCAATATAGGGCTTGTTGATGACTTCGCCAAAATAGGTGTGGGGACCGCCGAAGCGACAGTCGAGGATGCCGGCAAGGGCTGCCTCGGGATAGCCGCTGTTAGGGCTGGCATGTTCGCGACCGAACCACGTGACGAAATTCAGCAGGCGCAGACGTCCCGTGACGGTGAGCATGAGCAGCGTGGTGAGACGGGCCGGCAGGTAGTTGGCAACGTCGTCGATACGGGCGGCACACCAGCCGAAGTCACGGTAGCGACTGGTGCGGTAGCCTATCATCGAGTCGAGGGTATTGATCATCTTGTAGGCCATCATGCCGGGAACACCGAGGATGGCATACCAGAAGACGGGAGCCACGACGCCGTCGCTGAGATTCTCGGCCAGCGTCTCAAGGGCGGCGATGCGTACTTCCTGAGCCGTGAGCTCGGACGTGTCGCGGCCAACGATGCGGGCCACCTGGCGACGGCCTTCTTCCAACGAGCGGTTGACGGCCTGGAATACCTGGCGCACTTCGCGGATGAGGGTGGTACCGGCCAGACAGTAGAACACCAGGACAGCCTTGACGGCCATGCTCAAGTAGACGTTGATGCTGTCAATCCAACCCAGCAGATAGTACATGCCGACATAGACGGCGGCAATGAGCAGCAGGGCGGTGAACATGCCCTTCAACTTACGCAGATGGCCGCGGTTGAACCAGCGTTCGAAGGCGGCAATGACTTTGCCGAACCACACAATAGGGTGCGGCAGACGGGCGGGGTCGCCCAGAATGAGGTCGGCAATCCAGCCGACAAGGAGTATCAGTAATGCTTTCATGTAGTCAGGTGTCGTGTTTCAAGTTTCAAGTATCAGGTTTCTGGTTTCAGGAGGGTCTGAACGATGCGTTCTGCCGTACGGCCGTCCCAGCGGTCTGGCAACGAACCGGTCTTCCACTCACCGGCCACTAAGCGCGTCATAGCATCACGCAAGCGGCCGACATCCTCGCCAACCAGTTCGTTGGTACCCAGCTTGACGGTCTCCATGTGTTCGGTATAGGAGTTGAGCGTGATGCAGGGTACGTGGTTGAAGGTAGCCTCCTCAGCAATGTTACCAGAGTCGGTGATAACACCCATGGCGTGTGACGTCAGGTAGCCGAACTCGAGGTAGGAAAGGGAGTTGAGAATTGAGAATTCTCTCTTTGAGAGTGTGGCGTTCTCTCTTTGAGAGTGTGGCGTTGCAATGCAATGACAATTGAAAATTGACACTACCTCGTAGGCGTGGCCACGGAGGGGTGCTATGACTGGAATGTCGCCAGCGACTTCGGCAATGGCGGCAAGCATCTGTTGCAGTTTGTCGGTATCGGACAGCAGGGCGCGGCGATTGACGGTAAACACCAAATAGCGACCATCGGCAATGCCGTCAAGACAGGCCGGACGCTGCCAGCGGCGACTGTTCTGGCGCAGCGTATCCATCAGGATGTTGCCTACCATGTAAATCTTGTGCATCTCGGCACCTTCACGCGTGGCAATGCTGCTGGAGCCTATGCCGGCGGTGAACAGCAGGTCGCTGAGACCATCGATGACCAGGCGGTTGATTTCCTTAGGCATGCTGATGTCGAAGGAACGGGTGCCGGCAACGAGATGTGCCAGGCGCAGCCCACGCTTCTTGGTGACGATGGCGGCGGCCATGGTCGATGCCAGGTCGTCGACGACAATCACGGTATCGACAGGATGTGACTCGAGCCATTGTTCAAAGGCTGCCATGACCCGACCGGTCAGTTCGTTGAGATTCTCGCACTCCACACCTAAGTAGACGTCGGGCTCGGGCATCTGGAGGTCTGCAAACAGCGAGGGCTCCAGCGTGGGGTCGTCCTTGCCGCCTGCATATATGAGCTGATAGCTGATGCCATCAGTATTCTCTATCGCATGGATGATGGGCGACACCTTCACAAAATTGGGACGGGCACCCGTGAAAATACATACTTTCTGTTCCATGACTGCAAAGGTACGTATTTTAAATGAGAAATGAGAAACGAGAAATGAGAAATTTTATTAACAACGAAAAATTATGCCGAAAAGACGAATCGGAGTGAGAAGTAGAGCTGTGCCAACAAGATATAGAGCAGCAAGAGTGGTGCCGCCCACTGGATGCCGCGGACAAGGGCCTGGGTGACGTCGGCCAGTGACAGGAAGGAACCGGCCACCGTACCGTAGATGAGTGCCGACGCCATGAGCCCGAAGCTGACCAGCGTGACCAGACTGGCCGAGAACGGCGACGGCCACAACGAACCGTCAGCCGACAACAGCACGGCATGGGGAATGGCAGTCATGAGCAGGATGATGCCGATGTAAACCACCAAGAAGAGTACGGTGACGATGCGTGCCCGGCTGGCACGGTAGGTGTGCTGCCACTTGAGCATGCCGCTGGCACGGATGCTGCCGAAAGCCGCTGCCAACAACAGTATCCATACGAGTACGGGCGTGGCCAGCAGCTGGGCAAACTGACCCAGCACCCAGCGGATGCCTTCGCCGGACAACAGGGAACGCACACCACTGGCTGGTACTGCCGCACTCCATATCCACGACACCAGCACCAGCAACAGCTGTACGACGATTAGCGCACATGCCACGTATGGCAACACCTTATTCTTGCTAATCATAATCTTTTTTGCAAGGACTACAGGACTTAAAGATTTTTTTCAATTATCAATTGTCAATTCTCAATTCACTCCCCGTCCGGCATGAGGTTGTCGATGTCGATGATGCCCAACTCCAGCGCACGTACCACCAGGCGCGTGGCATTGACACTTTCACCAGAGGGGAACAGCTTCTTGCACAGCTCGGACTGCCGTTTCTCCAGACTCTTCACACCGAAAGGCATGCCGCGTAGTCCGGTAATCTGCTCCTTGGTATAGCCGAGAGCCAGATGACGCAGGAAACGCTCGTCATATTCGTCAATCTCGTAGTCTATCAAGGCATCCTGGCGTGCCAGCTGAGCAGAGACGGCATGTTTGAAGCGCTCGACAATCTTCTCGAGAATGGGTTCGTTGAACACCAGCTGCTTGCCCTCCATGACGGCCATGACGTCGCGGCGCGTCAGCAGTTCGCCACTCTTGAGAATGATGCCGTCGGCTCCGGCGTCAAGCACGTCGACCCACAGCTTCTCGTTCAGGATCTCACCCGTGAAAATCAGGATGCGCACCTGAGGATAGAGCTCCTTGGTCTGGCGGCACAACTCAACACCGACAGTCGTGGAACCGCCCAGTCCGAGGTCGAGCAGCACGAGGTCGGGCTGCTGCTTCTTGATGAGCCGCCAGTAGGACGTCTCGTCAGCCGCCGTCCCAATGACTTCTGCCTCGGGAATCTCATGGCGCACAATGCCTTCCGTGCCTTTCAGTTCGAGGGGCACGTCCTCGACGATAATCAGCTTAAAATTTTCCATCTGTATAATTCTATATTTGACTATATACTATTGACTATTTGACTTTTGGTTATTGGACGCAGGCAGCGTAACCTTGACCGTCGAACCCTGAACGGCGATGCCACAACCACGGCGGTGGGTAGACTCGCCAAGGTCACGCACGATCTGGCGGCAGAGCAGGTAGTCGATGTCGGACAGCGGTTGAGGACAATGGACGGTATAGACGACATAATCATCCTTCGGGACGCTGTCGGTAACCTCACCCTTCAGCAACTCAAACAGGTAGTGCAGCATGTTGCTGTCGGCCAACAGCTGCTGACCATGCCACTCCTGCGGAACAATGTGCAGCTTGACCTGTTCGACCTGACGCATGGCCTGTTCGCTGAGCAGACCGTACAGGTCGCGGTAGTATTGCACCACCTCACCCAACGAGCTGATGTCGTGGTGGTCGATGAGCTGACGGATGCGACTGGGATAATACATGGTTTCGTGTTTCAGAGCCGACAGGCAGTTGTCGAGCACGGCATTGGCAACATGCATCTTGCTGTCTTCCATCTCAGCACGGCGCAACTCGTCGTCCATCATCTCGATATTGTCGAGCTGCATGCGCTCCAGACGATGACGGTAGTAGAGACGATGGCGATAGTAGAGCATGTAGTAGGCTGGCAGGATGAGCAGCAGGATGACGACGAGCAGGATGACGGCAATGCGCTTGTTCTGCTGCGACTGCTGCATCGTTCGACAGTAGTCGCCAAGGGTGTTGTCGGCACTAAGCTCCTTGAAGAGCTGGGTAAACACCTTATTATTATAGGCGTAGAGCTGCCACTCGTGCAAGGCCAGGGCGGCAACGGCACTCTCATTGCGGATATCGAGGATGACCTGATAATTCACAGCGACACTGTCGTGCAGCCATTGTACCTCGGGAGGCATGATGCTGACATCGCCGTCACGGGTCATCAACAGACGGCCTTTAGGATGCTGGCTGAGGTACTGCTGATTGAGATAGTAGCGACAAGAGTCGGCAAACATCAGCGTACGCTCGTATTGGCCGTTGACATTGCAGAAATAAGCTGAGTCAGCATAGATATGGGCAAGGGTGTTGGGCGACTGGTTAGCGGATAGCGATGAGGGGTTAGCGGATAGCGGCGAAGCCCAAAGCCAACAGCCAGCAGCCAACTGCCAAAAGCCAACTGCCAAAAGTCTGACCACGCCCTTGGGCAGTCGGAAGAAGAACCGCGAACCCCTACCCTGCTCGCTCTCTGCAGCTATCTGGCAGACGCTGAAGAGCTGACTCATCTTGCGGTACTTCTCGATGATGCCCTTGCAGTTCATCAGGCCGAAGCCATGACCGCCAACCACCTTATGGTCGAAGACATGGGCTTGCTGCTCTGGGGGCATGCCACAGCCGGTATCGGCCACCGACAACTCGACATAGTCGTTCGAGGTATTGGCAGAAACGGTAACTGAGCCGCCGCGGTCAGTAAACTTACGGGCATTGTCGGCCAGCGTGTTCAGCATGAAAAGAGTCAGCACACGGTCGGCCTTGACGGTGGCGTCGGTAGGCTCGACATTGAGCGTAACACCCTTCATGTCAAACCCCGTACGCCCACGGGCAACAATGTCGAACAGGGGCTGCAATGGGAAACTCTCAATGTGCAGGCTAAGCTCACCCTGTCGCAACTGAATCCACTTGGTCAGCAGATTGTTTTGTTCGTTGATGTTGTCGGTCAGCTCGCGAACGTAGTCCAGGCTCTCTAGATTGTCTAGAGTTTCTAGATTTTCTAGATTTTCTAGAGACTCTAGATTTTCTAGAGGCTCTAGCTTCTTCACCTCATGCCGAATACGGTCAATAAGGGGCAGAATGCTGATCACCAGCGACACCTTGGCACGCTGTTCCAGATTGCGACGCTCGGATTTCTCTAAACTGAGACGACGGACACGGAGCTCATCGGCCTTTAATTCCAGAACGTCGTCCAACTGGTGGTCATTCTTACTCTTCCGATTGAGATAGTTAAACAGCCAAAGCAGGAACAGTAGCAGAACGATAGCGCCAATCACCGCCAGAATCATCCAGTTGAGCTGCTTGGAAGAAGCATCCAAGATGCCGGCACGGGCTTCGAGCTCACGGTCCTGACGGGTCTGCTCCTGCAGGTCGATATAGATGTTGCGGTTGTGGTCGCTCTCAGCTTTGTCGTTGACGGCTGAATAAGCCACACTAAGCTGTTCGCGGATACTGGCCACCAAGTCGGGAGCCTGATTGATGGCACTGTCGGACAGCGCCATGTGCAGATTCTCAAGGGCAAGAATGTCATCGCCAAGGGCATGGTAACAGGAAGCCAGCGTACGATAGGCACCGGCAATCTGATACACGTCGCCATAGTTGCGGAATCCCTCCAAAGCCTCTTCGGCTAACTGAAGGTCGTTGTCGTGTTCGGCCAAGGCCTCCTTGGCATTGGCTTCGAAATAGGGATAATGGAAACGGTGGGATATGGTCAGACAACGGCTGAGGAAGTCCATCTCCTCCTGATAGATCTCGTCGGCATTGCCTTCCGTGATGATGCCTCCTGCCCCGACATTATACAAATAGTTCAGATATTGGGCTGTATCATGACGAACCTCGTCGAGGTTGACTTCCATCAAAGCCTCGATAGACTGACGCTCCAGACCGACATAATAGTAATAAGTGGAACTGACAATAGCCAATTCTGACTCAGCATACAGCATGCGTTGTTGTAAACGGGGAGAAAGCAAATGACGCTCTTCGTTGATGCGCTTCTGATGATTGACGGCACGTTCACGGTGTTCGTAGAAGGCACGGTTTTCAGAGCGACGCTGGCAAAGACGCATCTGCTGTACTTCTGAAACGAACAGTTCTACCTGATTGTCTGTCAGCGATATAGCTTCGTTGAGCTGACGTTCCATCTCGTCGTACTCCATACGTACCATTGAGACGAACGCCAAGTTATTGAGTGCTTCTGCCCGACCGTCATCATAATGGGTTGATAACGCTAAAGCACGGCGTGCATAGACTTCAGTAGAGTCGATGTCACGGTAGTGAAAGGCATAGGAAAGTGAATTCAGCTTGTCCACCGCTGCCTTGTCGGACGGTGAACAAGCTGAGATAAGTAATAGCAACGAGAGGTTAAGCGCGAGCCTTAGCCACATAACCGAGTGCCTCCTTGCACTTGTCGGTTACATACTGCCAGTCGCCAGCCTTTACCTTGTCGCTGGGGAACAGCTTAGAGCCCATGCCCACGCAGAATACGCCAGCCTTGAACCATGACTTCAGGTTCTCCTCCTCGGGAGCAACACCGCCAGTCACCATGATCTTCGACCAAGGCATCGGAGCCTTCAGACCCTTCACCATGTTCGGACCTACGACGTCACCGGGGAATACCTTTGTCAGGTCGCATCCCAACTCCTGAGCCTTGCCAATCTCGCTGACGGTCATGCAGCCTGGACAGTAAGGCACCAGACGGCGATTGCAGACAGGAGCAATCTCAGGGTTGAACAGCGGACCAACCACGAAGTTGGCACCCAGCTGCAGGTAGAGTCCTGCTGTGGGAGCGTCGACAACAGAGCCGATACCCAGTGCCAATTCGGGACACTCCTTGTCGGCCCACTTCACCAGCTCACCGAAAATCTCATGAGCGAAGTCACCGCGGTTGGTAAACTCAAAGGCACGAACGCCACCCTCGTAGCAAGCCTTGACGACATTCTTGCAGACTTCCAAATCCTTGTGATAGAAGACAGGCACCATACCTGTCTCGCCAATCTTCTTCAAGACGGCTATCTTATCAAACTTTGCCATAATTACTCTTTGTATTCACGTTTGAAAATATATGTACCACACTCAGCGGAAACCAGTTCCCAGCCTTCAAACCCCATCTCGTTGAGTTTCTTCTCAACACCGACGAGACGCGTAACAACCTTATATTCAAACTGTTTCATTGTCAACAATAATTGTCAATTGTCAATTCTCAATTCTCAATTAATATTACCTCTGTACACGGCCGTTAGCATTACCACCAGCGAGAGACTCAACCTCGTCAACACCTACCAGGTTGAAGTCACCGTTAATCGTGTGCTTCAGAGCAGAAGCAGCAACAGCAAACTCAAGAGCCTCGCCCTGGGTCGGCTTGGTCAGCAGACCATGAATCAGACCACCAGAGAACGAGTCACCACCACCTACGCGGTCGATGATAGGATTGATTTCGTAACGCTTTGACTGATAGAACTCCTTGCCATCGTAGATAAGAGCCTTCCAACCATTGAACGTAGCAGAGAAGCTCTCACGCAGGGTAGAAACGACATACTTGAAGCCAAACTCCTTCATCATCTGCTTGAAGATGCCCTCGTAGCCGCTGGCATCGGTCTGGCCACCCTCGACATCAGCATCGGGCTTGAAGCCCAGGCAGAGCTCTGCATCCTCTTCGTTACCGATACATACATCGACATACTTCATCAAGGGACGCATGATGGAGATAGCCTTCTCGCTGGTCCACAGCTTCTTGCGGAAGTTAAGGTCAACCGATACGGTGACACCATGACGCTTAGCAGCCTCACAAGCGAGCTTGGTCAATTCGGCAGCCTTGTCAGAGATAGCGGGTGTGATACCACTCCAGTGGAACCAAGCAGCTCCCTCCATAATAGCATCGAAGTCGAAGTCCTTGGGATCGGCTTCAGCGATAGAACTGTGAGCACGGTCGTAGATAACCTTTGAAGGACGCATCGAAGCACCGGTCTCTGCATAGTAAAGACCAACACGGTCACCACCACGGGCGATGAACTGCGTGTTGACACCATAGCGGCGCAATGCGTTTACTGCAATCTGACCAATCTCGTGCTTGGGCAGCTTTGAAACGAAGTAAGCCTCGTGACCATAGTTAGCCACGCTGACGGCTACGTTTGCCTCACCACCACCAGGGATGATGCGGAATGACTCACTCTGAATGAAACGGTCGTTGCCCATGGGCGACAGGCGAAGCATAATCTCGCCTAATGTTACAATTTTTGCCATTTGTTTTAGTATTGTATTAAAAGATGTTTGAGTATTTCGCTACAAAGATACGCTAAAATTTCCGAACTGCCAAAGGAATTACCAAAATAATGGTTAAAACATTGCTGAAACGTTTACGTTCACACATTCTCTGTTCCACAATGTGGACACCTGCCTTTCTGACGTATTGGACGCCCACAATGTCCACAACTGAACGGATGGTGGGCACGCTGGAAGAACACACGCAGGGCAAGAACCACATAGACAACAAGCAAGGGGTAACCAATGTAATACAGCGTGGAAATGCTGAATAGCACATAGTCAACAGCACACACGGCAGCCAAGCCGGCCATATAGAGAATGGCATCGGCACCGGACAGATGACGCAATATATCGTCGACAACGGCGACTCCGACAATGATGACGGCCCAGACAGAGGCTACAAAGAGTCCCAGATGGAACGGCAGGGCAAAAGGATTCAATGAGGGATGGTAGTAGAAATGCCGCCACGACTCTGCACCAAACATCTGAATGCCAGCATACAGTGTGGCAGAAGCCGACAACAGCAGACAAAGCAATGTGGGATAGATGGAGTCGATATCGTTGAAGTGGACAATATATGCCCGCCGACGAAGCAGGCGACGCATGGCATAGAAGCTGCCAACAACGACAAGCAAGGCCAGGAAGATGAGCAGGTGGGTGTTGGAAAACACATCAATGAACTGCGATATCGGATCATCGGGTGAGACACCCTGCAGCAATTCACTCTCATGAATCCATCCTTGGGTAATCTGGTCACGGGCCACCTTCACCCATATCGAGTCGATTGTATCATTAGGAACAGTCTTTATCTCTGCTACCACAATCCGCTCACCCTTCGTCACATACATGGTATCAAAAGCCATATCACCAATGGCGTCGGCCAGTGGCAGGCTGGAAGCATTGACCACAAAATTATAATTCTGCGTATAGTGATGTGTGGTAGAGAAAGATATAGAATCTATCTGCTGCTTGGTCAAATCCCAGGCATCAGGAGTCTGCTGACCATGATTGTAACAAGATGTCAACGTCAGCAGCAGTAAAAGCAGGTAACAGCTAACTCTCCGCATAGACGTTCATCTGACAATGTTTACAATCGAATTCAAGACGGAATAGCCGTCCGTCTCCCAGACGCAACATGAGGGGCTCGGACCAGTCGGGCTTTACACCGCCATGACGTACACAACGGCCTAAGGCATAACGCAGACAATGGCGGCATTGCATGAGAGGGCCATGACCACCCTTCAATTCATAAGCAGACACATCCCGTACACCATAAAACTGCCGTGACAAACGGTTGGCGATGTTATACATATAGGGTTCTGGGTAACGAGGTACGTGGGTCGGTATCGTCGAGGTACGTTGGTCGGCACCGTCGAGGTACGTAGGTCGAGCCCGTCGACCTTTATCCTCGTCGGACTCGGTCATCAGCTTCGTGACTAACTGGCGTCGTAGTTCAGCCAAGAGACTGCTGGGGATGAAATAGTTGAAGTCAGCAGCCATCTCTACCCTACTACATTCGTATGGTGTGCCGCCTAACTTAGACAACTGCCGGACAATGTTTTCGCGTTGTGGCTTATCAGCCAGCTGATGTTCACAGGCAACACACGCCGTCACATCATTACTGCTAAGGCTGAAACCGTCAGCAGTAGGACTGAGTTTCAGGACAAGAGGTATCTTACGCTCTGCACTCTGTCGGCTCAGCTGACGTTCAAACTCCATATCATTGTTGCGGTAGAGTGCCATTCCCGGACGCAGATGGTGTGGCATCTGATGCGGAAAGAGGCGGTTGCCTTCTACGCGGTTGACGCGGAAGCCTTCCAATTCACGATCATCGTTGATAAAGCACAGGCCGTCGCCATTGGCAAAAGCCGCCGTACCAGCAACATTCAATGAGTCGCGGCGTATCTCCTTAACCTTTCCCACATACTCTCCCATCGCCTTCGGGGTGTCAGGCGAAGCAATGTCAGGTTGACGGCCATTCAGGAAATATGTTGTAAAACCCCTGTTGAAAGTCTTCTTCAGATTCGGCGTAAAAGAATAGCGAACATCCCCCCTTGACGCTCTTTGGTATTTCTCAGAATTTCGGGCAATAATGGCATTCAATTGCTGGCTATACGCTGTCACGACATTCTTGACATAGCCGGCATCCTTCAGTCGCCCTTCTATCTTGAACGACGTGGCACCAGCCTCTATCAGCTGGTCCAACTGGTTAAGACGATTCATGTCTTTTAATGATAACAGATGGCGCTGGTGTTCCAGTTCACGGCCATTGGCATCAAGCAGATCAAACTTCATACGGCAGAACTGGGCACACTCGCCACGATTGGCAGAGCGTTTGAAGCAATACTGTGAGGCATAACACAAGCCACTATAGCTGACACATAATGCGCCATGCACAAAGACTTCCAGTTCAACATCAGGTACCTGACGATGAATCTCTGCTATCTCGTCAACAGATAACTCACGAGCAAGTACCACCCTGCTGAATCCGATATCATGCAGCCAACGTACCTTCTCAGCAGTACGATTGTCTGTCTGCGTAGAAGCATGAAGAGCAATAGGCGGCAGAGGCATCTGCAAGATGCCCATATCTTGTACGAGAATGGCGTCGACACCCACATCGTAAAGCTGCTGAATGAGCTGTTGGGTTGCTTCGAGTTCAACATCATAAATAACAGTATTGACTGTCACATAGACCTTTACGCCAAAAGGATGGGCATACTGGCACAACTGACGGATGTCATCGACACTATTCCCCACCGCAGCACGTGCACCAAAGCGCGGTGCTCCAATGTAAACAGCATCAGCCCCATGATCAACGGCAGCTATGCCGCACTCCAGATTCTTGGCGGGAGCCAACAGTTCAAGTTGTGTCATCCGTCTTAACTACTTAATCTCGTTGATATCGTATGGAGTTTCCTGATAGACGTAATAGTTAATCCAATTGGAATATAACAAGTTGGCATGGGCACGCCAAGTACAGACAGGTCCCTTGTCCGGATTGTCGCCCCGATAATAGTTACAGGGCAGGTCAACATCATCGCGCACATCCTTGTCACGCTTGTACTCGTTATCGAGTGTGTTGGGGGCATACTCCAGATGACCCGTGATAAAGAACTCACGACCTCCACGTGCCATCACCATAGACACGCCACACTCCGGCGATTCAGCTATCAGCTGCAAGTCAGGACACTTCAGAATGTCGTCGCGATGCACCTCCGTATGACGGCTATGAGGCATTTGGAACACATCGTCAAAGCCTCGGAAGATTGGCAGCATGGGTTCTAGAGGCTGCTGCGGAAACACACCAAACATCTTCTTCGGCAGCGGATATTTCGGAATGCCATAGTAATAATAGAGTCCGGCCTGAGCGGCCCAACAGATATACAGCGTACTAGTGACATGCGTCCTGGCCCATTCAAAAATCTGCTTCATTTCCGGCCAGTAGGTGACCTCCTCAAAGTCGAGCTGTTCGACAGGAGCTCCCGTAATAATCATGCCGTCATACTTCTCGAGCTTCATCTCTTCGAAATCACGATAGAACATCATCATGTGTTCGATGGGGGTGTTCTTCGGCGTATGGCTTTTCAGCTTCATAAAGTGAATCTCCATCTGAAGCGGTGTATTCGACAGCAATCGGACAAGATCTGTCTCTGTGGTAATCTTCAACGGCATCAAGTTGAGAATGGCAATACGCAACGGACGAATATCCTGCATGTGAGCACGCGAATCGTCCATCACAAAGATATTCTCCTTCTTCAGCAGCTCAATGGCCGGTAACTTATCTGGTAATCTAAGAGGCATTGGAATCTTCTACTTTAATCATACATACTGACACATTGTCGAAACCGCCGGCACTGATGGCAGCTTCACACAATTCACTGGCATTGGCATTGTGGGCCATCAGGCGTTCTATGTCTTCATCGGCAACCATGTCGTTCAGACCGTCGGAACACAGCATATAGACATCACCTGAAAAGACATCAGCCGCAAAATCAAACAAATCGATATACGAAAACGCATCACCGCCGCCAATGCAATTAGTAAGAATGTTCGAATGGCGTGCTTCTCCCTTCAGAGTATTCAGTGAGTGGTCAACTGTGAGTTGCTTGAGCCTGCCATCACGGAAACGATAGAGACGGCTGTCACCACAGTTAATCCAGTAATATTTCTTATTGTAATAGATGATGCCAACCAGAGTAGTCCCCATATTAGCCATCTCAGGGTTGACATGTCCCTTTGACTCTAATGCATTGTTGACGGAGGCAAGCCAGTCTGTCATGGTTTCTTTGAGTTCTGCAAAAGTCAGATTACATGGAAGGTCGCTGATGTAAAATTTCAGATTCTCCAAGACGTCTGAGCTTGCTACCTCACCGGCATTATGTCCTCCCATTCCATCAGCTAATGCTATCACGAAACGGTCGACGCTGTCTGTCGTAAAGGCCTTTTCACAGGCATCATTACGTATAAAGCAATCATGCACCAGAATCATGTCCTCATTATTGAGCCTGACGCATCCCACATGACTTGCTGCCGATATATTAATTTTACTCATTGTTTCCTTTATACCTTATTATATAATATAAGGCTAATTGATAGTGACCTGCAGATTGATGTTCGCCAGAGTAACAATGTCGCCACTCTTGATAGACATTGGAATGTCTGGTAACAAGTCACGTTGATTGAGTTTCGTACCGTTCGATGAATGCTTGTCAATGATGTTCCAACCTGTATCAGGCTTGTAAATCAGCTGGGCATGAACACCGGAGATGAACATATTACCCTCAAACAATTGAGTATATGGTCCTTGTCGGCGACCAATGATAGCACCGTTGACACCAATCATACGGATGTCAAGGCTGGGATTATAGAGTGTCAGCGTGGGCAAGCCACCAGGACTTGCCATGGGACTCTGGGCATCAGCACGTTTGGAGGCATTCGTTCCATAGGTCAAGAGACTTGGACTGTCATCCTGTGACTTTTGTGGTCCTTTACGCTGTTCCATCATTTCGTCAACACTAATCATCAGTCCACCGCAATAGGTACAACGCCGTCCCATGCCGGCACGTCCGCAACTACTGCAGTAGACCAGTTCCTGACCACACTGATCACAAAAGTGAGAGTCGTCTTCTATCTCTTCTTTACAACTTGGGCAAATAATCATATCGTATCTTTAATATCTTCTGGCATAATCAACTGATAAGTCTCGGGAGTAATCATAGAGGCATCCATCTGACTGACTCGCATCGAGAGTTGCTGAATGGTCTGGTCGAGCATGTTACGCATTTCCCGGGCATTGCCAAAGGAGTTCTTCTTGCTGACCACCATACGGCAGATGACATCCATGAGTTTGAATTCTGCCTCCGGCGACAGACGATAGCTGTCCTTCGAAGCCATCTTCTTGTAGATTGCCAACAACTCGTCTTCATTATAGTCGTCGATGTGCATCTTGTGTGAGAAACGGCTGGCCAATCCAGGATTGACGGCAAGGAATGTCTCCATCTCATCCCTGTATCCGGCAGCAATGACCACAAACTTACCACGGTCGTCTTCCATACGCTTCATCAATGTATCAATGGCCTCCTTACCGTATTGGTCATTATCAGCCGACAACGTATAGGCCTCATCGATGAACAGGATGCCACCCATCGCCTTGTCACACATGTTGTTGACAATCTTCGGCGTTTCACCCATATACTTGCCAACCAATGTAGCACGGCTGGACTCTATGACACGGCTGGTAGGAAGAATCTCCATAGCCTGAAGGATTTCACCCATCTTACGAGCTATTGACGTCTTACCTGTTCCAGGATTACCTGTCAGGATGAAGTTCATCGACATTTGCTGTACCTTACCGGCACCCATAGCGGCACGCTGTTTCATAAACATGCTCTGTACTGCCAGACGGCGTATCATGTTCTTAACGGAACGCATACCGATGAAATCGTCGAGTTCGTTGAGTACCTCATCCAGAGGACGTGCCTGCTCGCTTTGAGCCATTGGCAGGTCAGCACTGGTGATGCGGTACATATCCTCGTCCTTGAAATCAGGATTGCCCATCATACTCACGAGACGCTGGCTCTGTTTCTCAACAGCCTGATCGAAGATGCGACGGGCCTCGCGGGCATTACCGAAGTTCTTGTCGCGACGCAGATAGAGCTGTTCGAACTGTCGGTGAATGGCACCCTGCGTCTCCTCGTCAACTGTGAAGTTCTTACCCTTGGCCAGATTGATGAATATCTCAGTGAGTTCGTCGGGCGTATAGTCATCGAAATGAATCGTTTGGGTGAAGCGGCTCTTCAAGCCTGGGTTGGTATCGATAAAGTCGTGCATCTGGTCGGTATAGCCGGCTACGATACAGATGAACTTGCCACGATCATCTTCCAAACGTTTCAACAGTGTGTCAATAGCCTCCGAACCAAAACTGTCCTGGTCATTCGACTTCAACGTGTAAGCCTCATCAATGAAAAGCACACCACCCATTGCCGAATCAATGAGCTGATTAGTCTTGATGGCCGTCTGCCCAGAGAAGCCAGCAACGAGCTTGCTACGGTCAGCCTCTATCAGCTGTCCTCGGGACAAGATACCCAGCGTGCGGAATACGTCGGCCATAATGCGGGCTACAGTAGTCTTACCCGTACCAGGATTACCTGTGAACACATAGTGCTTGCCTTGGAACGTATTTGTCTCGCCACGACGAATCTGCAGGTTGAGGAAAGCGGCCAGATTACTGATTTCCTTCTTGACACCTGCCAGTCCCACCAGTCCGTCGAGTTTGGACAGACAGTCCTTATAGTCAACGGCTTTGGGTGCCTCATAAGGTATGTCAGCCACATCGATGGTCATCAGTTCCTCGTTTGTCATTGTCGAGATGTTACCCTTCTGTAGGCGCTCTGCCTGGCGTGAACATATTTTGTCGAACAGCTGACGCATAGTACGTCCATTGGCAAAATCCTTATCACGTGAATTATACAGCTCGGTAATCATCTTCAATGTCAGTTCCCCGGCATCCTTCGTAAACTCGTACTTCTTCTCCTTGGCAAAGACCTGCATGATCTGGAACAGCTGATCAGGATTGTAGTCTTCGATATTGAGGAAATAGCTGAAACGGCTACGGAAGCCAACATTGATACGGAACAGATTATCCATTTCCTGACGATAGCCGGCAGCAATCACCACAAACTTACCGCGGTCGTCCTCCATACGTTTCATCAGCTGTTCCAAAGCTTGTGCTCCCTGATTGTCGCGTTCGCCGCTCTGGCTCAACGGTGCCAGTGTATAGGCCTCGTCAACAAAGAGGATGCCGCCCATGGCCTTGTCGCAAAGGCGGTCTACGACCTTTGGTGTCTCGCCCTGATAGGGACTGACCATCTTAGAACGATCTACCTCAACCACATGTCCGCTATCCAAATAACCAATAGATTCCAATATCTCACCCAATTTGCGGGCAATGGTGGTCTTACCTGTTCCAGGATTACCCGTCAGCACGATATGTATACCGGCCTTCTCCTGCTCACCCAATCCTCGCTGGGCACGCTGTACGCTGTTATGTACGGAATAAGCAATCTCGCGGACGGCCTTCTTCACTTCGTCCATGCCGATATAGTGATTGAGGTCGCTAAGGATATCCTCTAATGTGCGCTCTTCGGGTACGTAGCCCCTGATATCCTGTTCTTCTACCATGACAGCCTCAGCACCTCTGCTGATAAACGAAGTAAAGATGTCCTCAGCCGTTTTGATAGCCACATGAGCATAGCCGAACGTGTCATCCTTAATCTTCACCTGATATTGGAAGAACCGCAACAATTTATGTTCGGCATTTGGACTATAGGCAGATATGCCATACTTGGTACGCAGCTCCTGCTTGCAGATATCACAAAGTTCCTGATAGCCCGGTGTGGGCAGCTTAAACGTATATTTGAATCGGTTCTGTGCTGCAGGATTGGCCGTCAGGAAGTCGTCAAGACCTTTAGGCAGACCGGCAATCATGACGATGGGATTCTCATCCCACTTGTCCATCTCTACAAACAACTTGTCGAGCGGATTCACCTGGTTCGAATATCGGTCTGGCAACAGCTTCTGTACATTGTCAAAGAACAAAATGCCGCCACGAGCCTTCTTGACATTGTCGTCCCACTTGTCAACAAAGCGTTGGTAATCCACAGCATCGACCATCGTCAGCTTGGGCTTCTCAATAATCTTATGCTGGTAGAAGTAGTCGCGTATCACCTCGGCAAGAGCTGTCTTACCGGTACCTGTCTCACCAATGATAATGGCATTGACGCTCAGACGCACATTCATGATGTCCTTGCGGGAATGCAGATAGGTATAGGTGTCTACAACGGTTTTCAATTGCTGCTTCACCTCGTCAAGTCCCACCATGCGGTCTAACACATTCTGGGATACCAGCGGTTGTCCGCACCAGCGGCAGAACTTGGCTATTGAGCGGTTTTCCTTATGACAATTATTACATATCATATTACTCTACGTCCTTTTGTAATTGATTGATGACATCAGTCGGAGTCACACGTAAATTATCCAGATCCGGATTCTTGTAATTCAACAGTTTGGGACTGAAGAACAGCATCTCAAACAGTAATACGGCTACCATAGTACTCCACAGGATATAGTGCAGTACCGATTCTCCACTCAACGAGCGAATCTGGTTCGTCACATCATCCAGCATACCGAATTTCGACCCCTTGAACTTGAAGGTGCGCTGCTTGAAGGTGTAGTACAGCGGTTCCAGTAGCGTCGACTTGATGTCGTCCTCCATCACCTCGTTTATCAGTTCGTTGTCACCCTTGGCATCAGCTCTGTAGTCTGTCACATGGCAGACGGCCATATATATTAATGTAAGGACCACGGCTGCCGGAACAAATAGTGAAGGCCATGTGCCGTCGACAAACCTGAGTACACTAATGGGAATCCACGACGTCAGCAATCCCAGAAGTCCCCACAGACATGACAGGACAAATCCGAATCCCTTGAAGTAGGCCCTCAGTCCTACGATGACTGCCGTGATACCACCCACAGGCAATCCGATGGTTATGAAGGAATGACGGAACAAGTAATCACGCCCTGAAATGCCGAAAATGAGCAGCGCGACAATCCATAGGGCACATAGCGAATAGTATATGACTCTCCAGCGACGTTCTTTCGTCATGGCACGATGGTATCCCATGCGTACCTCTTTATACTTTTGAGCCGTCTCCTCCTTGGCATTGCCATAACGCTGATAGTATTTCTGATTCTGGTCTATCTCTCCCAAGTTCAGGATCCATTCCTCCAGTTTTCGCTCGTAGCTGTAGTCTTTGCTGAAGTCCTGATTGGGGTCTTCATGATAGAATACAGCCATCCACTGGCTCAGGGAACCGTTTCTCATGGCAGCAATCAGCTGCGGTCGGTTGGTCTGCCTGTCAAAGTCAAGTCCATTCTTCAGTTCCTGGCCATCCTCCAGCACATACGACGGTGTGGCACCAAGGATACGACAGAAGCGATACAATGCTGTACGCTGGTCGTAGGCTCCCAAGCGTTCCTTGTTCTCTTCACTTTTCAGGTCGAAGCATGCCCTGGCTTGACTGATCTGCTCAAACCATCCGTGCATCTGTGCGAAATAGAAGAAGCGACCGTTCTGGTCCATATAGTCTGCAGCTTTTTCCGAATAGGCCTTATCATCCAAATTCTGCCAATCCTTGAGCTGAGTAGCCAGGAACTCTCCTACTCTGTACGGGCTGTCTGCCTCACGCAAGTCGAAGGCTGCCTCCCTGTCTATATTGTACAGCACTTTATAACCTAACGAACGTGACGGCTGCTGTCCTGATGTCAGGATGCGGAGCGACTCACAGGCCATGTGATCCTCATGACTATACATCCACGACAACAGGCGTCCGTCACTCAGACTCAGCCATTCATCGTCCGAGCATTCTTCATAGCCGAAAGAATGGACAATATCCTGAAGGGTCTGTGAGGGATATTTGGCCAAGAAAGGTATCTCAGGGTCTATCTCATAGACCAGTTTGAGTATGGACAGCCGCTCATCCTGTTTCTTTTCCGGTGAGAAATACTGGCGCAGGCGTTTGATGTCTGCTTTCGAGTGTGATTCCAAATAAAGAAACAGGAAGTCGTTCGGGTTCCTCAATGCCAGCTTGTATTCATCCTGATAGCTCAGTACCGAGATGGCGGCACTGTGGACGTCATCGCACAGGTTGCCTCGCACATCCTTATATGGATAGGTAGGCTCCATCACGTAGACGGCAGCCATCAGGCCGGCTCTCTGGTCTACGGGATAGCGGTTGACCACAATATCCTTGACCACCGAGCTGAGCTTGACATTACCACACTGTTCGAGCCATCCGGCTATTCTGCCGTTATAAAGATAATTGATGGCCAACCGTTCATTGTCAATAAGTAGCGGTATGAGTTCGTGTACGTTGTCTGCCACCAGGTTACGTTCCGGGTCGACCACAAAGCTGCGATACTTCAGGATGGGCGACGACAGGTCGATGTTGACATCCTCACCTTGGAACCACCTCTCCACTTCATCATAGCCCCAACGAGTCTGCGGATTCACCGCCGTCAGTCCCTGAACAATCATCTTCACCCTGTCGGGCAATTCATTGATTCGCGGCAAACGTCCTTCATTCTTCTTGCGCATCATGACGCGCTCGTTCTGACTCAGCGGATTCTCTCCTAGCCAAAGCGTCATCAGCGTGATACCCAATGAATAGAAGTCTACGGCAGGCGTTATCTCCACCTCACCGTCGATGACGTCATTATACATTTCCGGAGCAGCATAGACCGGCGTCCTGGCCTGTGTCGTACGGTGCAGGCGTTCGTCACCTTCTAATACGCTGGAGATACCGAAGTCTCCCAGCACTAACTCACGGTGGTCAGCATCGCGGAAGAAGAAATTGCTCGGTTTGATGTCCTTGTGTATGATGTTGTTATTGTGACAGAAGGCAAGCGCGGCAGCAGCCTGAAGGGCTATCCTGCGGAATTGATTGAAGTCGCCGTCCAAATCATAGCGGTTCAGCGTACCCCCCTGCAGATACTCCATCAGCTCATAGTCACGGTTCTTTCCGTCGACGTACGTTTTACCATAGTCATCAATACGGACAATCATCTCCATATTGGAATTCTGGATGATGCGCAACAACGTTTTCTTGATGGAAAAGTTCGGGTAATATACCTTCAGCACCCTCTCGCCTTCATCGCCATTCACCAGGAACACCTGTGCCTCGCCAGAATTGTCGCTCAGACATCTCACGCTGTGGTACGTCCTTCCTTTCAGGAGAAACTCCACATCGCCACCCTGGGCATTCTTCGACGAAGCCACCGAGCCGCTCGGGCGTATGGTTGCGTCACCTGTTGTGCCCGTTTTCGGCATGTCTGCGACGCGCATTGTTCTGCTTGTATCTGTTGTAGGACGTTGGGTTTTCAATGATTCATCCATGACTACTTATCATCTTTAATTTCTGCATTTTGATTCTTACCTAACACAACCCACTTGCCACCCATCTGCGGCTTGGCACAACCACACGGGCTGCTATGCATGGCGTGTTTGTAGTTACATACCCATCCAAGCCTTACACCGACGGGCTTGCTAGCCATCGCATAGTTACGCGCCTTGACTGGTGACGGACCGGCAGGAACAGCCAGTTTGTCAAGAATAGCCGACAACATCTGTATCTTCACTGTCTTCTGCTCCTCCAGTTCCTCCTTGGTCATGCGCTTTGACTCCGGCCGCGGAATGACCGGGTCCTCCACGCCCGCATCCTTGGCCAACAGCGTCAACACCCGTTCACGCAGCTTTATATTCTGTTGTTCACGCACAATGTCGCGCTCAGAATTGTATGGAAGGGCATTCTCCAGCTTAGCAAAGTCCTGTACGATGTCCATCAGCTCCTGATAGTCGGGATTTCTCTGCAGCTGCTTCACCATCTGTCGGGCCTCTTCAGTCAGCGCTGTGCCACATTTCTTGCAGAAAGCAAAATCATTTAACGAATGACAGGTAGGGCAAACTAGTCCGCCACGCGGACTGCCGCATTCAGGGCAATAAGCCTCATTACCAGACAGATGTGCACCGCAGAAGGAGCAAACATCTTTCTTAATGTAATGGTGGCACACTTCGCAGAAATCTGCATCAGGGTCTATCTCGGCTCCACAATGCGGACATGCTGTCTTACTGATGGGTTGACCACATTGTGCACAAAAAAGCGCTTCCGCATCGTTCGTTGCACCACAGAACGGACATATCTTTCCACCAGCCATTTGCTGTTGCTGCAGTTGTTGCTGAGCAGCGGCCGTCGGCTGGTCTTCGCGTTGTAGTACCCGTTCTTTTTTCAGTTCCTGAGGACGCATGGTGCGTTCAGTATTTAAGGGGTTATCGTTTAACATATTTTATACGAGAAGTAATTTAGTCATGCAAAGATAGTAAAAAAAAATTAAGACACAAAAAAAACCGCCGTAAATTTATATTTACGACGGCATTTTTTTATATTTTAACGGGAAAAGTCACCAAAGAGGCAGGCGTTCAGCCTTGGGAAGGTACATTTTATCGCCTTCTTTCACACCAAAGGCATCATACCAAGCATCGATGTGAGGCAAAGCGCCGTTCACTCTCCAACGACCCAGCGAATGGGGGTCGCTTTTAGTACGGTTACGGATTTCAGCCTCGGTTATATTACAAGCCCATACACCAGCATAGGCCACGAAGAAGCGCTGGTCGGCAGTCAGTCCGTCAATGACGGGCAGCGACTGATGCTTGGTTGCATTCTTATAGGCTGTGAATGCAACCTGCAGGCCACCGTGGTCAGCCAGGTTCTCACCCAGCGTCAGTCGACCGTTGGCATTCAAGTCAGGTAACACCTTGATAGCCGAGAAAAAGTCGGCGTACTTATCGGTACGTTCTGTAAAGTTTTTTGTATCGCCTTCAGTCCACCAGTCGTGCATATTTCCATCCTTGTCAAACTGACGGCCCTGATCGTCGAATCCGTGTGTCATCTCGTGTCCTATAACCACACCTATGGCACCATAGTTAAAGGCATCGTCAGCAGTTGGATCAAAGAACGGAACCTGCAGAATACCAGCAGGGAAGCAGATTTCATTCGTGGAAGGGTTATAGTAGGCATTCACGGTCTGTGGGGTCATATGCCAGTCGTCTTTATCGACAGGTTTACCAGCCGTATGACTGATGCGCCAAGCATTCCAGAACCGACTGCACTCACGCATATTCTCATAGTAAGATTTTTTTGCATCAATCTTCAGGTCTGAGATATCCGTCCACTTGTCTGGATAGCCAATCTTTACATAGAACGTATTCAGCTTCAACAGGGCATTCACCTTCGTCGAGTCGTCCATCCAGTCCTGAGCGGCAATACGTTCACCAAGGGCTATGCGCAGGTTCTCCACGAGGGTCTTCATGCGTTCCTTCGACGAAGCGGGAAAATATTTTCCGACATAGATTCTACCCAAAGCTTCGCCCATTACGCCCTGTACCTGATTGGTCGAACGGCGCCACAGCGGGTGGTCTTCCTTACGTCCTGAGAACGCCTTGCCATAGAAGTCGAAGTTGGCGGCACGCACGGCATCGTTCAGATAGCCCGTCGTACCGTCTATTACGCCCCACTCCATCACATCGCGGTACTCGTCAGCCTTCATCGTGGCAAACAGCTTGTCGGCAGCATCCATGAATGCAGGCTGTCCGACAATCATCTTCTGAATGTACTGGCTTTTGATGCCTTTGGCGTTCATCTGACGCTCCAGCTGCAGATGCGGATACTTGGTATCAAACTCCTGTAGGGTCATCTTGTTATAGTTGGCCTGCTGGTCACGCAACTCGGTGCGCGACTTCGAAGCTTTGGCCAGCGCAGTTTCCACTTTCAGTATGTTCTTCATCTTCTTCTCGGCAGCAGTCTTCTTGAAGCCGAACAGCTGAAACATACGTACGATGTGCTGCTTGTAAGCCTCACGAATTTTCGTCGTGGCTTCGTCGTTCTCCACATAGTAGTCTTTCTGCCCCAGGGTCAGTCCGCTCTGGTAGATGTTCAGGATGTTCTCCGTCGCATTCTTGTCGTCAGCACCTATGTAAGCGCTGAACAGCTCCGATTCGCCATAGGGCATCTGCTCCAGCTGGATAGCAAAGAGCTGTTCCTTGGTCTTAGCAGCCTCCAGACGCTTGATGAGCGGCATAACGGGTGCCAGACCATCCTTCTCCCTGCGCACAGAGTCCATCGCCAGCTTGTAGAGGTCGCTGAGTTTCTGTTCAATAGTACCTTCTTCATAGGTATTCTCCTGCAACTCCTTCAGAATGTCGTTGATGCGTTTGCTATTGTCTTCGATTAAACGATCGAAACTGCCGTAGCGCGAATAGGCAGCAGGTAGCGGATTAGCCTTGATCCATCCGCCGCAGGCATATTCATAGAAGTCGTCACCGGCACGTACACTTTGGTCGAGATCGTTCATGTTAATACCCGACCGAAGTTGTCCCTGTGCCGTCATCGTCATCATTCCTAATGCCATGATTACTAATGTTTTTTTCATTGTCCTTTTAAGCCCCCTAAGTTAGGGGGTTGGGGGTCTGAACATACGCTCATCGCCCCGTTTAAATTAATATTATGGTTATTGTTCTCTTCTTCAGATCCCTGTCGCCCCCTAATTTAGGGGGCTAATGCGTCCAGCTCTTCGCTGAGTTTCTCCCACCGTTCCACTTCCTCGTCAAGGGTGCGTTTTGTCTGCGTGTACTCCGTCACAAGCGTCATGTCCGAGGCATTCTCGGGAACCATCAGTAACTCGTCGAGTTCGCGTAACCGCTGCTCCATATCGCTGATCTTCCTTTCCGACTGTTCCACAGCCTTCTCGGCCCGTCTCAGCAGCTTTTGCTGTTCCTTATGTTCTGCATAGTTGGTTTTGGGAGTAGCGGGAGGCAAATCAAGAGGTTTGTCCACATGATTTGTATTCGGCGCGGCCAAAACCTCTGAAACCTCATGTTCTTTCGCTATCCAATCATAGATACCGCCCAGATGCTCCCTGACCTTGCCACCACCGAACTCGTAGACCTTGCTGACCAGACCATCGAGGAATTCACGGTCGTGGCTGACAATGATAGCTGTACCGTCAAACGCCTTGATGGCCTCCTTCAGCACGTCCTTCGACACCATATCCAAGTGGTTCGTCGGCTCGTCGAGTATCAGCAGGTTCACGGGTTCGAGCAGCAACCGTATCATAGCCAGTCGGCTGCGTTCTCCGCCGCTAAGCACTTTTACACGTTTATCATTTTCCTCGCCGCCAAACATAAAGGCGCCGAGTATGGCGTTGATGCGCATGCGGATTTCTCCTCGTGCCACGTTGTCGATAGTCTGGAACACCGTCAGCGTCTCATCCAACAACTGTGCCTGGTTCTGTGCAAAATAGCCTATCTGCACGTTATGACCTATCTTCAGATGTCCCTCGAAGGGTATCTCGTCCATGATGCACTTCACCAGCGTCGACTTACCCTCACCGTTCTTACCCACGAAAGCCACCTTCTCACCACGTTTGATAGTCATGTTCACGTGGTCAAAAACCAAGTGCTCACCATATGCTTTCTTTACGTCTTCGCAGATGACGGGATAGTCACCGCTTCTAAGGCACGGCGGGAACTTCAGGTGCATGGCCGAATTGTCGACCTCGTCAACCTCGATAGGTACAATCTTCTCCAGCTGCTTCACCTTCTGCTGCACTTGTACGGCTTTAGTTGCCTGATAGCGGAAACGTTCTATAAACTGTTTCATGTCAGCAATCTCCTTCTGCTGGTTCTCATAAGCCCGCATCTGCTGTTCGCGACGCTCCTTTCGGAGCACGACGTACTCGTTGTACTTTACCTTATAATCGACAATCCGCCCGCATGAAATCTCCAGCGTACGGTTCGTCACATTATTAATAAACGCGCGGTCGTGACTCACCAGTACAACGGCACTACCTGACTGCACCAAAAATTGTTCCAGCCACTGAATGGACTCAATGTCCAGATGGTTCGTCGGCTCGTCCAACAGTAGCACATCTGGTCGCTGCAACAGAATCTTCGCCAGTTCGATACGCATGCGCCAACCGCCGCTGAACTCACTTGTGGGACGCTCCAGATCGCTACGTTCAAAACCCAGGCCGGTCAACGTTCGTTCCAGCTCGGCCTCACACGACTCGACGCCCATCATCAGCAGACGTTCATGCTCCTGCGTATAGCGCTCCACCAACGCCATATAGTCCTCACTCTCGTAGTCCGTGCGCTCATTCATCTGACGTTCCAGCCGAGCCACACGCTTCTGCAGCCTGGTCACGTCGGCAAAGGCCTTCTGGGTCTCCTGGCGCACCGTCGTTGAGTCCTGCAGTTTCATTACCTGAGGCAAATAACCTACTGTCGTCTCGTTCGGAATGTTTACCATACCAGCCGTCGGCTGCTGCATACCACACAGTATCTTCAGCAGCGTCGACTTACCGGCACCGTTTTTGCCTACCAAGGCTATACGGTCGCGATCATTCACCACGAAACTGGCGTCCGTGAACAGCGGCTTCACGCCGAACTCGACACTTAATCCTTCAACAGATATCATAACAATCTGCAAAGGTAGTGCAAATTGAGCGAAACACCAAAGGAAAACGAATTTTTCTTTGTATAGAACAATTATATTGGGGGTTATTTTTGGTCATAACTCGTATATTTATTCGAAGTGGCGTTAAAATGAAGGAAATTTTGAAAAAATGTCGTGCAACGTTTTGCGCTTTGCCGAATTCTTCGTACCTTTGCAGCCCAGATTGCAAATAACATCACAGCTTCGATTATGGACAAGAAAATGAAAAAGGTACTTGTGTTAGGTTCTGGTGCCTTGAAAATCGGACAGGCTGGCGAGTTTGACTATTCTGGCTCCCAGGCACTGAAAGCATTGCGCGAGGAAGGCATCTCTTCCGTGTTAGTAAACCCCAACATCGCTACGATCCAGACGTCTGAAGGTATTGCCGACAAGGTGTACTTCCAGCCGGTGACAACGCACTTCGTGACGGAAATCATCAAGAAGGAGCGTCCGGACGGCATCCTGTTGGCATTCGGTGGCCAGACGGCCCTGAACTGTGGTACTGAGCTGTACCAGACGGGTGTGCTGAAAGAGTATGGCGTGCAGGTGCTGGGTACCAGTGTCGAAGCCATCATGAATACGGAAGACCGCGACTTGTTTGTGAAGAAGCTGGATGAGATTCAGCTGAAGACACCTGTGTCGCACGCCGTAGAGAACATGGACGATGCCCTGAAGGCAGCCCGTGAGATTGGCTTTCCTATTATGATTCGCAGCGCATACGCGCTAGGCGGTTTAGGTTCAGGTATCTGTCCTGACGAGAAAGCCTTCACCGAACTGGCTGAATCGGCCTTCACCTTTGCTCCTCAGATTCTGGTTGAGGAGTCGCTGAAGGGTTGGAAGGAGATTGAGTTTGAGTGCATTCGCGACGCCAACGACCATTGCTTCACAGTGGCCTCGATGGAGAATTTCGACCCGCTGGGCATCCATACTGGTGAGTCTATCGTGGTGGCACCGACATGTTCGCTGACCGACGAGCAGGTGAAGATGCTACAGGAAATCACAATACGCTGCGTGCGCCATCTGAACATTGTGGGTGAGTGTAACATCCAGTTCGCCTTCAATGCACAGACCAACGACTATCGCATTATTGAGATAAATGCCCGCTTGAGCCGTTCGAGTGCATTGGCCTCAAAGGCAACAGGTTATCCCCTCGCCTTCGTAGCAGCAAAGATTGCCTTGGGTTACACCCTCGACCAGATTGGTGAGATGGGTACAACCAGCTCGGCATACGTGGCTCCAAGCCTGGACTACATGATTTGTAAGATACCCCGTTGGGACCTGACGAAGTTTGCCGGCGTCAGCCGTCAGATTGGTTCGTCAATGAAGTCTGTGGGCGAAATCATGTCCATTGGTCGCTCGTTCGAGGAGATGATTCAGAAAGGTCTTCGCATGATTGGACAGGGCATGCACGGCTTCGTGGGCAACGACCACACGAAGTTCGACAATCTGGACGACGCCCTTCAGAACCCCACCGACCTTCGTATTTTCGCTATCGCACAGGCGCTGGAAGAAGGCTATACCGTGGAACGTATCGAGGAGCTGACGAAGATTGACGTCTGGTTCCTGGAACGTCTGAAGCACATCGTCGACCTGAAACATGAGTTGCAGAAGTATAATAAACTCGAGGAACTGCCCGACGAGTTATTGTTAGAGGCAAAGCGCTGCGGTTTCTCAGACTTCCAGATTGCCCGCTTCGTACTAAAGACCAAGTCGACCAATATGGAGAAAGAGAACCTGCAGGTGCGTCAGCATCGCAAGGAACGTGGCATCATGCCCAGTGTCAAGCGCATTCCTACTGTGGCCAGTGAGCATCCTGAACTCACCAACTACCTCTATTTCACCTATACACACAC
>JAEEVA010000004.1 GCA_016286995.1 Prevotella sp.
ATCCAGAGGTTCCTCCTCGTGTAGAGTATTCCCTGACTGATACAGGCCGTTCACTCATGCCGGTGCTTACGGATCTAATAGCCTGGGGACAGCAGCATTTCAAGGATGTGGTGACGGATTAAGATAAGAATCTGATATGGTACAGCAAATTGAAATAACCCTGAAGCCGAAACGTCGCGGCTTCCACTTGGTGACGAGCGAGATAGTGAGCCAGTTGCCGAAACTGCCGAAGATTGGCATTGTGAACATCTTCACGAAGCACACCAGCTGCGGACTGAGTATCAACGAGAACTGCGACCCTGATGTTCGCGTCGATATGGAAACCATCTTCAATCGCCTCGTGCCTGAGAATCGTCCTGAGTACGAGCATACGCTGGAAGGTGCAGACGATATGCCAGCCCACGCCAAATCGACGCTGAGCGGTGTCAGCATTACCATCCCCATCACCGATGGCCGTCTGAACCTCGGCACATGGCAAGGGGTGTACTTCTGTGAGTTTCGCAACTACGGCGGCTCCAGAGAGTTAGTAGTAACAATTATTGGAGAATAATCATCCGATAAAACAAAAAGTAGATATATATGGTTAACTACGGACTTAAGGATAAAGTAGCTCTGATTACAGGAGCAAATAACCCACAGGGGATTGGGGCAACGACAGCATTTACTTTTGCTCGTGAAGGGGCAAAAGTGGTCTTGATATACAAGAGAATCTACAGGACGTTCGACCAATCGAAGACTGACAAGAACGGTACGGACAGATATTTCGAGGCAAACTCAGGCAATGCTGACTATGTTGAAAGCAGGCTAAAGGAAATGAATGCCGACTATATGATTCTGGAAAGTGACATTTCCAAAGAAGCTGCCGTAAAGGAAATCTATTCGAAAGTCCTTGAACGATACGGAAGGGTCGATATTCTGGTCAACAATGCAGCCGATGGTGACATGGACGGAATCGACACCATTGAGAAAATTACACAGAATGTGATTGATGACACGTTTGCGGTCAATGTCCGTGGAAGCATCCTGATGACAAGGGAGATGATTACTCATCGCGGTGATTATGGACGCATCATCAATATCTCAACCGATGCATCACAGGTTTTTGCAGGGCAGATAGCCTACGGAGCAAGTAAGGCCACACTTGAAGCACTTACCCGCAGCATAGCCTTGGAAGTGGCAAAGTACGGCATTACCGTAAATTGTGTTGCACCAGGTCCCACTCAGACGGGATGGATTGACACCGATTTGGAACAGTCTGTTCTTCCAGTCATTCCTATGGGTAAACTGATTCAGCCGGAAGATATTGCAGAAACGATTCTGTTTCTGGCAAGTGAGCAGGCGAGAATGCTAACGGGGCAAGTCATTAAAGTTTCTGGTGGACATGCCTTATGACATTATGACTGACTACGATTCCATATGGCGCACACAGGACGAGATTAGAACGGTTGTGAATGCCGTTCTGGGCGAATGTATCTGGAATCTCAGTTACAGCGAACGACGTATAGCCATTGAACTGGAACTGAATGGCACGCTCGATGATGATGCCATCGGCGATCTATGCTGCCAGTTTCCCATTACTGCCGACTACGACGGCATCGGCGCAAAAGGCTCGAAATTCGCATTCTATCTCTGAATCCCCAGATAATCGAAGAACCGGTCTGGCCAGTAGTTCATAATCAGTTCGTCAGGGAAATCCGTCTCTGCTAACAGTGGATAAAGACGTTCGTAGTCAGCTATCTGGAATGATATATGTGCATCGCTGCCGAGAATCGTAGGAACCTCGTACTTCTTGCACAAACGCAGAATCTCCAGATTATTGTCTCGTGCTACTGCCTTCTTGCGCTGAGGAGCCAATGAGTGGTTGTTCACCTCCAACAGCGTATGAGCCTCCTTCGCTGCCAACACCAGTTGCTCGAAGTCCAATTCACAGGAACCGTCACCTGGATGGCTGATCATATGAATCTTGGGATTTCTAATGACTTGAATCATTCCCTCCGTATTCTCCTCCTTCGTGCCACCTTGATACCACGCAGCGTGAATGCCTGCAATGGCGAGGTCAAGCCATCCTATTTGCTCATCCGTCAGATCAAGACCGCCCTTCGTATCGAGGATATTGATCTCGCAGCCCATTAACAACCTTATGCCGTACATTTGCCGAGGTACGGTGAACATATTCTTGAAATACAGCGTCGGACAAGTACCTGGTACACTCGGACCATGCTCTGTGATACCCAGCACTTTCAATCCCATGTCGGCAGCAGCCTTGGCCATTTCCTGAAGGCTACTATAGGCATGTCCCGATGCCACAGTATGGGTATGTGCGTCTAATAGAACTTTTCTCATAGACTTATATAAAGATGGTCATATATAGCGGCAGGTACAGCACACCGTCTTTCTTGCTTACATTATATCGGCTCAGTACGATAGAGCGATGAATCTTGTCCGCATGGTCTTTGATAGCGGCATCCAAGGAAGCATGTTTCTTGTATTTCTCGCCCGACTTCACTTCGATGACCGTAATCTTGTTCTGTTCCTCAATGATGAAGTCGAGTTCCTGCTTGCTGTTCTTGTCATAGTAGTGTAGTGAAATACCTTTGGCAGACAAGGCACAAGCCACAAAATTCTCCGTCAGCGCACCTTCGTTGACACTGATATCACCACTCAACACCTGAAACTGAATGCCTTTCAGCAGGATACTGCCGAGCAGTCCAGTGTCCACCATATACAACTTGTATAACTTACGGTTCTCAGTGGCTTCAAAGGGTAGTTCAAATGCTGACGTGTTGAAGGAATAATACGCTATCCCGGCATCAATGAGCCACTGCGTGGGATCTTCATACTTGCGACGTGAAGCTCCTTTTTCGAGGTCTGCCAGAATAAACCGCTTGTCCTCCTTTGCCAGTTCCGATGGGATGGCATCGAATACACGCTTCACAAGCACCTGATCCTTGCTTGCATACTGGGTAATGTCAGCCCGATAGGTTGTCAAAATGGAACGATGTACTTTTTCGACAATCCGAAAATCAGGTGTGTCAACGAATGCCTGAACGGCTTCTGGCATGCCTCCGACTGCAAGGAACTGGCGGTAATACTGGCTCATCTGCTGATGGATGAAATCTGGTACGGGCGTCTCATTCCGATAAGACTCTTTTAAAACGTCGAACACTTGTTCTGATACGCCGTTTGCCCATAGAAATTCCTCGAAGTCGAAGGGGAACATGGCAATTTCCTCCTCATATCCTACAGGATAGGAAGGTACAGGCTTATAATTGATACCCAACAAGGAACCTGACTCAATATAATCATAGGTATGATCTTCAACGAGAAACTTAATGGCAGTACGGGCATTGGGGCACTCCTGAATCTCATCAAGGAAAACAAGTGTCTTGCCCTCGACAAACGGTCCGAAACCCATAGCCGACAGGTTGGTGATAATTGTCTTGGTGTCAAGGTCGCCGTCAAAGGCCTTCTGTGCTATCGGACGTTTTACGAAGTTCACTTCCACGAAGTGCGTGTAATGTGACTTCGCGAACTCACGTACTGCAGTGGTCTTGCCAACCTGTCTGGCACCAGTGATCAAAAGAGCCTTTTTGCATCCTCCCTGATACCATTCCTCTATTTGTGGTAATACTTTTCTTTTTAGCATAATTACAACTTTTCGCAATGTATTTTGTGGTAGTTTCGCAACTTTTCGCCACCTTTTCGGCTGCAAATTTACAACTTTTCGCCAAATAATCCAAATAATTTGCAGCAATTTTACAGTTGGGAGCAGCATCCATTACGGTGTTGCTCCCTTTTTATTCAAAAAGAGCCAAAATTTATCTATATTGACGTATTGCAGTATATTGGCCAGACAAGTTTTTCAATTATCTGGGCATTCAGAGATAATCAGGGGTTTACTACCCTATCATAGAGTCTTTATAACTTTGCAGGGGTTGCCCACTGCTATGGAGTTCGAGGGTATATCTTTCGTCACGACGCTGCCTGCTCCAATGGTGACGTTGTCACCGATGGTGACACCAGGCAGGATGGTGACGCTGCCGCCAATCCACACATTATCGCCGATGGTGACTGGTTCTGCCCACTCCCTACGGCTGTTGCGCTCTACGGGGTCAGTGCTATGACAGGCCGTATAGATGCTGACATTCGGACCTATAAAGCAGTCGTCGCCGATGGTGACTGGGGCTTCGTCGAGCACGGTGAAGTTGAAGTTGGCAAAGAACCGTTTGCCCACGCTAATCTGCTTGCCATAGTCGCAATAGAAAGGCTGGATAATCAGGATTTCGTCATCGGCAATATGTCCCAAAAGACCTTTCAGGATCTCCCTTGCCTTCTGCTTCTCCGACGGGCGCAGCAGGTTATAGTCGTGAATGATTTCCTTCACTTCCGTCAGCTCTTGAATCAGCTGCGGGTCAACGGCGGAATAAATCTGGCCCGCCAGCATCTTTTCTTTTTCTGTCATACTCATGCGATGCCTAAAAGTTCTATTTCAAAGATTTTACCATAACGTCTAATCCTTAAATGCCCAGAATCCTGTGCCAGTCTCAGGATCAAACTTCCTGCCGATAGCTCCGCCGACAGTAGGACGAAGTTCTATTTCGGCAGTATAGAGAACGGTTGTGGCTTTAAGATGTCCTCCCGCCATTCTCCCACCTGAAGGAAGGAGTGTGGCACGCAATCCCTCCTGGCCGTCTTGATTCCCTCCCACGATGTTATTAACATTGCGGTCCCCTCCCTTGAAAGAGAACAGGGCATGAGTATGGTGGAAGAGTTTGCCGTCATCGTCTCTTACCACATTGCCGTTGAGTGATACGAGTTCCAGCATTCCCTCTAACTGTTCAGTCTCAAAGCTGCCTGTCTCTGGAATGAACACTTGAAGTTCCGCACTCTGGCAGCCGCCGATTCCAGAGAAAACGGCTGATGGTATGGATTCCTTTTCGCAGATTTCGAGGAGGTTACTGACAATCTCATCACCTCGATCCATACGGATATAGTAGTTATCACCTATCTTTCTGTATTCCATAATCTCCTAAAGTTTTATAAATGATTTTGCAAATATAGCAAAAATCAAAAATAAATGATTATCTTCGCGGAATCATTTAAGAGATTTTATAGAAAAGTGAACTTCATAAATAACAATGATATGGAAACAATAAAGGATATTGAGGAAGACAGTGGTGAGTACCAACTGTCAGGAAGAAACGTCGCGATACGCGAACAGATTATTGCACTAGTACATAAAGAAGTAGTGCCTGCAATAGGTTGTACCGAACCAATGGCAGTGGCACTATGTACGGCAAAGGCTAAAGAGCAGTTAGGCTGTCGCCCAGAAAAGATTGTGGCCCTGCTGAGTGCCAATATCTTAAAGAACGCCATGGGTGTTGGTATTCCAGGCACAGGTATGATAGGGCTTCCCATCGCTATTGCCTTGGGTGCTCTCATCGGCAAGAGCGAATACCAGTTGGAGGTATTGAAAGACCTTACTCCCGAGGCGCTCGAAGAGGGCAAAAAGTATATTTCAGAGAATAGAATTGATATCCGGCTAAAGGACGGCAAGTGCGACAAACTGTACATTGAGATTATTGCATCGGCAGGTAACCGCGAGGAAACAGCTATCATCGCTGGCAGTCATACTCATTTTGTTTCAGGTGATGCCAGCTACTCTCATACGACGTCGCCTGATGGAGATGACGACATTGCGCTCAACTTGCGGCTTGTGTACGACTTTGCTACAACTGCCCCTTTGGAGGAGATACGCTTTATAGAGGAGGCGCGAACCTACAACATGAATGCAGCCCGCGAGGCGCTTAAGGGCAACCACGGTCATAACCTCGGCAAGACCATCGACCGACCGCTGGCCAAGGGCATCTTCGGCAATAGCATCTATTCTCACATTATCTCGCGAACGGCTTCGGCTTGCGATGCCCGTATGGGCGGAACCATGATTCCCGTGATGTCAAACTCAGGGTCGGGCAATCAGGGCATTTGTGCCACGAACCCCGTATGCGTGTATGCCAAAGAAAACGAGAACACGGAGGAAGAACTGCTGAGAGCCCTGATGCTTAGTCATCTGACGGCCATCTATATCAAGCAGAGTCTTGGAAAGTTGTCGGCACTCTGTGGTTGTGTGGTAGCTTCGATAGGTTCCAGTTGTGGTATTACCTATCTGATGGGAGGTGACTACGAGCGTATCTGCTATGCTGTTAAGAATATGATTGCCAACCTGACGGGTATGATATGCGACGGCGCAAAACCATCGTGTTCGCTGAAGATTACAAGTGGCGTTAGCACTGCCTTGCTATCAGCACTGCTCGCTATGGAGGGAAAATGCGTGTCGCAAGATGAAGGCATTGTGGACGACGATGTTGACAAGAGCATTCATAATCTTACGAGTATTGGTGCCGAGGCCATGTGTAAAACCGATGATATGGTATTGAGCATCATGACGTCGAAAAAACATTGAATAATAGCTGTTCAGATTTGAAAAGAGAATGGCGGATTAACAATTATTATGTCCTAAAATTGGGCAATTTGGAATATTTTTCGTATATTTGCGCCATAAATGACGCGAGAACGGGCTGCACCTCGGCAGAGAACGGGCTCTCTGCTCTCGATTTGCACCGTCCTTGCACATAAATATTCCAATAACAGATGAAGCTAAAGGATTTTTTTGCTTTTAAGGATTGGTTATCGTATCGGCAGAAGGTTGGTTTGCTGGTGATAGCGGGCGTCGTATGCGGTCTCGGCGGATTATTTATGTATCTGCTCAGGGCGCATACTTATTTTATAGGCGACAACCCGTCGGCCTGCGTCAACTGCCATATCATGACACCTTACTATGCTACGTGGAGCCACTCGTCGCATGGACGTATCGACCATCAGTCAAACGGTGCTACATGCAACGACTGCCATGTGCCTCATCAGAACTTGGCCGTTTATTATGGTTTCAAGGCGGTTGACGGACTGAAGCATACGGCATATTTCGTGGGTCACATGGAGCATCAGGCCATCAAGGCCGAGACGCTGACTGGCCAGGTGGTGATGGACAATTGTATCCGCTGTCACGAGCAGTTGAACACAGAGTTTGTGAAGACGGGCCGCATGGGCTATATGACGCAGCAGGCTCAGGGCGGCAAGGTGTGCTGGGACTGCCATCGCAACGTGCCCCACGGCGGCATGAACTCGCTAATGGCGACACCGAATGCTGAAGGCGTAACACCGCTTCCGCCCTCTCCCGTACCCGAGTGGTTACAGAACCTTCTAAGTGAAAAGTGAAGAGTGAAGAGTGAAAAGTGAAGAGTGAAGAGTGAAAAGTGAAAAAGTGAAGAGTGAAGAGTGAAGAATTTGCTGCCGCCGCAGTGTAATCATAAAGTTCAAAGTTCAAAATATTATGGCAAAGCAATTAAAACAATGGCAAGGTTGGATCCTGTTTGGAGGATCAATGGCAGTGGTTTTTATCCTGGGACTGCTCGTTTCGTCGCTGATGGAGCGCAGGGCCGAGGTGGCCAGCGTGTTTAACAACAAACGTACCGTGTTTGAGGATGAAATTGTGGCCCAGAACGAGAAGTTCAAGGCCGACTATCCACGTGAGTATGAGACCTGGGCAATGACGGAGGACACCACGTTCAAATCAAAGTACAACTCGTCGCAGGAGGTGGATGTGCTCGAGCAGCGTCCTGAGATGGTGGTGCTGTGGGCTGGCTATGCCTTCTCGCGCCACTACAACACTCCTCGTGGCCACAAGCACGCCTTGGAGGACATGCGTAAGATCCTGCGTACAGGTAACCCTGGCATTGTGGTGAAGACTGCTGACGGACGTGACTCTATCGCTGTCGACATGCAGCCTGCTACGTGTTGGACGTGTAAGGGTCCGGATGTACCTCGCATGATGCGCGAACTGGGAAATGGTAAGGATCAGTTTGATCCCACTAACTTCTATGCTAAGAAGTGGAGCGAGCTGGGTGCCGAGGAGGTGAATACCATCGGCTGCTCAGACTGTCACGATGCCCGCACGATGGATCTGCGCCCTGCACGTCCTGCGCTGTACGAGGCCTTTGCCCGTCGCGGTCTGAACGTAAAGGATGCCACCCATCAGGAGATGCGTTCGCTGGTATGCGCACAGTGCCACGTGGAGTATTACTTCATCAAGCCTAACGATGAGAAGATTCCTGGAAAGGCTAACTATCTGGTATTCCCACACGACAAGGGGCTGACCTGCGAGGCTGCCGAGGAATACTACGACGAGATTGGTTTCTACGACTATATCCATCCGCTATCAGGCACAAAGATTCTAAAGGCTCAGCATCCTGGTTGGGAGATGTCGCAGCACGGCATCCACGCCCAGCGCGGCGTGTCGTGTGCCGACTGCCACATGCCGTATAAGCAGGAGGGTGGCGTGAAGTTCTCTGACCACCAGATTCAGTCGCCGCTAGCCAAGATTGACCGTACCTGCCAGACCTGTCACCGTCAGGATGCCGAGGTGCTGCGTCAGAACGTCTACGACCGTCAGGAGAAGTGCAACGAGGTGCGCAACCGTGCCGAACAGGAATTGGCCCGTGCCCACTTCGAGGCTAAGTTCATCATCGACAAGGGCGCTACCGAGGCCGAGATGGCTCCCATCCAGGCCCTGTTGCGCAAGAGCCAGTGGCGTTGGGACTATGCCATCGCCTCGCATGGTGCAACCTTCCACGCACCGCAGGAGGTTACCCGTCTGTTGTCAGCCTCTGTCGATTACGCCCAGCAGGCCCGCTTGCTGATAGCCCGCGTAGCTGCTAAGCAGGGACATACCGATGCCATCCCAGTGCCTGACTATAGCACCAAGGCAAAGGCTCAGGCCGCCATCGGTCTCGACATGCAGAAGTTGAACGAGAACAAGCAACGCTTCTTGCAGGAAATCGAGCCCAAGTGGATTGAGGAGGCGAAAAAGAGCGGAAAATTGATTATACTCTAAATCTGTAAAGCATTACAGGAAGGCAGACCTTCAAAACGACCTGCCTTTCTTTATGACAAGCTAAACAAAGAATCTTCAAATAATTATGGAAAACAAACATCTGAAACTGAATGCGAATCTCATTGTAGCGGCACTTCAGAAACCGGCTTCGGAATTTACGAAAGCAGACATCATCGACTATATCGTTAATAACGACATACGCATGGTGAACTTCATGTATCCTGGCGGCGACGGTAAGTTGAAGACGCTGAACTTCGTCATCAACGACCTCGACTACCTCGAGACCATCCTCACCTGCGGCGAGCGTGTCGATGGCTCCAGCCTGTTCAGCTTTATTCAGGCAGGCTCAAGCGACCTCTATGTGCTGCCCCGTTTCCGTACGGCCTTCGTCGATCCGTTTGCTGAGATTCCCACCGTGTCACTGCTCTGCTCCTATTTCGACAAGGACGGCAACCCGCTGGAGTCGTCGCCCGAATACACGCTCCACAAGGCCGCCGAGGCTTTCCGCGAGGTGACAGGTATGGAGTATCAGGCAATGGGCGAGCTGGAGTATTACGTCATCAGCGACGACGAGGAGGTGTTCCCTGCTCAGGACCAGCGCGGCTATCATGAGTCGGCACCGTATGCCAAGGCCAACGAGTTCCGCACGCAGTGTATGCAGTATATCGCACAGGCCGGAGGCCAAATTAAATACGGTCACTCTGAGGTAGGCAACTTCACCATCGACGGCAAGAATTATGAGCAGAACGAGATTGAATTTCTGCCCGTACCCGTAGAGCAGGCTGCCGACCAGTTGATGCTCGCCAAGTGGATCATCCGCAACCTCGGCTATCAGATGGGCTACGACGTGACCTTCGCACCGAAGATTACCACTGGCAAGGCGGGCTCAGGCCTGCACATCCACATGCGGATGATGAAGGACGGCAAGAACCAGATGCTGGCTGACGGTGTACTGTCGGAGGCTGCCCGTAAGATGATAGCAGGCATGATGGACCTCGCGCCTGCCATTACCGCCTTTGGCAATAAGAATCCTACCAGCTATTTCCGTCTCGTGCCCCATCAGGAGGCTCCTACAAACGTATGCTGGGGCGACAGGAACCGCTCTGTGCTGGTACGCGTGCCGTTGGGCTGGGCTGCCGATGTGGATATGAGTTACAAGGCCAACCCCTTGGAGAAGGAAACGAAATACGACACGAGCATCAAGCAGACTGTAGAGATGCGCTCGCCCGACGGCTCTGCCGACCTCTATCAGCTGCTGGCAGGACTCTGCGTCGCCTGTCGTCACGGATTCGAGATGCCCGATGCCCTTGAGGTGGCAGAGCGCACATACGTCAATGTGAATATCCATGCCGCTGAGAATGCCGGTCGTCTGGCTACGCTCGCACAGCTCCCTGACTCCTGTGTCGCTTCTGCCGACTGTCTGGAACGCCAGCGTGCTGTTTTCGAAGAACACCATGTCTTCTCGTCCGCTATGATAGACGGCATCATCGCCCAGCTACGGGCTTTCGACGATGTAACGCTTCGCAAGAACATCGAGGGTTATCCCGAGGAAATCAAAAAGCTCGTCACGAAACATTTCCATTGCGGATAACACTGCGTTCAAGACGTGGGGAAGGGCAGAATATTCCTCCAGGCACTCCCTTTGAGGAACTGCCCGACGACTGGCGTTGTCCCCGTTGCAAGCAGCCGAAGTCGAAGTTTAACCCGGCTTAGCGCAAGTACAAAAGAGAACGCCACACTCTCAAAGAGAGAACGCCACACTTTGCACCTGACCGCCATCAGTGATGGCGGTCAGCTTGAACGTGCCTTGTTCTGGCGCATACCCAGACGGATTTGAATTTGATTTTTTGCCATAATGAATTTTACAATTAGTTTGACATAATGTTAATTTTGGTCTAATTCTTAGTGCTGGCGGCATGGTGGCTCGGAGCGACCAGCCTGCTCTCTTTAAGTTTGCGCCCCTTACTCTCGGAGTTAGTGCCAAGCACGCTGTTTCGACGGTGCAAAGTTCGGAACTATTTTTGATATATGCAAGCGACTTTTTCGCCGTTCCTCGCGCGGCACACAAGTGCGTACCGCGCGCTCTAATTTTTTACATTTTTACATTTTACATTTTACGATAAGCGATAATGCTATTGGACAATAATAATAATTATATATATAATATATATAATTATTATTATTGAACCTTTTTATACAGCGACGCTGGAAAATGCAAAATGGCTTATCGTAAAATGTAAAAATGTAAAAATGTAAAAAACAGTGCCTTTTCCTGAATAAGGTTGACTTTTTTTAGCCTTTATTTTTTAACACTTGACTACCCATACGGATTTAGTTGACTTCCTGCCCCAGTAAAGTTGACTACTTTTACTGAAGTGGATGACTCTTTTCCTAAGAACGTTGACTTCCGACGGATATTGTTGACTTTTCATCTTTTTTTGTTTACTTTATACTGAAAAGGTTGACTCTACCACATGCGCTGCTGCTCACCATGTTCTTTATGCGCCTTTGACGGTGCCTTCATGCCAATGCTGGAGTGCGGGCGTAAATCATTGTAGAATGCGATGAACGAAGAGATGCGCTCCCGTGCGTCGTCTATTGTCTTGAAACGTCGCTCGCGGTAGATAACCTCCGTCTTGATAGTGCCGTTCACGCGCTCTGCGATGGCGTTGTCCGTGGGCTTGTAGTCCTCCGTCATTGAGATTCGGATGCCGTACCTCTTCAATTCCTCCGTATAGGCGTTACAGCAGTACTGTACGCCCCTGTCAGAGTGATGGACAAGCTCTCTGAGTTCATCGGCAGTAGCCTGTCCTGCGGCCATCCTGAGGGCCTCCAGTGTATTTTCTGCCTCCAGCGTGTCAGACAGGCACCAGCCCACGATTTTACGTGAATACGCGTCAGTGACCAGGTGCAGGTAGCAACATCCGTCCATCAGGTCGATGTATGTGATGTCGCTCACCCACAGCTGGTTAGGCCGCGTGGGGATGAAGCCGCGAATAAGGTTCCTGTACTTATGGTAGCGGTGGTTCGAGTTCGTCGTGTGACGGGGTTTGGGACGGGGCAGCATCAGCCTGAACTGGCGCATGATGCCGCGGAAGGCGTCACGTCCGGGAACCCAGTCGTCCTGGAACATCCCCTTTACCATGAGCCACAGTTTGTAATATCCGATCCCAGGATCCATCTTGCGTATCTCCGTGACGGCGTCTATTATACGCATCAGGCGCCTGACCTGCTCCGCCTCATGGCGCTTGTTCTTGTAATAGGCCTGCTTTGTATGGCCAAACAGTCTGCAGCAATACTCGATAGTATAGCCGAGCATGCCGCACAGGCGCTCTACTGCTTGGCCCCAGATTTTTTTCGGATCTTCAGACCCTGCTCCTCGGCGATGTCTATCAGCGTGTTGAGCGCAAGTACCTTGTCCTTACTGAATTTCAAGTCCTTTTCCAGCTTCGCTATCTGCTTCTGCTGGGCCTCAATGAGCGCAGACATGGCTGCGACATCCATCGGCGTTTCTTCCTTCTTTGCCATATCACTGTCCGTTTGAATGATTTCCGGCTGCAAAGATGCACATTTTTCGTGAATTTCCAAAGGACTTAGGCAAGAATGTATCCAAGAAGATAGCATTTGAACATTTGGAAGGTTGTATTTCAACGCAATTTCCTTCCTTGACTTACCACTTTGCATGTACTCGATGCAAATACTGCGCTTCAAAGCGCGACTGAATTTTTGTCTACTCATAACTATAATGACTTTAAATATTTAACATTTAAGGCCTTATATGAGTCAACCTATTTCAGTACAAGACAGTCTAATGCAACGGAGCAAATAGGCTATTGTCACGGTCTAAACGTTGGTTTTGATGTCATTGAACGTCGCCAGCCTTGGAATGGGCCGCCCCGTTTCATGTTGAAAACAACCTAAAGAGACAATTTCTTTCCCGTTTTATTTGCATAAGTCAAAATAAGTTTGTACTTTTGCAAGGCAATATGGATTTATTACTAACAAAACTTTATACAATTATGAGAAATTCTACTTTTCTAAAATCATTCCTTCTGCTATGCGCCCTCATAGTAGGAGCTGGAACGAGTTGGGCAGCAGATCCAGAATTTACTCTTGACTTCACTAGTGCTTGGACGGCAGCCGAAGATAATAGTGACGGTGAAAAGGTGTTTACCAAGGGTGATTATACTATATCTGGCAAAGGAAGTGCTAATTTTAAATTTAATTCAGGCTATTTTATCTTTGGAAAGAATGGTGCCTATATAAAATTACCCAAAGTTAATTTCGATGTCGAGAAGATTGAGGTTGTTGGAAATTCCACAGCTTCTGCTAGTGTTATTCATAATATATTTGTTGGTGATGCAGCAGTGAGTACCGCTGTTACAGGACTTCAAGGAACAACAAGTACATTTAATATAAACAGCAGCTATCAAGCAGCAAATACACAATACATATTGAAAATTACTTCTAACCATAACGCCCAAATTACCCATGTCAAATATTACAAAAAGGTCTCTTCTGGCGAACCTGAGACAGTTGTGATGCCGACTGAGGGTGTCGAAGACTGGAATGTGACGTCTGGCCAGTATCAGTTGGGTGGTAGTTGGACAGACGTTCCGACGACAGAACCTGCAAAGGTGGCTTTCGATGGCGATGACGTGTATATTCAGATGACCGTTTCTGAGATAACTCTGACTATCAAAGGTGTAAAATCTGGCAATACGGTGACATTCCCCAAGAATCAGACTGTTCCTTATTTGATGACGTTGTATTTGATGGGTACAAGCGACGGTACAACTGCTTCAGATATTGTTTTCAGCTATGATTCTGGAACAAAAAAGTTAACGCAGACAACCCAGATTGTTGCAAGCATGGCAGCGGATGGTGTTGCAAGTGCTATGGCTGCCATAAAGGATATTGTACTGCAGAAGGCAGCATCTGCATCCACAACCATCTACTCATGGAATGGTAATGGGTCAACAACTACGGCAAACGAGACTGGCGGAACAGCTTTAGCAAAAGGAGAAAACAGTAATATTGCAGTTGGCGTTTCCCAAAAAGGCAATTACTGTTTCAAATTGAACAAGGGATTCTCAAATGCTTATTACGTTGAAATTACCCTTGACCAAACCTTGGCAGGTGGGGAAACTATTACTATCGGTGCATTCCGTACTTCTGAAACTAGTGCTACATTAGGTGTTGATTTTGGCACCACATCAACACAGAGCTTAAATAATAATACAGACGTCTTGACAAATAATGGAACTCCTACAGATTGGGAATTTACTGTTCCTGCAGCTGCTGCCGGAAGTAATAAAATACGCCTTTATAGAAATTCTGGAAGCACTGGCATGTGGGTATCAAAAGTTGTTGTTACCGCAGAGAGTTCTGGTTCGGGGACAGATGCCACATGGTCGTTAAATCCAACTTCAGCTACAGTTTATACTGGTGAGAGTACAACACTGCAATTAACGACAGACTATGATGGTGAGCTTACTTTCACATCAAACGATGAGTCCATTGCAACAGTCAGCTATGATTCTTCCTCAAAGGTAATCACGGTCTCTGGCGTGGCAGTAGGAGAGACAACCGTCTCGGTTACCGGTGCAGCAACCGCCACATATAATGCCATCAACAAGATTTTTGCCGTAACAGTTAATCATGCAGAATTGGAAAGTAACTTTATAGACGTGATGGGCCCATTAGGATATTCTTATTTTGGTCTTAAACCAGAAGGTGAAAATACCTACGCACAACCCGATGTTACTTCAACTGACAAGACTGACAGCTATGGTCTTAAGATATCAATTGCTAAGGCGGAGGGAGCCACACTACCACGTTTTGACTCAGACTATACACGCTTCTATAAAAACAATACGTTAACTGTTACAGCACCTACGGGCAGTTACATTACTAAAATTGTGTTTGTAGAACCTGCTTCTGGCGCACAATGGAAAGGAACGATGACTGTTGTAGAGGGTGAATATGTAAACTCTGAAAAGACATGGTATGCAACATCTACGGGTGTAACATCAGTTGTGTTTACAGGAAAAGATGACACTAACCGTATCGGTAGTGTTAAGGTTTATCTGATGGCTACTTCTATTCAAGCTACCGTCACCGCTGCCGGTTGGGCCACATGGGTGGCTCCTGTAGATGTGACTGTTCCCTCTGGCGTTGAGGCTTATGCCGTTGCGTTGAATGGTAATAAGACATCGTTGACAGCTCTGACCGACATTCCTGCTGGTACGCCGGTGCTGCTGAAGAACGAAGATACGTTCCAATTCCCTCTTGCTACGACAACTCCTGCTGCTGTGACAACAGCTCTCAAGGTCAGCGACGGTACTGGTGTTGCAAATGCATATGTATTGGCAAAGCCGGCAGGTCATGAAATTGGATTCTACAAATGGACTGACGCCCAAGCTCTTCCTGCAGGTAAGGTTTACTTGGTATATCCTGGCACTTCTGCTCCTGACTTCATCAGTCTGGATGGTGATGCAACAGATATCAGTGAAAAGGTAACGGTCATTAGTGAACAATTTGCTACCGATCCCGTCTACAACCTCAACGGCCAGCGCGTTGCCCAGCCCACGAAGGGTCTCTACATCGTGAATGGCAAAAAAGTCATTATAAAATGATATTCGTGGATAAAAATAAAAGTCAATTAAGATAATTCGTTTCAAAAAAGAATAGAAGATATGAAAAAGCAATATATAAATCCCGAAATGCAGGTTGTTGAGATTGCAATGAAGCAGATACTGATGGTGTCAGGCCCAGACGTCTTTGGCGGTTCTGACGATCCTGTCATTGATAATCCAGGTAATATTCTTGCTCCGCCCATGATGCCAGAAGTTCCTGACATTCCTGAACTGCCTATTCCTGAGTTTATGCTCTAAGAGCAGCTGAACGATATACATTTGACGAAAGCAGCGCAACCGTTGTGGTTGCGCTGCTTTCGTTTAGCGGAGGTATCGACGGATAAAGGTGCATTAACATTTTTTGAGTAATTTCTTTAGCCTAAAACTTGTTTGTTTTAGGTAATTTTTGTACCTTTGCATCCGATTCAAGTTGACCAAAACGGGAAACTTTTCCCGAACCGAAAACAAAAAAGTTTTCCAAAACGGAATACTTCGGCCATGTTTAATAATCCCTCTCCTACCACTTTTGCCTGTGGCTGCGAGCAACATGAAAGCTGTCAATAACAATATATTAATAGAAAAATATAATAATGGAGATTAAAAATTTTACCATTACTAAACGCGACGGTTCTAAAGACCGTTTTTCGTTAGACAAAATCATGAACGCCATCGTCAAGGCGTTCGAGAGTGTAGATGAACCTGCAGACCTCGGCACAGTATCGAAAATACTGAGCCATCTGGACATGCACGACGACATCAAGGTGGAAGACATTCAGAACCAGGTGGAGGAGGCTCTGATGCGCGAAGGCTTCTACAAGGTGGCTAAGTCGTTCATCCTGTATCGTCAGGAACACCAGGAAGACCGTGAAACACTAGAGAAGATGATGTTCCTGTCGGAGTACATGGAGAGTGTGAACGCTGCTACAGGTTCGAAGTACGACGCCAATGCCAATGTGGAGCACAAGAATATCGCTACGCTGATTGGCGAACTGCCGAAGTCGAACTTCATCCGCCTGAACCGCCGTCTGCTGACCGACCGCATCAAGAAGATGTACGGCAAGCCCCTGGCCGACGAGTACATCGACAAGCTGACACACCACTTTATATATAAGAATGACGAGACGTCGCTAGCCAACTACTGTGCTTCAATCACGATGTACCCCTGGCTCATCAATGGTACGATGGAGATTGGCGGAAACTCGACAGCTCCCACTAACCTGAAGTCGTTTGCCGGTGGCTTCGTCAACATGGTGTTCATGGTGAGCTCGATGCTGAGCGGTGCCTGTGCCACACCTGAGTTCCTGATGTATATGAACTACTTCATCGGCAAGGAATATGGTCTGGACTACTGGAAGCGTGCCGACGAGCAGGCCGACCTGAGTCTGAAGAAGCGCACCATCGACAAGGTCATCACCGACTACTTCGAGCAAATTGTCTACACGCTGAACCAGCCGACGGGAGCACGTAACTATCAGGCTGTGTTCTGGAATGTGGCTTACTACGACAAATACTACTTCCAGTCCATCTTCGGTGAATTCTACTTCCCCGATGGCTCACAGCCCGACTGGGACGGACTCAGCTGGCTGCAGAAGCGCTTCATGAAGTGGTTCAACCAGGAGCGCACGAAGACCCTGCTGACCTTCCCCGTAGAGACGATGGCCCTGCTGGTCGACGAGAACGGCGAATGCAAGGATAAGGAATGGGGCGACTTCACCGCTGAGATGTATTCGGAGGGTCACTCGTTCTTCACCTATATGAGCGATAATGCCGACTCGCTGTCAAGCTGCTGCCGTCTGCGCAACGAGATTACTGACAACGGTTTCAGCTATACACTGGGGGCTGGTGGTGTCAGCACTGGTTCGAAGTCGGTGCTTACTATCAATCTGAACCGCTGCATCCAGTATGCCGTCAACCACAAGATGGACTATCTGGAGTATCTGGGCGGCATCATCGACCTGTGCCACAAGGTGCAGATTGCCTACAATGAGAACCTGAAGGAACTGCAGGCTCATGGTATGCTGCCGCTGTTTGATGCCGGTTACATCAACATCTCGCGCCAGTACTTGACCATCGGTATCAACGGACTGGTAGAGGCTGCCGAGTTCATGGGTCTGAAGATTACGCCCAATGACGACTACCTGCACTTCGTTCAGGGCATCCTGGGACTCGTTGAGAAGTACAATAAGCAGTACCGCTCAAAGGACGTGATGTTCAACTGCGAGATGATTCCTGCCGAGAACGTTGGCGTGAAGCATGCCAAGTGGGACCGCGAAGACGGCTACTTCGTACCGCGCGACTGCTACAACAGCTACTTCTACGTCGTTGAGGACGACTCGCTGTCAGTCATCGACAAGTTCAAGATGCACGGACGTCCATATATCGAGCACCTGACTGGTGGCTCGGCCCTGCACATGAATCTGGACGAGCACCTCAGCAAACAGCAGTATCTGCATCTGCTGAAGGTCGCTGCCCAGGAGGGTTGCAACTACTTCACGTTCAATATCCCCAACACCGTCTGCAACGACTGTGGCCACATCGACAAGCGCTTCCTGAAGGAGTGTCCGCACTGCCATTCAAAGAACGTCGACTACATGACACGTATCATCGGCTACCTGAAGCGCGTCAGCAATTTCTCGCAGGCCCGCCAGGAAGAGGCAGCACGCCGTTATTACGCACACGCAGAAAGTGAAAAGTGAAGAGTGAAAAGTGAAAAATTTGCTACCGCTCTAACATGCTGAAATACGTCAACACTGGAGTTGTTTTTCAGGAGATACCCGACGAAGTGACACTGGCAATTAACATTTCTAATTGCCCGTGTCACTGTCCAGGGTGTCACAGCCACTATTTATGGGAAGACATCGGCTTGCCATTAAATACTGATGCGCTGGACGATTTCGTCGCCCAGTATGGTTCCGACATCACATGTATTGCCTTCATGGGCGGCGATGCTGACCCCGTGGGTGTCAACCAGCTGGCACAATACATACACGAATACCATCCGCAGTTCCATGTAGCGTGGTATAGTGGACGTATCCGTATCCCGTCGGTGGTCAACAAGCAGGACTTTGACTACATCAAGATAGGACCGTACATCCGTCATTTGGGCCCGTTGAAGTCATCGACGACCAATCAAAGAATGTACCGCCAGACTCTGGATGGCGACTTTGAGGATATCACCTACCGATTCTGGCGGCAGCATGATATCGCTATATAGTTCATTTCCCAAATCTGGCCTCAACGACATTCACCACGTAGTCGCCCAGTTTCTCGCACTCGCTCACTAAGTCGGCATACATGGTGCCGATGGCATAGTCGTACTTGTGGTCGTTGATGGCCTGGATATTGGCAGACTTCAGCGTGTTACGACGTTCGTTGATTTCATTCTCGATACGGATGGTCTCGTTGATATCCATCTCATCGCGTCGACCGCTCAGAATGTGGTTCATCTCCGTCAAGGCATCGTCAGTAAGCTGAATCATACTACGCAGATCCTCATACTGATGCTCTGTGAAGTCCTGACCAGACGTAAAACGACGGTTCATGGTGCGCGCCAGGTTGTAGCCGGCGTCGCCAATAGACTCAAGCTCGCTGATCTGACGCAGCATCTGGCGAATCTTCCACTTCGTTTCATCAGACAAGTGGGCATCGCTGACTTGCTCCAGATATTTAGCAATCTCAATCTCCATGTTGTCGCTGATACCTTCGTACTTCTTAATACGGGAGAAGAGTTTGTTGAAAGCCTCACCGTCCTTCTCGTCCAGCAGGTCGCGAACCATACCGAACATACGCTGCATACGGACACCGAAGAGCATAATCTCCTTCTGAGCCTGCAGCACCGAGATTTCCGGGGTCTTCATGATACCAGAAGAGATATAATGCAGACGGGTATCTTCCTCTTCATCCTCCTTCTTCGACTTGATAACGTGGCATACCAACTTTTCTATCTGGGGAATGAACCAGATGAGGATGCCCGTATTGACCAGATTGAAGCAGGTATGGAAGGCTGCCAGCACAAAGCTCAGCTTGGCAGCATTGGCCAGAAAGACAGTGTGCGAGACGGCATTAGCCGTCATCGTAACATCATAGCCCACTAATCCGCATACCATATCTACAAAGGGACGGAAGGCAATGAGTATCCAGCAGACGCCAAAAAGGTTGAAGAACATGTGTGCAAAAGCAGCACGACGTGCCTGTGTGCCTGCCGACATCGCCACGATGTTCGAGGTCACGGTGGTACCGATGTTTTCACCCATCACTAAAGCAATGCCCTGATAGATGGGCAAAACACCACTGGAGCAGAGTATCATGGTGATGGCCATCACAGCAGCAGATGACTGAACGCACATGGTCAGGATGCCACCGATAAGCAGGAACAGCAATGTGGTGGTGAAGGCCTGTGGGTCGAAGCTGGAGAAGAAGGCCAGCACAGATTCGTTCTCGCCAAGATTCATGTCGATGCCTGTCTGTCGTAACGTGCCCAGTCCAAGGAACATAAAGGCGATACCGAACAGGAAGTCACCAACCACGCGGTTGCTCTTTCTATAGATAAGAATGATGGCAATAAAGAAGGCGGGATAAACAAAATCGGTGATGTTGAACGAAAATCCTGCCGACATAATCCAAGCCGTCAGGGTGGTACCGATGTTGGCACCCATGATGACTGAAATAGCCTGGGCCAGCGTCAGGAGTCCTGCCGATACGAACGACACCGTCATCACTGTGGTTGCTGTTGACGACTGCACGGCTGCTGTTACACCGACACCTGTCAGCATGCCTGTAAAGCGGTTGGTGGTCATGGCACCTAACACGTGACGAAGCTGCGGTCCTGCCATCTTCTGCAGGGCATCACTCATGGTCTTCATACCATACATCAACAGGGCTAGCGATCCTAACAGTCGGAACGCCAACAACAGATAACTTTGCGAATTGTCCATATTCTTATTCTATTTGGTGCGTTGGAAAGTGCGATAGCCGTAGACAATAATGACGAGGAAGCACAACAAGGGCAGGATAAACGAGACGTTAACGGCAGGCATGTCGAAGAGCGTTCCCATGTCGATGATACGGGCCTGCAGCGGAGGAAGCACCGAACCGCCGAGGATAGCCATAATGAGTCCGGCAGCGCCAAACTTCGCGTCATCGCCCAGCCCCTGCAGGGCAATGCCATAGATGGTGGGGAACATCAGCGACATACAGGCTGAGATGGCCACAAGGCAATATAGACCAACGCGTCCGTCAATGAAGATGACACCTAACGTCAGGCAGGTACCCACTACAGCCAGAATACCCAACAGGGCACCGGCATTGATGTATTTCAGGAAGTAGGTACAGATGAATCGGCTGGTGACGAAGATAGCCATTGCCACAATGTTATAGGTCTGCGACAGGACTTCGGCATCTTGTTCGGCCATACCTTCGTTCATAAATACACGCGTACCATATTGTATAATGAATGTCCAGCACATAATCTGTACGCCGACATAGAAGAACTGGGCAATGACACCCTCACGGTAGTAATCGATGCGGCAGATGCGCTTCAGCGTGGCCAGTGGATGAACATCGTGGTTCTGATCGGCATTATGGGGCATCTTCGTAAACCAAATGACAGCGAACATAATAGCAATGATGGCGCCGATGGCCAGATAGGGGCCAATGAGTACGCCGAGGTCTGAGTCACGCATGGCGGCAAACTGTGCGTCGTCCAGCAGGGCGCGTTCCTCGGTGGAAGCCGGATTCAACTTGGCCTGAATGAAGTTCATGGCAACATACATGCCACACAGCGAACCCATGGGATTGAAGCATTGGGCCATATTCAGTCGGCGTGTACTGGTCTCTTCCGTTCCCATCGACAGGATATAGGGGTTACAACTCGTTTCCAGGAATGACAAGCCGCAGGTCAGGATGAAATAGGCCACAAGGAATGGATAGTACATACCTGTCCATGATGCCGGAAGGAAGAGCAAAGCACCAGTAGCATAGAGTCCCAAGCCCATCAGCACACCAGCCTTATAGCTGTATTTGCGGATGAACATGGCAGCAGGGAAGGCCATCGCAAAGTAACCGCCATAGAAGGCCACCTGCACCAAGGCACCATCGGTGACGCTCATACGGAAAATCTTGGAAAAAGCTTTCACCATTGGATTAGTGATGTCGTTGGCAAAGCCCCACAGGGCAAAACACGAGGTTACGAGAATGAACGGAACAAGATAGCTCACACCGTCCTTCGAAAGAATTGATTGGTTTTTATTGTCCATTGTTTTTGATAGTTTTCAAGTTCTTGGCCACAGATGGCGGTTGCAAAGTTAAGCATTTTTTTCCGTATAGCCATCATCAATTTCGAAAAATTTCCATATTTCGTCTGTAGTTGTGGGAATTGATGACATCAGACAGCCTTGTTCGTCTTTAGAATAATAGAATATAAAACAACTCAAAGGACAAAACTGATATGAAAAGACTTATTTTGATGGCTGCTGTGCTGACTGTTGCCCTGTCTGCCAGTGCCCAGTATCCTGACCTGACAGACGAGGCCAAGCAGTTGATAAACATGCAAAAGGCACAGTGGAAGGCGCATAGCGACTCAGCATGGGAGGTAGCATTCCCCATTGTTGTCGAGGAAGCCAAGGCCGGTCGACCCTATGTGCCCTGGGCTTCTCGTCCCTACGATCTGCGTCAGGCCAATATTCCTGCTTTCCCCGGTGCTGAAGGTGGCGGTATGTTTACCTTTGGTGGTCGTGGTGGCAAGGTACTCACCGTTACCAACCTGAATGACGATGGTCCCGGCTCGTTCCGTTGGGCTTGTGAACAGGGTGGTGCCCGTATCGTGGTGTTCAACGTCAGTGGTATCATCCGTTTGAAGTCGCCCGTCTATGTGCGTGCTCCGTACATCACCATTGCTGGACAAACGGCTCCTGGCGAGGGTGTTATCATTGCAGGCGAGTCATTCCAGGTCGATACGCACGATGTCATTGTACGCCATATGCGTTTCCGTCGCGGCGAGACGCTGGTGACGAATCGTGAAGATTCCTTTGGTGGCAATCCCGTAGGAAACATCATGATTGACCACTGCTCGTGTGAGTGGGGTTTGGATGAGAATATCTCATTCTATCGCCACATGTTCGATATGCATGATGGCAAACCCAACCGCAAAGAGCCTACTGTCAATGTAACCATCCAGAATACCATCAGCGCCAAAGCTCTCGATACATGGAATCACGCCTTCGGTTCAACGATTGGTGGCGAGAACACGACCTTTATGCGTAACCTGTGGGCAGACAACACAGGACGTAACCCAAGTATCGGCTGGGGCGGTGTGTTCAACTATATTAATAATGTGGTGTATAACTGGGTACATCGTACCGCTGACGGTGGTGAGTTCTCGACGATGTCGAACTTCATCAACAACTATTACAAGCCCGGTCCATTGACTCCGAAGGACGGGCCCGTTGGTCACCGTATCGTGAAGAGTGAGAGCCGTTCACAGGGACTGTTCCCCTATAAGCAGTTCGGCCGTGTCTATGCAGTGGGAAACATCATGGAGGGTTATCCGGAGATTACAAAAGATAACTGGAATGGTGGTATCCAGACTGCCGACAAGGATGGTGAGATGGATGCTACGGAGTTGGCTCTGATGCGTTCTGACGAGCCCTTTGTCTGTCCGCCAATCACCATTATGGAGACACAACAAGCCTTTGACTGGGTGCTTTCAAATGCAGGTGCTACCGTCCCCTGCCGTGATATCGTTGACCAGCGTATCTGCGAGGAGGTCCGCACAGGGAAAGCTTACTATGTAGAGAACTACGAGGAGCAGTTGGCCAAGATAGAGAAGAAGACCAAGAAGCCGCAGAATCCTTACGGGGACATGTGGGGTCTGCACGAGAAGTCGAAGAATGCAGAAGGTTACTTTAAATATCGTCGTCTGCCCAATGATAGCTACAAGCAGGGCGTCATCACCGATCCGCGTCAGATGGGAGGATATCCAGAATATAAAGCCTGGCAACCATATAAGGACACAGATATGGATGGTATGCCAGATGAGTGGGAGACAGCTAACGGGCTGAATCCCAATGACGCCAGTGATGCTGTGAAGGACTGCAATGGCGATGGCTATACAAACATCGAGAAATACATCAATGCCATTCCTACTGGCACGAGGGTCGACTGGACAAACGTCAAGAATAACCGCGACACCCTCGCTGAAAAGGGTAAACTGATGTAAGCCTATGAAAAAGGTATTGCTTGCAGCGTTGGTATCGCTGCTAACCATAACGGCAAGTGCCCAGCTCGTAGTCCTTAATGATGACGGGCGCGACTCGGCCTATGTAGAGAGTATCGTCAAGCGGTCGCAGAAGATTGTCGACGGGCTGCAACTCGATGACCAGAAAACAGCCCGGAATGTGCGCAACATCATTGCCAACCGCTACTTCCTGCTGAACGACATTCATTCGAAGTACGACAAGTCACAGCAGGCTGAGCGTGACGCAGAACTTTACAGGCACCACTTCGAGTTGGCATCGACACTGGCACTCTATCTGAACGAGGAACAAATCGATGCCGTGAAGGACGGTATGACGTTCGGACGGTTGAAACGAGACTACCAGGCGACACAGGACATGATACCCTCATTGTCGGATTTTGAGAAACAGCAAATTCTCATCTGGCTCAAAGAGGCACGTGAATACGCAATGGATGCTGCCGACTCGAAAGGCAAGCACTTCTGGTTCGACAAATACCGCGGACGTACCAACAACTGGCTCTCCAGTCGTGGCTATGACCTAAAGAAAGAGCGCGATGACTGGATGAAGCGCATAGAAGATGCCAAAAAGCAGTAAAACATGAAAAGACTCCTAATCGCTCTGTTAGCGCCATTAACCCTATTAATCCCATCGGCAGCCCAAGAGGTGCCGATGGATTACTCGTATTGTGGCTACCACCGTTCAGAAGAACCCATTCCATCGGCAAAAGTCGCCGTGTACGTCCTGCCACAAGCTGGCGACAATGCCCGGCAGTTGCAGGCTGCCATCGACTTCGTCAGCCAACAGAAGGCCGACAAACATACGGGACTGCGTGGGGCTGTGCTATTGGGCGAAGGAACTTTTGACATCAGCGAACCATTGCGTATCCGTACCAGTGGTGTGGTGCTACGTGGTAGCGGTCGTGACAAGACTATCATCCGCAAAACAGGCTATGACCGTGGCGCAGCCATTTATATAGAAGGCACGCACGACGTGGTCACTAAGGAAACCTTCGACATTGCTGATGTCATACCTGGTACTTGCGCATTAACTGTGCAGGGCGGTTTTGCCGCCCTGAAACAGGGTTGTCGTCTCGCTATCTGCCGTCCTTCCACGCAGGAATGGATAGATGCCCTTGGCTGTGCCTCCTTTGGTGGCGGCAAGCGCATGGGCTATTGGGCCTGGCATGCCGGCGACATCGATTTGTGCTGGCATCGCACCATCACAGCCATTAATAGCAATGAATTGACACTTGATGCACCACTTACCTGTGGTGTTGAACAGCGCTTTGGCGGTGCTAAAGCCATCGTTTATGAACAGCCTGGGCTTATTTCAGAGTGTGGCGTGGAAAACCTGTCACTGGAATCTGACTATGACCGTACTTTGCCCATGGACGAGAGCCATTGCTGGGATGGTGTCTATATAGCAGATGCAGAAGACTGCTGGATACGTATGGCGAATTTCCGTCACTTTGCTGGTTCTGCAGTAGTCATTCAGAAGTCAGCACTACAAATAACAGTTGAGGACTGTAAGTCGCTTGAGCCGATTTCTGAGATAGGCGGCTATCGTCGACGTGCTTTCCTGACTTTCGGTGAAATGGTGCTTTTTCAGCGCTGCTACTCCGAACATGGTATCAACGATTTCACTGTTGGACATACAGCTCCAGGTCCCAATGCCTTTGTACAATGCGAAAGCTTTGAGTCATTTGGTCCCAGTGGTGCCATCTCCTCATGGGCACCTGGCATTCTGTTCGATATCGTCAACATCGACGGTAACGACATCGTCTTCAAGAATTGGGAACTTGAGAAATTCGGCGCTGGCTGGAGTACGGCCAATAGCACCATGTGGCAGTCGACAGCAGCAGGACTCTTCTGCTATTCACCCGATTCGCTAAACCGTAACTACTCCATCGGCTGTTGGGGACAGATACAAGGCAATGGCGAATATTCAGAGATGAACGAACACGTGAAGCCCTATTCACTCTTTGCCTCACAATTGGAAAAACGCTTAGGTCATGATGTAAAAGAACAGTGCCGTGTACTGGAGCGCAACACCAATGCCAGCAGTTCTCCAACCATTGAAGAGGCCATGCGAATGGCAGAAGAGGCACTGCAACCACGTCAGACACTGCAACAATGGATAGATGCTGCCTGCTTCAAGGGCGACACAGCATATAGAGGGTCAAGCTTTTCTAGAGAATCTAGTTTTTCTAGAGAATCTAGTCCAAGCACTTATGCCATCACCAACGGCTGGCTAACCAAAGACGGCTCCGTATTGGTTGGTGGCAAGCACCAGACACCTTGGTGGAATGGTCGTACCACAGATGCTGCAATGGCCAAGGCCAAGCCTGCCTTGACACGCTTTGTGCCTGGCTATGAGGGGATTGGCGGAACAGATCGTATAGACAGTGTCATTGCAGACATGCAGCGCCACCATACCTTGCTCTTCAGCCAGAACTATGGTCTTTGGACAGATCGCCGCCGTGATGATCACGAACGCATCCGTCGTAAGAACGGCGACGCCTGGGCTCCCTTCTATGAGCAACCCTTTGCCCGCACAGGTGCTAATAGCCAACAGCCAACAGCTAACAGCCAATTAGCCTGGGACGGTCTCTCCAAATATGACCTGACGACACTGAACAAATGGTACTTTTGGCGTCTACAGCAATTCGCCAAAAAGACGGAATCCATCGGTCTTGTATTGAAAAACCAACACTATTTCCAACATAACATCTTAGAGGCGGGTGCCCATTGGGTGGATTGTCCTTGGCGTACGGCCAACAACGTCAATAACACGCCATTCTTAGAGCCTGTTAATTTCACTGGCGATAAGCGCATCTTCACGGCAACCTTATTCTATAATATAGAGAATCCAACGCTGAGAGAGCTGCATCGTCAGTATATCCGACAGTCTTTGGATGCTTTCAAGGGACAGCCTAACGTTATCCACTCTATTGGTGAGGAGTTTACGGGTCCCTTGCATTTCGTGCAGTTCTGGTTGGATGTCATCGGCGAATGGGAACAGGAGAATGGGCGTGTCCTGGTGGCTTTGGCTGTCAACAAAGACGTTCAAGATGCCATCCTAGCTGACCCCATACGTTCAAAAATTGTCGATATCATTGATATTGAACAATGGTTCTATCATAACAAGGGTGAGTATGCGCCTGAGGGCGGCGTTAATATGGCGCAACGCCAATATATGCGTAAAATCCGCACTGGCTCAGCCCGTTTTGAGGATGTCTACCGTGCCGTCAGCGAATATCGCTCTCAATATCCTGACAAGGCTGTGATTTATTCTGCCCAGAAATATGCAGAGATGGGGTGGGCATCACTGATGGCAGGAGGCTCATGTGCCGCTATTCCTGTCAAGGATCTGTCCTTCCTTTCCTCATTATCACAGATGACATCCCACAAAATCGATACTACAGGCGTTTACCTGCAGGAGGGCAACAATGGCTACCTTATCTATAACGATGCCGGTCATTTCACCATGTCTTTGAAGAGCGGCAGTTACAAGCTTTATAAGATTGCCCATGACACCGGTGACATTTCCAGTCCGCACAACGTCAGCGGCACATTACGACTCACACATAAAGGCATCTACTGGCTCAAACGTTAATTGTCCTGTTTCTTGTTTATCAAGAGTATTTCCTAAACTATGCTAATAAAGTGGGAAAAATGTTGGATTATTAAATAAAAATGCGTAATTTTGTCATCTCATAACATAATAATGATGATAAAACAATGATGAAACGTATTTTAGTTACTGGTGGCGCTGGCTTCATCGGCTCCCACCTTTGTGAACGCCTGGTGAATGAAGGCAACGACGTGATTTGTCTGGACAACTTTTATACTGGGTCGAAAGAAAATGTCTGGCACCTGATAGGACGCCCTAATTTCGAGATTGTGCGTCATGACGTTTGCCAGCCATATTGGGCAGAAGTTGATGAAATCTACAACCTCGCCTGCCCAGCATCTCCAGTATATTATCAGAATGATCCTATCCAGACTACAAAGACGTCGTTCTTTGGAGCATATCACATGCTGGGACTAGCACGTAGAACCAAGTGTAAGATTCTGCAGACTTCTACCAGCGAGGTGTATGGTGATCCTGCTGTCCATCCCCAGCCTGAGAGCTATTGGGGCAATGTAAATACCATTGGCATACGCTCGTGCTACGACGAGGGAAAAAGGTGCGCAGAGACATTATTCTTCGATTACCATCGTCTGCATGGTGTTCGCATCAAAGTCATCCGCATCTTTAACACCTATGGACCGCGCATGGCACAGCATGACGGACGTGTCGTTTCCAACTTCATTATGCAGGCGCTTCGCGGTGAAGATATCACTATCTATGGCGACGGCCAGCAGACGCGCTCATTCCAGTATGTTTCCGACCTGATAGAAGGTATGGTACGAATGATGGCCAGCGGTGATGACTTCCTGGGTCCTGTAAACATCGGCAATCCAGGCGAGTTCACCATGCTGGAGTTGGCAGAAAAAGTGATTGCCATGACAGGATCAAAGAGCAAGATAGTATTCCGTCCATTACCTTCTGACGACCCCAAGATGCGCCGTCCTGATATTTCTTTGGCCAAGGCAAAGCTTGACTGGTCACCGACCGTTCCGCTTGACGAGGGACTCGCTAAAACCATTGAGTATTTCAAGGGCACGTTGAAGTAAAAACTAAAACTAAAAAGTAAAGTGTATAAAGTATCTGTCGTTACACCATTCCACAATGTGGATATGGACATGTTTCAGAAGTGTGCCGACTCGATGCGCGGACAGACTATTGGCTTCGAGAACATAGAGTGGATTATTGTGGTTCACAATTGCAAACCACACTATCTGCCGCTACTTACCAAGATGTTCAAAGACGACAATAATGTCATTGTCAAGGAGTTGAACGACGGCAAACACTCGCCGGCACCTCCACGCAACCACGGCATGCAGTCCGTAACGGCCCCCTACGTGGGTTTCCTCGATGGTGACGACAGCTACACATTAGACTGTTTAGAGGTGACTTGCCGTGAGATGGCTGAAACGCAATCTCAGGTGGTAACCTTCCGCCGCGAATACGAGTTGGAGAAAGAGAGTCTCCATCCGCATACGGAGAAAGTGGCATGGAACCAAACCGAGTGGCGCATTGTCATGGACCGCGAGCATCTCCAACAGGACAAAATGTTCAGTGGTTTGTGGGCCTTCTCGACATCACGCCTTTTCGATGTAGCATTCCTGCACAAATACGATATCAAATATTCAGAGGAAATCCTCTGGCTTGAGGATGTCTTGTATTCGGCCTTATGTCTGATGAAGGCCGACCGCGTGTGCTTCTTGCCACAGTTTATCGGCTATCACTACTTCATCAATAGCGGCTCCATCGTCCAGGAAAGCAAGAAGTCAGTAGACGACCTCTACGAGTGCTTTAAGTCCGCAGGTCTTATTCTTGACAACCTCACGTCGCTGGGTGTTGACACAAACGATACAGCCCAGACGCTGTACCGCTTGTTGACAAGGTATTATCTGGTTTCTGACCTGACCGTTGAGGATCGGCGCGCCATGAGCGAGATGGCACGCCCATATCTGGAGAAGTTCCAACGGTTAGTGCCTTCGAAGCTTCACTCCCCTGAGGAGTGCTATATGTCATACCATCTGACATGCGAGGTGCTTACTAATCCCGAGAACCCGACGGACAGTCCTGCACTGAAAGAAGTTGTCAACGGCTGGCTGGCCTTGATGGAGATTCTTCGTAATAACGCCTCTACGGACTATGGACACAAGTACTACTTCGAGCAGGTAGAAACGCTGGCTGACTATCAGCGGCAGGTACCCATGACCGACAACGAGAACTATAAGCGGCTTATTGACCTGCAGACTAACATCGGCGAGAGCGGCATACTGACTACAGCCCCCACACGCCACTACCTCATCAATGCTAAAGGAGATCGCGTACCATGCACCGAGAGTCATCTGCAGCCCTACATGGAGAGTTTTGCCACCACGCTGAAAGGCCACCACAACCTGCTTGTTGCCATTGTCGGCCCACGTTACCAGCAGACCAATGATGGTTGCGCGGTAGAGTCGTTGGAGAGCGTGATGGTGAAAAAATACATGTGGTACTGGCACTATGCCCACGGTAAGCGTCGCGCCGAATTCTCGATGCCAGACGACCTGTTCTTTCGCACTGAGCCGCGCAAGGAACTGCGTACGATATGTCGCTATGCCTTGCTCGATCGTGATGTCGACCAAATAGTAGCTCTCAACACCCAACGAGTGGCCGACATGTTCGATTACATCACGGCTCACCGCGCTGAACTGATAACAGAAATCAGCGCCATTGATATCCATCGTGCCAGCGAAGTGGAGGCTGCTCATACTGTCCATGATTTATGGCCAAAGCTGGAGCGCATCGTGGCCTTTGGAGCAGGTGAATTCTACGAAGCCACGGCACGCATGAAACAACATACTGGCCAAACACCCCATAATAATGGTTACTATTATACTGAAGAGACTATTTATGGCCATGCCGTAGCTGACGATAGTGATCTCTTCGAGACCTTTTCATCGGGTAGTTTCCATGAGTATCTTCCTTTGGAAGAACACGCTTCAGCAACAGTTCTTTCTACCGACACTACGCCTGGAGCTGCCTATCAATTGGTGGTCACCAACAACGCAGGACTATATCGTTATGTTACCGACCATATTGTTCGCATACAGAAAACTCAGATGGACAAAATACTGTTCACTATCTATTGAACAAAGCATCTGCTGGCCCCCACGCAATTACACAAGGGGCAGTGAAATACCATTGATTTTCTGGTAGACATCAAGAGCATAGATGTCGGTCATGCCAGAAATGTAGTCGATAACAGCCATGAGACGCGTCTCGAGGTCATCGGCGGTAATGTCGTACTGTGAAGACACGCGGCCAATAAGCTGTTGGGAATAGTAACGTCCTGGATTTATAACGGCCTCAGTCATCTTCTCCATCAGCGTGGCCATAATCTGATAACCCGACAACTCTACATCGAGTACGGGACGACTCTTGTAGATACGCTGAACAGACAGCTTGGCACAGCGACTGTAGGCCTCGCGTTGACGGGAGCTGATATGGTCGATGAGACTGCCATGGAAGGTTCCGTCGAGAATCTCCTGTTCATGTTTAACGAAGGCGTTAACACACTCGTTCTCGAGTTTACCGATGACACAAGCACGCAAGTATACTACTTTCTCATTCTCGTCGGCGAGTTGCTCGTCGCTGATACGCTGAAGGATACGTTGTTGCACGTCTTCGTCGAAGAAGTCAAGGAAGAGATGCGAAACAGTATCATAAGAAACAATTTTCAATTTATGCGCATCCTCCAAGTCCATGATTTCGTAACAGATGTCATCGGCAGCCTCGACAAGGTATACCAACGGATGACGGGCATAGCGCAGAGGCTCGCCAGGCAGGGACAACTGACGGATGCCCATTTCATCAGCCAGACGCTGCCATAGGGGCTGTTCGCTGACAAAGAATCCGAACTTACCCTTTTTGCTGGGAGCCATCGACGAATAGGGATATTTCACGATACTGGCAATGGTGGAGTAGGTCATAACAAAACCACCAGGACGGCGCCCCCGGAACTGGTGGGTAAGAAGGCGGAAGCCATTGGCATTGCCTTCAAAATGAGTGATGTCGGACCAAAAGGCGGGGCTGACCTGATCTTTCAGTTTACGACCGGCACCCTCAGTGAAAAAGGTCTGGATGGCTTTCTCACCTGAGTGACCGAAGGGTGGATTTCCCAAATCGTGAGCCAGACAGGCTGTAGAGACAATTTGTCCTATATGCTCAAATAGCGTGTCACGCAACTGTGGACGGCACTCACTAATGATGCGAGAGGCCACATCGTTACCCAACGACATGCCCACGCTGGCAACCTCGAGAGAGTGTGTCAGACGGTTGTGGACAAACACACTACCTGGTAATGGAAATACTTGGGTCTTATTCTGCAGACGACGGAAGGGTGCAGAAAAGATTAGACGGTCGTAATCACGCTTGAACTCGCTACGATCGTCGTGGCGCTCAACGTGACGGTGCTCTTGTCCCAGTCGTTTGCTGCTAATAAGTTGTTCCCAGTTCATACTTTTAAAATGAGAAATGAATGGAATAATATTTCATCCAAGGGTTATATTCTCAACTTCCACAGGCTCATGCAAAAACAGCTGAGCTGACTCCTTGAACTTTTCAGGATTCTCTGTGGTGAGGTAGTGTACCTGACCGCCCCGTGTACAGCGCTGTTCAATAGCCGGATGACGCTCGAAATACCGTTGCAAACTGTCTGCCACATATTCGCCTTGCGAAATGATACGGATACCTCGCGGAATGTATTTATGAATCTTTGGCAGCAGCAATGGATAGTGCGTACAACCCAGAATAACGGTGTCGATGGCGGGATCCTGACGCAGCAGTTGGTCGATGCGTTTCTTCACAAAGTAGTCGGCCCCTGGCGAGTCTGCCTCATTATACTCTACAAGCGGAACCCAGAAGGGACAGGCCACACCAGACACCTTGATATCCGGTGCCTGCTTATGGATTTCCAGCGTATAACTCTCGCTTTTGATGGTGCCTTCGGTGGCAAAAATACCCACGTGTCGGTTGTGCGTGATGGAGCCAATAACCTCTGCCGTAGGCCGAATGATGCCCAGCACACGTCGCTCTGAGTCCCATCCTGGCAAGTCATGCTGCTGAATGGTACGCAGTGCCTTTGCCGATGCAGTATTACACGCCAGCACCACCAGGTGACACCCCATCTCGAAGAGTCTAAGTACAGCCTGACGGGTGAATTCGTAAACAACGTCAAACGAACGGGTGCCATAGGGCGCACGGGCATTGTCCCCCAAATACAGATAATCGTATTCGGGCAACAACTGCCGAATACCATGCAGGATGGTCAGTCCGCCGTATCCGCTGTCAAAAACACCTATAGGCCCTGGTTTATTTGGGAGCATGGGGTAGATTTTAATTTCTTAACGCCGCCTTTACATCTTCCGTAATATCCTCGCCGAGGGCAGGATTGATGAAAGGCACGGCATTCTGGTCAGTATTGAGAATAAAGGCATAGCCACGCTCCATACCAATTGCAACTAATGCGGCATTGAGGGCAGAGCGTAGACCATCGAGCATGTCCGCCTCGGCATTATCGAGCAACTGCTGACTCTCGCGTTTAAAAGCAATATTGCGATCAAGCATGTCCTGCAACTCACTCTGACGCTTTTGAAGAATGGTCTTTGGATATGTGGCCTGACCATCAAGGAATTCCTCGTATTTGCGATTAAAATCGTCCTCCACACGCTGCATCTCAGCCTCATAACTTTTGCGCAATTCTGCTATATTTTGTTGCATGGCAGCATACTCTGGCATAGTCTGCATAACGCTCTCATAACTTAGATAACCGAACTTCACAGAAGCAACATTCGACTGAGCCTGTGCAACCAAACCCATTAGAACTATCACCATCATTAATATCAGTTTCTTCATAGCTCTTGTCATTAAAATTGCTGCAAAGGTACGAAAAAAAGTGAAAAGTCGGGAAGAAAAAGAGGAAAATCTTTGGATAAAGATGCAAAGTGGGCAAAGTACAATATACAATGCTGCCACCTGACATTTTTCCACCCTTCATTTGGCATCTCTCTTATGACTTATCACTTTATGTATATCACCAAGACTCCACCACTTCTCTGAAATAACAGAAATTACTATAAATCAACAAGATATGACAACATAAAGAAGATTTTAAACATTATTCACTAAAAAAAGTGGGGAAAAGTGGAGGATTATCACAGAAATTTATTACCTTTGCACCCAAACTCATTGTTTGACATTAATATAAAGAGGTACACATGCGCTTTTTAGGTAATATAGAAGCAAAGACCGACGCCAAGGGACGCGCTTTCCTGCCCGCCGTCTTCCGTAAGCAGCTACAGGCTGGTGGGGAAGAGCGGTTGGTGATGCGAAAAGACGTGTTTCAGCCTTGCCTTGTACTCTATCCTGAAGGTGTGTGGAACGAACAGATGGACTTGATGCGCAGTCGACTGAACCGTTGGAACAAACAGCAACAACAAGTGTTCCGCCAGTTTGTCAGCGACGTGGAGCTACTAGTGCTGGACGGCAACGGCCGTTTCCTCATTCCCAAACGCTACCAGCGTATGGCGGAGATAGACCAGGACATCAAGTTTGTAGGCATGGGCGATACGATAGAAATCTGGAGCAACAAGAAGTCGGAGGAAATGCAGATGAAACCTGAAGACTTCGAAGCGGCACTAGAACAGTTAATGGGAGACGACGAAGGATGACGATGATGGCTGAGACATATCATATTCCTGTTCTCTTGATGGAGAGCGTCGACGGGCTGGATATCCAGCCCGACGGCATTTACGTAGACGTAACCTTTGGCGGTGGAGGTCATTCGCGTGAAATCCTATCACGTCTCGGTAAGAGGGGCCATCTGTACAGTTTCGACCAAGATGCCGATGCCGAGAAAAACATGGTCTGCGATGACAGATTTACTTTCGTTAGAAGCAACTTTAGGTATGTAAAACAGTGGATGCAATACTATGGTGTTGAAAAAATAGACGGTCTGTTGGGCGATTTGGGTGTGTCAAGCCACCATTTCGATGATGAAACGCGTGGTTTTTCATTCCGTTTTGACGCACCACTCGATATGCGCATGAACAAACGGGCAGGACTGACGGCGGCAGAGGTGCTAAACAACTACACTGAAGACCAGCTAGCTAATGTTTTTTACTTGTATGGTGAATTGAAGAATGCCCGCAGACTGGCTGCCTGTATAGTCAAAGCCCGTCAGCAGAAACACGTAGAAACCACAGGTCAGTTGCTCAGCGTGTTGGGCATCGAAACTGAACAGGATAATTGTCTGTTGTTCATTCTCAACTCTCAATTGAAAAAGGACATGGCACGCCTATTTCAGGCTCTGCGCATCGAGGTTAACCACGAGATGGATGCTCTTCGCGACATGCTAAGAGGTACAACTGAACTACTTCGTGAAGGTGGCCGACTGAGCATCATCACCTACCATTCACTGGAAGACCGGATTGTAAAAAATGTTATGAAGGCTGGTAATGTAGAAGGGAAAGTGGAACAGGACTTTTTTGGTCGCATGTCCACACCCTTCCGGCTAGTGAATAAGGTGACAACACCTAGTGACGAGGAACTGCAGCGCAATCCTCGAAGCCGTAGTGCCAAATTAAGAATTGCAGAGAAGATATAAGTACAACGATTGGTTAATAGAGCAAGATGGAAGAAGAGCAGAAGAATGAAGTGGAGCTGACCATTGATAAACCTTTGGTCGAAGAGCCTGCTACCGACGAGAATCCAGAAGCAAAGGAGACTCTGAAGGAAACCATTCAGAAAATCAAGGAGAGTGCCCGCGAAGAAGATCCCAAGCCTTCGTCACAACTCAACCTGCGTACTATTCTGGGTGGTGATCTGCTGACTACGGAGATGGTACGCTCTCAAATTTGGCTCTTTATCCTGGTGGTTGGCTTTGCCATTGCTTATGTAGCCTTCCGCTATCAGTGCCAGCAAGACATGCTGACCATCGACCGCTTGGAAAACGAATTGAGGGATGCCAAATACAGGGCATTGTCGTCAAGCAGTATGCTGACCGAAAAATGTCGCGAAAGTCATGTACTGGAAGTGCTGAAGCAGAACAGGGATTCGCTGTTGCATCAGGCCGACCAGCCGCCATATATTATTGAAATTGAGAACTAAGAATAAGCTGTTTAGAATTGAGCAAGTTTGACAACGAAAAAGTAATGCCTCGCTACATGGCTATAGCCGTGGTGCTGACGCTCATCGGAATTGCCGTCATTGGCAAGGCCCTTTATATCATGACTGCCAAAAAGCAGTATTGGACAGAGGTAGCCAACCGACTGAAACGCGACTCTGTGAGCGTGAAACCTACACGTGGCAATATCCTGAGTTGTGACGAACAACTGATGGCAACATCCATTCCGGAGTATAAGATCTTCATGGACTTTCAGGCTTCAGCTTTTGAGAAGGACTCGCTGTGGTTGGATAAGTTGGACAGTGTGTGTGATGGACTTAACAAAATATTCCCACAACGCTCGGCTGAAGAATTCAAGGCATTGTTGGAAGAGGGACGCCATAAGCCACAGAAAAACGGCAGTGTAGGAGCACGCTGGTGGAACATCTGGCCACGACGCATCGACTATAACACATTTATGGAAGTGAAAGCCCTACCCTTCTTTAACATGCCTCGTTACAAAAGTGGATTCTGTTGGGAAGAGTTCAATTCACGCCGTCGCCCATTTGGTTCACTGGCCCAACGCGTTATTGGAGGACTTATGTTAGCCTCTGATTCCGCTTATTTTGGACTGGAAATGTCATATGATAGCATACTGCGTGGCACACCTGGCATCACAGGCCGACGCAAAGTGCTTAACAAATATATGAACATCCCCGTAACAATGCCCATTGATGGCTGTGATATAGTGACTACCATTGATGTGAATATGCAAGACTTGGCCGAACGTGCCTTATTGGATGAACTCAAATTGCCAGAGGTGAATGGAGAAATGGGGGTGGCCATCCTCATGGAAGTGGCGACGGGCGACATCAAGGCTATGGTGAATATGATACGTACAAATGACAAAGAAGGAAATCCCCACTATATCGAAGCTGTCAATTCGGCCATGAGCTACCGCTGTGAACCTGGATCCGTATTTAAAACGGCTTCTATTCTAGTGGCTTTGGACGATCAGGTGCTGGGCAAAAATCCCAAGGACACCAGTTACATTATTCATACAGGAAGTGGTGTGATGCCGATGTACGGTCGTGAGATGAAAGATCACAACTGGCGTCGCGGAGGCTATGGCGACATCAATGTAGCTCGTTCGCTGGAGGTTAGTTCAAATGTGGGTGTCAGTCATGTTATCGACAAGTTCTACCACAACGAAGCAGAACGCTATGTCAAGGGACTCTACCGCATTGGTATCGGTGAAGACCTAAAGCTACAAAATGTACTGCCTGGCTACCGCGCGCCCATTATCCGCATGCCAAAACGTAAGAAAAACGGACGTTATGATGACAATTGGTATGCAACCACACTACCCTGGATGTCAATAGGTTATGAGACTCAGATCGCACCTATCAACACCGTCACATTCTATAATGCCATTGCCAACAATGGCACGATGATGCGTCCACGTTTTGTCAAAAAAGTGATGAAAAACGGTGTTACCATCAAGGAATTTCCACCCGAAGTCATCAAAAACAGCATAGCCCGCCCTGAGGCCATCAAAACTATACAAACTATTTTGGAACATGTGGTTAGTCAGGGCTTGGGACGCAAGGCTGGTTCAAAGCTGTTCAAAGTGGCAGGTAAAACTGGTACGGCACAAGTGTCGCAGGGTAAATCAGGCTATAAGAGTGGAACTGTTCAGTATTGGTTGTCGTTTGCCGGTTTTTTCCCCGCTGATAATCCGCTCTATACATGTATCGTATGCATTAAGAAATCTGGGCTGCCTGCTTCTGGAGGCGGTATGAGTGGTGTCGTATTCCACCATATCTCTGAAGGAGTCATGGCCCGTCACTTGAAGCTGAGTATAGACGATGCTCACGACGAACGCTCAGAGGCCATTCCTCAAGTTAAAGAAGGCGACACAAAATCTGCCAGCATGATACTTAACAAGCTTGGTATCAACAAGGATGTATCAGCGCCTAAGAAATACGCCAAGAATGTAACTCCGGACGTAACTGGCATGGGCGCAAAGGATGCGGTCTATCAGATGGAGATCAGGGGATTGAAAGTAAAGTTGCATGGACGCGGTAAAGTCAAGCGACAGAGCTATCCGGCAGGGAAAGCCGTTGTCAAAGGTGCCGAGTGTGTACTGACATTGGAATAAAGAAGGAATAAATTAACCACTAATATATAATATAGGTATATGAGACTGAGAGAACTGCTGAAATATGTGAAGCCCATCAGTATTATTGGTGATGCTGATGTTGATATCAGTGGTGTAAACATTGACTCGCGGAAAATAGAGAGGGGACATTTGTTTGTAGCCATCAAAGGTACTCAGACAGATGGGCACCGCTTTATTGCCAAAGCGCTTGACATGGGGGCCATTGCCGTGTTGTGTGAAGACTTGCCGGATGGTGAAAACAGGAAGGACGGTGTGACATACGTGGAAGTGGCTTCTACGGAAGAGGTGGTAGGACCTGTCGCTACCGTGTTCTATGGTGAGCCGTCAACAAAGCTAAAACTCGTGGGTGTAACAGGAACCAACGGCAAGACCACCATTGCCACCTTATTATATAATATGTTCCGCAAGATGGGACACCGCTGTGGGCTGCTGTCGACCGTCTGCAACTATATTGAAAGCGAAGCTGTTGCCGCCGACCATACCACCCCCGATCCCATTGAGTTGAACAAACTGCTGGCCAGGATGGTGGATGCAGGATGCGAGTATGCTTTCATGGAGTGTTCCAGTCATGCCATCGCTCAGAAACGTATTGGAGGGTTGGTGTTTGCTGGTGGCCTGTTCACCAATTTGACACGAGATCATCTAGACTATCACAAGACTTTCGAAAACTATCGTGATGCAAAAAAAGAATTCTTTGATTTGCTGCCAAAGGACGCTTTTGCCATTACCAATGCCGATGATAAGAACGGCCTGTTTATGGTCCAAAATACAAAGGCTACGGTGAAGACATACAGCATACGAACAATGGCCGACTTTAAGGCACGCATCATTGAGTGTCACTTTGAGGGTATGTATTTGGAGATAGATGGTCGCGAGGTTGGTGTACAGTTTATCGGGAAATTTAATGTATCGAACTTGCTGGCTGTTTATGGTGCCGCCGTCATGTTAGGCAAACAACCAGAGGACATTCTAGTGGTGCTGAGTACGCTGAAGAGTGTGGCAGGACGATTGGAACCCATTCGCTCGAAAGAGGGTGTGACAGCTGTCGTCGACTATGCTCACACCCCCGATGCTCTGGAAAATGTGCTCAATGCCATTCACGAGGTGCTCGACGGCAAACAAGGACGGGTTATTACTGTATGCGGCGCTGGTGGCAACCGTGACAAAGGAAAACGTCCGTTGATGGCCCAAGAGGCTGTCAAACAGAGTGACCGTGTCATTATCACCAGCGACAATCCCCGTTTTGAGGAACCTCAGGATATCATCAACGACATGCTAGCGGGACTCGACCAGAAACAGATGAAGAAAGTTGTCAGCATTGTAGATCGCAAGGAGGCCATCAAGACGGCAGCCATGCTAGCCCAAAAGGGCGATGTCATTCTCATAGCCGGAAAGGGACATGAAGACTATCAGGAGATCAAGGGTGTAAAGCATCATTTCGATGACAGAGAAGTAGTGAGAGAGATTTTCCAGTCGTAACAATATATTAACCTTATACAACATATGCTATACTATATCTTTAGATTCTTAGAACAATACGACATTCCTGGCGCTCACATCTGGTCGTATATCTCATTCCGCTCTCTGCTGGCACTTATCATGTCGTTGCTTATCTCGGCATGGTTTGGAGAGTATTTTATCAAATGGATGAAAAAACGTAACATTGCCGAAACAGCACGGGACCCCAATATCGACCCGTTCGGTGAGCAGAAGAAGGGGGTACCCACTATGGGCGGTATTATCATTATTGTCAGCATTCTAATTCCCGTACTGCTGTTAGGCAGAATGCGTAACATCTACCTGCTTCTCATGATCGGCACCACACTGTGGTTGGGATTCCTTGGATTCATGGATGACTATATCAAAATTTTCCGTAAGAACAAGGAAGGCTTGAAAGGATTCTACAAAATTGTCGGACAGGTCAGCATTGGGTTCATTGTGGGATTGACCCTTTGGCTCAGTCCGGATGCCGTCGTTAGGGAGAATGTGTCGGAAGCAAAACAAAATCAGGAGATTGTCATCAAGCACAAATCGGAAGCCGTAAAATCGTTACAGACCACTATTCCCTTTATCAAGAACCATAATCTGAACTATTCTGATGTTATGGCGTTCCTTGGGAAGCATAAGGTCGCCGCAGGTTGGGTGCTATTTGTCATCATGACAATTATTGTTGTCACCGCAGTATCGAACGGCGCCAATCTGAACGACGGCATGGATGGCATGTGTGCCGGCAATTCCGCCGTCATCGGGGTTGCGCTATTGGTGTTTGCATATATATCATCACACATCGTATATGCTGCCTATTTCGATATCATGTACATACCAGGCTCACAGGAACTGGTAGTATTCCTCAGTGCCTTTATCGGAGCAATGATAGGATTTTTGTGGTACAATGCCTACCCAGCACAAGTATTTATGGGCGATACCGGTTCGCTGACCATAGGTGGAATTATTGGTGTCTGCGCGGTGATTATCCACAAAGAGCTGATGCTTCCCGTGCTGTGTGGCATCTTCTTCATAGAAAGTCTAAGCGTCATCATTCAGACGCAGTGGTTTAAAATACAGAAACGCAAAGGACGCCGTGTCCGAATATTCCGTGCGACCCCCATCCATGACACATTCCGTCGACTTGACTCACAGCTCGACGCTACCAGCACTTATGTTCTGAAGGGATGGCCACATCGTCCGTTCCATGAGTCGAAAATCACCATTCGTTTCTGGATAACAACCATTATATTAGCTGCATTAACAATTATAACGCTCAAGATAAGATGAAGAGAATCGTCATATTAGGTGCCGGAGAAAGCGGAGCAGGAGCTGCCGTGTTGGCAAAAAAACAGGGTTTCGACGTGTTTGTATCAGACATGTCGAAGATTAACGATAAGTATAAGAGAATGCTGGACGACCGTCATATCAGTTGGGAGGAAGGACAGCATACGGAAGAAAAAATTCTGAATGCCGACGAAGTCATCAAGAGTCCGGGCATTCCTGATACGGCTCCCATGATTGTGAAAATCAAAGAAAAGGGTATACACATCATCAGCGAGATAGAGTTTGCCGGACGCTATACCACATCGAAAATGATATGCATCACGGGGTCAAACGGTAAGACTACCACAACGAGTCTGATCTATCATATATTCAAAGAGGCAGGCTATGATGCAGGGTTAGCTGGTAACATTGGAAACTCGCTTGCTCTACAGGTTGCTGAGGAACCCCATGAATACTACATTATCGAACTGAGTTCATTCCAACTTGACAATATGTACGACTTCCGAGCAAATATTGCCATCCTACTCAACATCACTCCTGACCATTTGGATCGCTATGACTTCAAGATGCAGAACTATGTCGACGCCAAGATGCGAATCATCCAGAATCAAACATCTAACGATGCATTCGTCTATTGGAACGACGACCCAGTCATCAAGAGCGAACTGGAGAAATACCATATTCAGGCCATACAATATCCATTCTCTGAACTCAAGGAAAAGGGTAGCATCGGCTACATAGAAGAAGGCCAATACAAGATAGAACGCCCTACGCCATTCAATATGGAACAGGAGTCACTTAGTCTGACGGGTAAGCATAACATTTACAATTCATTGGCAGCAGGTATTGCCTCCAATATCGCTGGTATTAAAAAGGAGGTCATCCGTAAATCGCTGAGTGACTTCCCTGGGGTGGAACACCGTCTGGAGAAGGTGTGTGTTGTTCGTGGCGTACAATATATCAACGACTCAAAGGCCACTAATGTTGATGCCTGCTGGTATGCCTTGGAGTCTATGAAGAACAAGACCATTCTGATTATCGGCGGCAAGGACAAGGGCAACGACTATGAACCCATCAAGTCTTTGGTGCGCGAGAAATGTGCCGCACTGGTCTATCTGGGTGCTGACAATCAAAAATTGCACGAAAACTTTGACGCATTAGGCATACCTGTTCGCGACACACATTCCATGAAAGAGTGCATAGAAGCTTGCTACGAACTGGCTGAACCTGGCATGACGGTATTGCTCTCACCCTGCTGTGCATCATTCGACCTTTTCAAAAATATGGAAGACCGAGGTGAGCAGTTCAAGACTTTGGCAAGGGCTTTATAAGTGGAAAGATAATCATTTGTTAACGCTGTAATATGAACCATAAAATAGGCAGAATCTTCAAAGGCGACAAAGTCATCTGGATGGTATTCTTCTTCCTCTGCATGATTAGTGTCGTGGAAGTCTTTTCCGCTTCCAGTGGATTGACATACAAGAGCCAAAACTATATCGGCCCCATCGTCTATCACGCCGGTACCATCATTTTCGGTGTCGTCGTGGCCGTCATCACACTCAATATACCATGTCGTTATTTCAAGCTGATGACACCATTTCTACTATTGGTCAGCGCATTCACCCTTTTGTGGGTACTGGTTGCTGGTACAAAAGTAGGAGATGCCGGACGATGGATTAACCTGTTTGGTTTCACATTCCAGCCCTCCGAGATTGCCAAGGGAACCATCGTATTGGCCGTAGCTCAGATACTTGCAGCCATGCAGCGAGAAAACGGTGCTGACAAGAAAGCTTTCAAATGGATTTTGTGGATTACTCTTCCTGCCTGTCTACTTATTGGACTGGAAAACCTATCTACGGCGGCAATGCTGTTTGCTGTGGTCTTTATAATGATGTTTATCGGACTAGTTCCCATGCGACAGTTAGGCAAACTGGCTGGTATCATTATCGCAATTGGTTTTGCTGCTTTCTTCCTGATTATGCTAGTAGGACACGATCTCAGTGAAGAAGAAAAACAACTGACAAAAACAGAGCAGATAGACCAGCCCAAAAAGGAAAAGAATTTTGTGGAGAAAATGTTCCATCGTGCCGACACCTGGAAAAGTCGCATCATGAAATTCAGTAAGCCCAAACCTACCCCAAAAGAATACGACCTTGATAAAGACGCTCAAGTGGCTCATGCCAATATTGCTATCGTATCAAGTGGCATTATGGGGAAAGGCCCTGGTAAGTCTACAGAACGTGACTTCCTTGCCCAAGCGTTTTCCGATTTCATCTATGCCATCATCATAGAAGAGTTAGGAATTATCGGTGCATTTGCTGTTGCTTTTCTTTATGTCGTACTTCTCTATCGTACAGCACGTATAGCAAGTCGCTGTGAAAACAATTTTCCGGCATTCTTGGCTATGGGACTCGCCCTACTGCTGGTTGTTCAAGCCACTTTTAACATGATGGTGGCCGTTGGACTGGCTCCTGTTACTGGACAACCATTGCCGCTTATCTCGAAAGGTGGTACGTCAACTATCATCAATTGTGCTTACATTGGAACCATTTTGAGCGTCAGTCGGTCAGCCAAAATAAAGAAAAATAAAGAAATCGTACCAGAAATGGCGTAGATTGATAGAAAATGATTAATTTTGCAGTCATATTTAACGTATAAAGTATATGAACGACGAATTAAGAGTGATTATCAGTGGCGGTGGTACTGGAGGACATATCTTTCCTGCTGTGTCAATAGCCAATGCTATAAAAGTATTGAGACCGGATGCCAAAATCCTATTTGTCGGTGCTTTGGGGCGTATGGAAATGCAGCGCGTTCCTGCTGCAGGCTATGACATTAAGGGGCTGCCCATTGAGGGTTTCGACCGTAAACACCTACTGAAGAACATCAAGGTACTCTTTAAGATCTGGAAAAGTCAGCGTATGGCAAAACAAATCATCAAGGACTTCCGCCCACAGGTAGCTGTCGGTGTTGGCGGCTACGCCAGTGGCCCTACGCTGAACATGGCTGCGGCCAAAGGTATTCCCTGCTTGTTACAGGAGCAAAACTCTTACGCCGGTGTCACCAATAAACTTTTAGCTAAAAAGGCTGCCAAAATCTGTGTTGCTTACGAGGGTATGGAGCGTTTCTTCCCTGCCGAGAAGATTATGCTCACTGGTAATCCTGTCCGTCAGCAATTACTTGAGACAACCATTACACATGATGAAGCCGTACGTTCTTTCGGCTTAGACCCTATAAAAAAAACTATCCTTTTGGTAGGTGGTAGCCTTGGGGCTCGAACTATTAATGAGAGTATACTCTCACACCTCGATCTCATTAAGGGCTGCGACGTACAGTTCATTTGGCAGACTGGTAAATACTATAGCGCAGAGATTAGTGAACGGCTGAAAGGCCAGGAAATTCTCAACATGAAAGTTACCGACTTTATTACTGATATGGGTGCCGCCTACAAAGCAGCCGACCTGGTTATAAGCCGGGCAGGTGCAGGCAGCATCAGTGAATTTTGTTTGCTGGGCAAGCCTGTCATTTTGGTTCCGTCGCCCAATGTGGCTGAGGATCATCAAACCAAGAATGCATTTGCTCTAGTCAACAAGCAAGCAGCCCTTTACGTCAAGGACGCCGAAGCAGCTAAATTGCTGTTGCCATTGGCTATCGAAAGTGTCAACAACAGTGCCACTCTTAAGAGTCTGCACGATAACATCCTGCAGATGGCGCTTCCAAATTCTGCTGAAATCATTGCTAAAGAAGTGATTAAACTTGCTCAATAAGATGGATATTAAAGATATACAAGCAGTCTATTTCGTTGGAGCCGGTGGCATAGGTATGAGTGCCATAGCTCGCTATTTCATCAAGAAGGGACTTGTCGTAGCAGGATATGACAAAACCCCCAGCCCCTTGACTCGTCAACTGGAAAAGGAGGGTATGTTAATTCATTATACCGAAGATGTAGACCAGATACCTTATGTCTGCAAAAATCCACAATTGTGTCTTGTCATCTATACTCCTGCTATTCCTGCAGACCATATAGAACTTCAATTTTTCCGTAATGGTGGTTTTCAGATTCAGAAACGCGCTCAAGTACTTGGTACATTGACACGTCACCACAAAGGACTTTGTGTAGCAGGAACCCACGGTAAGACCACAACTAGTACCATGTGTGCCCACATCATGCATCAAAGCCATTTGGATTGCAATGCTTTTTTGGGTGGTATCTCCAAAAACTATGGGACAAACTATATACTATCCGATTCTGACTTTGTCGTTATCGAGGCAGATGAGTTCGATCGTTCCTTCCATTGGCTATCACCTTATATGTCAGTAATCACAAGCACTGACCCCGACCATCTGGATATTTATGGAACGAAAGAGGCCTATCTGGATAGTTTTTGTCACTACACAGAACTCATTCAGCCCGAAGGATCTCTCATCATCCATCGGGGATTGGAGATGCGTGAAAACATATCTACAGGGGTGCATCGCTACGACTATGCACTGAACGAAGGCGACTTCCATGCTGAAAATGTCAGAATTGAAAACGGTGAGATAACATTCGATTTCATATCACCCCTTGAAAACATTCGAAACGTTCAACTCGGACAACCAATTCCCATCAACATTGAAAATGGTATTGCAGCCATGGCTATGGCTCAATTGGCAGGATGTACAGCTGAGGAGCTCCGGTATGGTATGAAGACTTATGCTGGAGTAGAACGTCGTTTCGACTTTAAAATCAAGACGAATCGTCTGGTTTTCCTGTCCGACTATGCTCATCATCCGAAAGAAATATATCAAAGCGCCCGCAGTATTCGCGAATTGTATCGTGACCGTCAGATTACTGCCATTTTCCAGCCGCATTTATTTACACGAACACGTGATTTCTATAAGGACTTTGCCGATGCGCTGAGTTTGCTTGATGAGGTTATTCTCACCGAAATATACCCTGCTCGTGAGGCTCCTATCGAGGGAGTTTCCTCACAGCTCATCTACGATTGTCTGCGTCCTGGAATCAAAAAACAAATGATTCGCAAGGATGACGTCCTACAACTTGTCAAAAGCCGCACATTTGATGTACTTATCGTACTTGGAGCCGGTGACCTCGACAACATGGTTCCTCAGATGGTGGAGATATTAAAAGAAAAAAGTTAATAATTAAAGAAATTGCAGTGACCTTCAACTGGAAAAAATCAGCCGTCGTCTTGATAGACATCTCACTCACCGTCTATCTTTTCATGTCCGTCACGGTACTCAATAATCCGGACGAGCAACATGCTGTGTGTAATGAAGTAAAAATAGACATTCTACAAGGTGCGGTTAAAGGATTCCTCACTCCAGATGAAATCAAGTCACAATTGCAGCACGCCAGCCTCTATCCGTTAGGGGACCTCATGAATCAAGTAAACAGCCGTCTGATAGAAGAGGCTCTGTTGAAAAATCCGTTTGTTGAAACAGCACAATGTTATAAAACGCAATCCGGAAGCATTCATATCACATTATCACAGCGTTTGCCCGTTGTACATGTCAAGGCAGACAATGGCGATGACTATTATGTAGACACTCACGGCAATATCATGCCCAGCACCCAATTTGTCAGTGACCTCGTCATTGTTACGGGTCATGTAACAAAGCCATATGCTCAGAAAGTGCTGGCTAAGGTTGGCAATTTTCTGATTTGTAACAAGCTTTGGTTCAATCAAGCCGAACAACTCAACGTCTTGAATGATGGTTCTATTGAACTAATACCTCGCGTAGGCGACCACATCGTCTATCTTGGCATGCCTGTCAACTTGAGCCAGAAGCTGAAACGACTGGAGAAATTCTATCGCTTTGGACTCTCAAAGGCCGGCTGGAATAAGTATTCGTATATTAGTCTGGAATTTGACAACCAAATCATTTGTAAGAAAAGGAAATTATAATCTCATGACAATTAGTAAATAGTATCAAAATATGGCAGCAAAGGAATTTATCGTAGCAATCGAGTTAGGGTCATCCAAGATGACCGGTATTGCGGGCAAGAAGAATCTTGACGGCAGCATTCAGGTGTTAGCATGCATCAAGGAAGACTCTTCGTCATTTATCCGCAAAGGTGTGGTATACAACATTGACAAGACTGCCCTGTGCCTGACCAACATCATCAGCCGTTTGGAAAAACAGCTAAAAACGCACATCACACAAGTTTATGTTGGCGTTGGTGGACAGTCAATCCGCTCTATTCGCAATGTCATCACCAAAGATCTTCCTGGTGAAACTCAGGTGACACAAGACATGGTTATTGAACTGATGGATGCAAACCGCAACATGAAATATCCTGATCAGGAGATTCTTGATGCTGCGGTACAGGAATATAAAGTCGATTCACAGTTGCAATTGGAACCTGTTGGCATTCAATGCTCACGTATTGAGGGCAATTTCCTGAACATTTTGCAGCGCAAAGCATTCAACAAAAATCTGAACAAGTGCTTTGAGACGGCTAATATCAATATTGCTGAGTTCTATCTGGCACCATTGGCATTAGCAGACAGTGTACTGACAGAGACAGAACGCCGTTCTGGATGTACACTTGTCGATATCGGTGCTGATACGACTACTGTCAGTGTCTACTCAAAAAATATTCTCCGCCATTTAGCAGTCATCCCCTTGGGATCCAACAACATTACCAAGGATATTGCCTCGCTTCAAATGGAAGAGAGCGATGCCGAGAAGATGAAGTTGAAGTATGCATCAGCCTATACTGAAAACAACGACATTGACAATAACATGAAGTATTCCATCGATCAAGACAGACAGGTGGATACACGAAAATTCATTGAGATTGTTGAGGGACGTCTGGAGGAGATTATCGCCAATGTATGGTGTCAAGTTCCTGAAGAATACTGCGACAAGCTCTTGGGTGGTATCATTCTCACTGGTGGTGGTTCCAACATGAAGGAAATCGAAAAGGCTTTCCAAAATTATACGCATATAGAAAAAATTCGTGTCGCCAAGTTCGTTACGCAGACCATTTCTTCGCAGATTCCAGAAATCAACGCACATGATGGACGCATGAATACCGTATTGGGATTATTAGCAAAAGGTGACATCAATTGTGCTGGCCGTGAATTAGATTCCAATGGTGATCTCTTTGCAACCCAGAAACCAGTTCAGACAGAAACGGCCAGCGAACAGCGACGCGCCCGTACTGCTACGGAACTGCCAGCCGGCGTCATCCGTACTGCTGAAGAGATTCGGCGTGCTGAGGAGGAAGCTCGGATGAAACGCGAGGAAGAAGAGCGTATTGCCCGCGAGGAAGCAGAGGAAAAAGCCCGCGAGGAAGCACGTATCCGCAAGGAGAATAGCACTTGGAATAAGATTGGTCGCTGGTTAAGTAACGCAGCCAAGGAGATTGTCAAGGAAGAAGAATAATTCATAAAAATCAAAAATAGTATGGACAACAACATATTACTAGACTTCGGCGATCCCGAAAGAGAGAACAGCATCATCAAAGTAGTGGGTGTTGGTGGAGGTGGCGGCAATGCCGTCAATCACATGTATCGCGAGGGAATTCACGATGTGACCTTCGTACTCTGCAATACTGACAATCAAGCCCTCAATGATTCCCCCGTACCCGTACATTTACAACTGGGTAAGGAAGGTCTCGGTGCCGGAAACAAGCCAGAGAAAGCCCGTGCCGCTGCCGAAGAGAGTCTAGAAGACATCAAGCAGATGTTCAATGACGGCACACGCATGGCCTTCATCACTGCCGGCATGGGTGGTGGTACTGGCACTGGTGCTGCGCCCGTCATTGCCCGAATCTCCAAGGAAATGGGCATCCTCACTGTAGGTATCGTCACCATCCCCTTCCGTTTCGAAGGCGACCGCAAGATAGATCAGGCTCTCGATGGCGTAGAGGAGATGAATAAACACGTAGATGCTTTGCTGGTAATCAACAATGAACGACTACGCGAAATTTATCCTGAACTCACCGTACTCGATGCTTTCGCCAAAGCTGACGACACACTCTCTGTTGCAGCCAAGAGCATTGCCGAGATTATCACCGTACACGGACTCATCAATCTTGACTTCAACGATGTAAAAACCGTACTCAAGGATGGTGGTGTAGCCATCATGTCTACTGGTTATGGCGAAGGTGAGGGACGTGTCAAGAAAGCCATTGAAGATGCTCTTAATTCGCCGTTACTCAATGAGAATGACGTCTTCAACTCCAAGAAAATTCTGCTTAGCATCTCGTTTGCAGGCACGAAGGATGGTAAAGACTCTCTGATGATGGAAGAGATGAACGATGTCAATGACTTCATGGCGAAATTTGGCAACGATTTCGAGATCAAGTGGGGACTGGCCACCGACCCAGAGTTAGGCAAGAAGGTGAAGGTTACCATTTTGGCTACTGGTTTCGGTATTGACCGTGTCGACGGTATGGCTAACCACCGCCAGCGTCAGAACACGATTGAAGAAGCAACCCGTCTGGCTGCTGAACAAGAAGCCGAAGCACAGCGTCAGGACCGGCGTAATCGTTATTATGGTGGTGATGGCCAGAACCGTCGTTACAAGCGTCGTCCACACATCTACCTATTCCGTTCTGAAGACCTTGATAACGACGATGTTATCTCGGCCGTTGAACAGACGCCAACTTACAAGCGCACCCGTGAGATACTAGACAGTATTTACCAGCAGGCCAGTGGCGAAGAGGTACAGCAAAAAAATGAAGCACCAGCCGAGGTTGTCCAGGGAACTATTAAATTCTTTACGTAAAAGAGACTGTCTTATTCCTTTCTCTTAATGTATTCGCGCGGTGACTGGCCATAACGTTTACGGAAGCATTTACCGAAATAGCTGGAGTCTGCAAAGCCAGAACGGAAAGCTATTTCGGCAATGCTGAGATTGGTGGTCTGCAGCAATTCTACGGCGTGTGACAAACGGAATTCCTTGATAAGGTCGACAGGGGCAAAACCTGTCTGGCCTTTTACTTTTTTATAAAAGGCTGAACGTGAGAGTCCCATCTCTGCAGCGATGGCATCGACGTTGAACTCCGTATTCGGAATATTCTTACGGATGATACGGTGCAATTTGTCAATAAACTCATCGCCGTCATCAGGTTTGGATGTTAGCTTGGCCAGCCGTTGACTGATGTATATCTCGTTACGCATACGGTTCATCTGCAGGATGGTACGGATGACGAGCCAGGCTATGAGGGCTGCAATGAGGAAATAGATGAGGTATGCCCACCATGTGGCCCACCAAGGCGGCAGTATGTGGATGGTCAGCTGGGCTGAGGAGTGCATGGTCGGATTAGCATCGTCAATAGCTTCGACGATAAATGTATAGGTACCTGGAGGCACCTCATTATATGACCCCACACGATGTTGTCCACTATAGCGCCAGTCGCGGTCGAAGCCTTCCAGTCGGTAGCGATAGCTGGTGCTGCCGTGGTTCTGGTAGTTGAGGGCGGCAAATTCTATCGTAAAAGCATTCTGGTCGTGTTTTAGCTCCACTTGATGCGTATAGGCAAGGGCTGTCTCGCCAATATAAGCTTGATTGTCAGTCACCAGATTGGTGATAAAGGTGCGATAGTCGGACTTCTTGTTATGCAACTGTTCGGGATGAAATGTCAGGATACCTTGCTTACAACCCATCCACAATTGCCCATTATGGCAGCAGAGTGCCGATGCCTCTTCCATTTCAACAATGGGCAGACCATCGTAACGATCGAAATTACGGACACGTCCTGTTTGTTGGTTATAGCGTGAGAGTCCTGCCTCCGTAGCAAACCACAGCTGGCCATGCAAATCTTCCACAATGGAATAGATAACGTCGTTGCGCAACCCCTCTCGTGGACCGAGTGAGCCACCACCCAGTTTCTGCAAACCTCCTCCAAACGCACCTATCCAAACTTGTCCAGACTGATCACGATAGAGTGTATAAATATCGTTGTTGGCAAACAAGGCATCGGGTTGGTCACGGTAAATAGTAAAACGGATGTCGGCAGGGCGCTTGAAATGGGTATCAAGACTCATCAGTCCGTCAATGGTACCCACCCAGAGCCGTCCATTCTCATCTTCCACGATGTTGCGTATCTCCGTGTAGAGACCATAGGCAGGATAGCGCCTCAAACCGTGCTGTTTATGATAGAACTCCAAATGTCCTTGTTTTTCAAGAACGAGATTCAGTCCACCGTCCAGCGTGCCTACCCAAACATGCTTCTGCGAATCGATATAGGTCATATAGACGTTATTGCCGCTGATACTCGACGGATTACCGGACTCGTGACGATAGTGAACCGCTTGTATCCAATGGTCTGAATCATCTGGAGAGTCGATGACAACCAATCCGTCGCCCTTTGTTGAGAGCCACAGTCGTCCTTTGTCATCTTCCATTGCATGATAGACAGCTCCAATGCCATACTGCTCGTAAGGTAGTTTTCGCAGCAATTGTCCATCCGTCCGATAGATGTATACATGACGGCTACGTGTTCCCACCAGGATTTGTCCGTTACGCATCTGATAAAGACAGCGTACACCCGTTTGATCGTCATCGGGCAGGGAGATGAGACGGAAAGGACTATACGGACGACTCAGACAATAAATGCCCTCATTCGTCGTGGTGACCCACAGCAGACTGTCGTGGTCGATGTAAAGCTGTGAATACTTGCTGATACCTGCTGCACTGACCATCGTCTGCAAGAGACTGTCCTGCTGACGTTGTACTGCATCATTCTTGGCCATCGCTGCCATCAACTTCTGACGGTTGCCGTCACGAAGTGTAAAAAGTCGATAGTCGCGGCCGACATAATACATATATCCCAGACTCTTACCAACAGCATCGTGGTAGAGCTGAAAGGTCTGAGTATCTATCTGTCCATTGGAATCGAACAGCTTACTGATGTGGACACCTTGTTGGTCTGCATAAGCCATAAGCAACGTCTTGTCCTTGGTAAGCAACAAGATGCGCCCTTCGGCTGTACGCTGAATCTTGATAATCTGCAGGTTCTTGGTATGTGTCTTAAGTTCGTCATTGACGGCGTGGAAACATTCTGTCTGACGATTGAAAGTATAGAGTTTCCAGTCGACGGTCTTTAACCAAAGGTTTCCTTGGGCATCTTCGGCCATGCTCTCAATCTTACGTGGTGGAATATCGGAATGTGCCTTGGCAGGTTTATTGAAAACCACGAAGTCATTACCGTCGAAACGACACAGACCATACCACGTGCCAAACCACATGAATCCATCGCGGTCTTTCAAAGCACACGACACATTGTTTGACGGCAGTCCTTCATTGGTAGTGTAATGCTCGGAAATGACAGATGACAGAGGCAGTGCATGACCACAAACAAGCCACGCAAACACAAAAGCCAGTACACAAAAACACCTTCGTACCTTTGTCATGGGGACAAAAGTACGAAGAATTTCTGAAAGCAGCAAAAAGATTAGCTTATTTTTGCAATCCAAAGTCCGCCTGTTGGGCTTCTACCTCCTGAAGCATCTTGTTTTTTTCGGCTTCGGAGAGGGTAGGAGTAGAGAGTGTGGAATGAGGAGTGTTGAGTGTTGAGTGTTGAGTTTGCGATGTCCTAGATTCTCTAGAAAGGCCAGATTCTGAATAGCACATCGGCAGGTCGTAGGGTACACTTTCTATCTCTAGTTCGGCAGGGGTAGGGGCATGGGTGCCAGGGAACTGCACTTCAGCCTTGATCTTAATGCGACCAGCCTGGCGTGTCGAACGAATCAGCACTGGCGCAGAGCCCCATTCTACAGCACGCGGATTGGCATTGATAGAGGCGTCGCCAATGATTTCGCCCTCGCCCTCTACGGTGAAGACGATGTTCTCCTTGGCTAAGCGGCGCACATGTCCCAAATCGTCGGTTACCTCACAGACAACGACAAGGAAGTCGGAACCGTCAGCCACGAGTGGCTTGCCCATGTCGTCAACGCGTAGGCGAAGCTTGGTGCTGCGGCGCGATGGCATTTTCTCTTCCTTGCACACCACCTTGCCATTGATGATACCCTCAGCCACCATTTTTACATTTTGCCATTTGCGCTGGGTGTAACTCCAATTGCGAGCCTCGAAGAAGTCCCAGGCATCTTTGAAGACCACGAGGCCTTGCTCTACGGGTTGAGTCCAGCAATGCTCACCATCGTACATTGTCAGACGGACGCTGTCACAATTGCTAAAGACGGTGACGTCTTTCTCTGAGAACTGCGTCATCTCGTGGGCGATGGTAACTATGGGCTGTTCCGTAGGCTGTTGTAGCACAGCAGCAAACATGTCAAAGGCCGTCTTCTTCTGACGGAAGGCATCATAGATGCCACCCCAATAAGGATCAGGGTGGTAGCCACGCTGATGGTCGAAGGGATGCCACTGACAACCACCGATAAACTGTCCCGTGGTGTGAAAGAGCTCCTGCGTAGAGCGGAACAAGCTTTTGGCTTGTTCAAGCATTGGTTGCTCACCCCACGAACGCGATGCGCGGTTCAGATTGTTATGGGCATACCAGTCGTCCACCAATTCGCCAAACTCACGTGTAAAAATGCACTGTTTGATCTTCTTGGGGTCTCCGATGGGTAAACCGTCGGATGCAAAGTCGTCGCCAGGCCAGCCGTACACCACGTCATAGTGGTCGGCAACACCAGCAGAATGGACGTCGGCGGCAGCTACTGGACGATAGGGATAGGGGTATTCGTCTTTTGTAATCTGAAGGGCCTGCAAGGCAAACTCCTCAGGGTAGCGCGTCTCGTTCAAGATGGGTTCCCACATCAGCACACAGGGATGGTTCCTGTCTCGACGGATGATATTTCGTGTATTCTCGTGTACCTTTTCGTCCCAGCCTTTTTCCTTGTTCCAATATTGCCAACCGGGAGTGGCTACAATGATAAATAGTCCCAACTCATCGCAGGCATCCATGAACGATGGGTCCTGCGGATAGTGGGCCGTGCGGATGATGGTAAAGCCAGCATCGCGTAAGCGTTTGGCATCACGCCATTGTTGAGAATTGGGCAGGGCATTGCCTACGTAAGCAAAGTCCTGATGGCGGTTGGCACCAATGAGCTGGTGATATTTCTTGCCGTTGAGGTAAAAGCCGGGCTGACGCCCTTGGGCATCATCCGTGCGAACAAATTCGAAACTACGGATGCCAATGCGGGTAATGCCGCCATCGAGGCTGTTCTTACCTTCCTTGATACGGGTAGCGATATGATATAAATAAGGCGTCTCTGGACTCCAAAGCTTGGGATTCTTGACGAGGAAGCACTGGGTGATGGTGCGCGTTTCGCCTGGGGTCAGCGTCAGTTTCGTTCGCTGAGGCTTAGCCTCAGCATACGGAACGAGGGTGTTTTCCACTATCACAGCATGAGGGCGGCTGTCGCTGTTGCGCACCTCGGTATTGACGAAGACCTCGGCACTTTTCTCGCTGATGTTGGCATAATGCACAAAAATGCCGCCGCCAGCCACCTTGTTTTCCTCAAGGGCATCGGTGATAGCCACCTTGTTTTTCGCCATGAGCCACACGTCGCGATAGATGCCACCATGATATGCGAAGTCGAGCTGTGCCTGCTTCTTGCCTGGGGGATAGGTCTTGTCGTCGCTGTTGTCAGCGCAGATGGCGATGACGAAATCGTCGCCCACACTATTAGGAAAGGGAATGGTGATGGGGAGGTAGGCGCCTTCATGCTCTTTGACCTTTTGGCCATTGACGTAAATCGTCTGCTTACCCATGATGGCCTCGAAGTGAAGCGTTACATCTCGACCTGCGCACTCTTTAGGCAGACGAAAGTGCTTACGATACCAGGCGATGCCCTGATAGTTGCGACAGCCACTGGCCTCGGCAGGCATCAGTTGAACGGTATGGGGCGTCGAGACCACCTCCCACGACTTGTCATTGAAATCAACTGTTTCCGCACCTGCGACATCGCCTAGATGGAAGCGCCAGCCGGCATTGAAGTTCCACACCAAGCGACCGCTATTTTCCAAGGGGAAGAGGCCTGCTACTAAGGTTTGTGCTATAGCATTTAAACCACAGATGGCACAGATTATACAGATGAGTTTTCGCATAGTTATTACCAATTATCTGTTCTGAATGATGATACAGGCAGACCATCGTGCATGAGGTCGCCTTCTACCCAATCCTTGAAAGCATAGCGCACAGCAATGGGCTTTTTCACCTCGTCGCAAACCACATAGACGCGGTTGCGTGAAACCCACACCTTTGTGGCAGGATGGAACACCTTGTCGTTGCCTGCCACCTCAAAGTTCTTGGAGGTTGTACCATGTTCGAAGTAAACCCATTCCTTGCTTCTGTCAAAGGACACCACAGCCGTATCGTTCTTAAACTCAACCTCTTTGTAGGTGGCGAACTCTGGCAGTCCTTTTTTGTCGTAAGTATTCGAAAGGGCGAGGATTGCCAAACGCTCTCCTGCCTGACGTTTCTTCCTGGGGTGAATGCCATATTCCAAACCAGCATCCATCAGCACAGCCATACGGGCATTCGGAATCATTGTTTCTGCCTTCGCCTGCTGTTCACGCAGATACTGACTGTCTTTCCACTCAATGAGCGAGTAGTCGTAGGGTGCTATCTGACAATAGTAGAATGGGAAGTCGCCTTGCTTCCAGTCAGCACGCCAACCCTCGACCATTGCCTTCAACAAGTCGGCATAGTAATCGTAGCGAGGAACGTTATCCTCGCCCTGATACCAGATGGCGCCACGCATTGTATAGCCTATGAGGGGTTTCAGCTGTCCGTTATACAAAGCAGTAGGACAACGCTGCTGTAACTTCTTGACATCCTCCTCAGTGATAATCTGTTGTACCTTGGGAAATGCCTTTAGCCAGTCTGCCTTCATCCACGCCTCGCAGGCAGAACCTCCCCAACTGGTACAGATAAGTCCCACAGGTACATCGAGCATTGAGCGCAGAGCCTTGCCAAAATAGTAGGCTGTGGCAGAGAAGTCGCGAACGCTGGCGCTGTTGGCTTCGTTCCATTGTCCTGTGACGTCCTGCTCAGGCGTCAACGACACGTGGCGCTTGACGGTAAACAGTCGCAGGTTAGCATCTTTGCAACGCAACAGTTCCTCTGTCGTACCTTCTACGGGCTGTTGCTTAAAGCCCTTCATCTGCATCTCCATATTCGACTGCCCGGCACATATCCACACCTCGCCAATCATCACGTTACGAAGGATGACGGCAGATGGTTCAAGAATCATCACTTCGTAAGGGCCACCAGCTTTTGGCGTTTTTACCTTCACCTCGAAATCACCTTTGTCATCAGCCTTCACCTTGTAGGTCTTATTGTCCCATGTGGTCATGATGCTCACCATTTTATTGGCATCCGCCTTACCCCAGATGTTGCATTCTGACTGTTGTTGCAACACCATATTGTCGCTAAAGAACTGGGGCAACTTGACCTCAGCATTTGCTGTGATGGCTATTAGCACAACGAAAGCGCAAATAAGTTTTCTCATATCTTATCCGTTTAATCCGTTCAATCCGTGGTCGTTATAATTATCGGTGGTTCGAGCAGTCCTGCTGGCAACAGCCCGTCACCCTTGGTGCGATATTTGGCGTTGGTCCAGATGCCGTCGTAGGGCGCTTTGCCTTGGTCAGCACCTCGCAGGGCATTGTGCCAAGTGTTCACCACCTCGATTTCTATCGTATTCTTGCCTTGATGTAGGGCACCGGTGATGTCTACCTCGTAGGGGGCCGTCCAGGCAATGCCGCAGTCTTTGCCGTTAATCCAGACGTGCGCAATGTCCCTCACGTTAGGGAATGACAGCCATGCACGACCTTGAGAAACTTCGTTCTTCTTCAGTTTCCACGTCGTCGTATAGCGGGCGTGACCACTGAAATAGCGGATGCGGTCGTCTGCATGTTGGCTCCAGTCAAAGAGCTGCTGGCTCTTGATAGTCATGCCAGACTCTTTGAAGGTGATATCCCAAGGCTGAGCCTTAGTTTGCTCCGAGGAAACAGGTAGTTTGCTCCGTGCAAACTGGATGTTTGCTCCGAGAAAACTATTCACTTGCCCGAAGCAAACAAACAGCGAGCCGTATGCAGGCAGGGTGAGTGTGCCAGAATAGTCGTACGAGACGTCCGTTAGGGGATTGTAAACCACCGCTTTTCCGTTGTTCTGACGGAAAACAGGCGAAATGGTTTGCTCCTGATGGGTTTGGTTGGACAGGAAATAAATGTCGAAGTTGTCGCCAGTACGATGGGTGAATGCAATACCGTCAGGTAGGATGGCGTCAGGCGGCAGATTAGCAAACGTAGCATCGTGATAGGGGTGATGCAGTATGAGTACGTGCTTCTCGGTGAGTGCAGCCAATCGCGAACGAATCTTCATCGGCAGTTTCATACCCTCTGGTACAACCAACACCTTGTAGTTGAAGGGCTGGGTGAGCAGGGCGTCCTTGTTCATCGAGTCGTACTTATAGCCGTGTAAGGGATTGATCCAATCCTTCAAATCGAGGATTCCGGCGGAATGGCGCACACCAACCGGCGATTCAATCATGGGCAAACCATGATTCGCCAGACGTTTGCGCTCTGAGGCTACACGTTCAGCACCAAACAAACCTGGCAACATCGGCACCAACTTGTCTGGAGTAAAGGCCCGCGAGGGAAGGTCATCACCCGTAAAGACTGCGATATCCACCACAGGGCGCCCCATTTGCAGGAGTGTCTGACAACGAGTGATATAATCGACAAAAGGCTTAGCTTCAGGGAACCACGTTTGGTCGCGCTGGAAGAAGAGGCCAATGCCGTCGAGGGTCATGCCTGGCTTGCGGTCGAGCCACGGGTTGTGGGTATTCACATGAAAGAAAAGTCGGTTCATGCCTAAAGCGAAGTTGCGGTCGAGCAGTGCCTTGATGTTGGCAGGTGTCTCGTCCCACACGCCCCGCACCTCCGTGAATCCTTCTGCCTGTACGACGTTTTTGCCATAGACATGGGCTCCGCTGATGGCGTCAAGCATATCGGTAGGCTTGTCGTGAGTAGGTGAATTGAGCCAGAATTCCCCCATCGGTACATCCACATATTTATAATGCTCTATGCCGTCGCTGACCATCGTGGGGGCAACGCTCTCTGATGACAGTTGCACACCATACTCGCGAGCCTTCTGGGCAACGGTGACGAAGAAAACCTCGTTAATAAGTTCATTGACGGTACGGCGGATATCGCGCAACGTCTCCTCGCCACCCCTCATCGGTACGCCAGCATAGATGGGCAAGAGGGGAAGAATATCGTACCCACGTCTGCGCTCAAACTCCTGGGCAAAGTTCCTGCTCCAGTTTTGCGAGCCACACTCCCAAGAGTCAACGTGCAGATACTTAATAGCCTTGTGGTTAGGACGGTTCATAAAGAGGCCAAACCAATTGTCAACCTGTTTTTCAACAGCCTTCCGCGAGAACTTGTCACACTCCAAACCCTTGGCACCACCAGCCGTTGCATTGGTATGCCCCGTTGAGGTATGTCCCATACGCAGGATGCGCCATTGACCTTCAGGCAGGTCTATCTCCAACAAATCACCTTTCATCTTCGTACAAATGATGTCCTCTGGACGCAGAAAATCGGTAAGTGTCAGTTCCTCTTCAGGTGATTCTGGGGCTGTACGCCACACATAGCCAGCCTTACCCTCCCAATTATCGATAAGAGGCCAACTGCTGAACTTGACGTTTTTCAGTCGCAACACAGGCTTCCATTTAGCTGCATCCAAGTCTTCAGCACCAGGTTCCGTACCCTCTGGCGTCCACTCCAAACGAAGGTACTTTGTGGTGGTGGGAGGGATGGAGAAGGTGGTATTGTAGCCTGTATTTTGCCAACCCTGACGTGGAGGTGTCAGTTGCTTGACCGTTTGAAAGAATACACCATCGGGTGAGGCCTTTACAGTCAGTCGCTGACATTGGATATTTGTGCCAGAGGGTTCTATCTCGATGTTACGTATCAACGTAGGTTTGTCGAACTCGTATTGAATCCAACAGGGTTCATCAGCACAATACACGCCCTTGGCATTTACTGTCACCTCAGGAGAGAAAGTCACCGTTGTCTTGGGTTCTCCCAAGGGTTCAGAAACAGGTACTGCATAGACAGCAATATCCTCATAATAATTCTCGTAGTGTTGAGGCTTAGACATTAAAAAATGGTGGAAACCTCCACTCATGATGGTGTCGCAGAAGACTATCTTTTGCATGGACTCTTCTGGAGAAATCCAGGGACCACCAGCAAGTGCAAAACCGTCGCAGACATGAATGCCCATATCCAAACCGAGGGAATCGGCTTGCACAAGAGCGTAATCCACCATTCGCCAGAAGTTCTCACTCAAGGCATCTGTTGTGCCTTGGTATTCTGGCCGTTCGGCAGCCCCACGAATAGGCATCAGGTAACAGCCGCCCAGTCCTACGTCCTTCATGGCCTGAAGGTCGGCCTTGATGCCCGCTTCTGATACAGCCCCATACATCCAGTACCAAAAAGTCCAAGGCTTATACGTGTCGGCACCTCGCGACAAAATCGCGAGGCACAGGAAAAGGGCAAGTGTGGTCAGTCGTTTCATAGCATCCGTGTAATCCGTTAAATTCGTTGTTTATCAATCATTCGAAGTGCAGGATGGCACTGATAGAACCTTTCCCCTTGCTCCAGTAAGGCTGTGCCGAGGGACCATTGAGGTCTGTTGTGTTCACCTTGTTGCGAACGGCAGGGATAGCCCTGAGGATAGAAATGCCTGTCTCTGGGAGGGTATACAGAATATGGTCGCGTCCGTCACGAGGCGTATAGACGCCCACCTTTCCTGTCATTAGCTCGATGCCAATGGCACCTTCGCCGGTGTTCAGCTTCATCCAATTGACATTCGAGAAATAGCCCTTGAACTCAGGATAATCCCATGACTCACCAGGAATGGGATCGTTGTAGTCGTTCTGCCAATAGCCATATTGCGGACCTTCCTGACGATTCTGCCAGACGCGATAGGGACCCTTACCTACCCATTGTTTGCTTTTCATCAGTTGCTCAGGATAGTCGAAGCAGATACCCATCAGGTCAACGACGCCATTGAAGTAATAGTCGACGTTCATATACACTCCGCCATCAGCCAGGAAGCGCCACGTTACCTTATTAATAGAACCATGCAGATAGTTGGCTACCAGCGTACTGTCACTGAAGGTAAAGCCGTCGAAGGCTCCCTGATCGTCATACTCCGTGTATTGTATCTTCTTCTGGAAGGCCTCCTTGTCGTCGTGATTATAGAAGCCATCCTGTGAACGGTCGGCACGCTTGGCAGCCACAAAACGGGGACCATTGCTGAACGACAGCTTCTTGCCATTTACATTGACTCCCATCAGCCTACCCGTCTTCTTGCTGAAGGTATATTGACGATTGCCATTCTGCACCAATAATTGGTCACCATCTTCTGTGTACGAATACTTCTGGGTATGTTCACGCAGAGTGTTCTTGTCGAATTTACCGGTCTTTGTCCAATGCTTGTGATGCCACGTAAAGATTTCCTTTCCATCCGGGTCGATAGCTGTCAACTCAATCACGTCAGCATCTGTCCTTTCGATTTTCAGTCGGGCTTTTTCACCAGGTGCAGCATCAGGTGAGGGGAGTTTCACTTCCTTGATGACCTTGACGTCCGTTTCTCCGTAGGCAGGCATCTTAAGCAGTCTGTAGCTGAACTGGCAGTCCTTCAGGTTGATGAAGTTATAGCAGTTCTGAATGGTGAAGGCACCGCTGTCAAAATACAAGACCTGCACAGGACTCCACACCTCGCGGATGGTATAGAATGAACCTTCCTTCTCCATGTGAGGACCAACGATGCCATCGCTGCCGAAGTTGCCCATGCAATCCACTATATTATTCTGGTCTGTGCGCACCACGCCTTGATCCATCAGGTCCCACAGGAAGCCGCCGGCACAACGGGGATTGCTCATCATCAGCTTCCAGTAGTCCTTCAGGCCTGCCCCATGACCGCCGTCATACAGTCCATGCAGGAACTCTGTAGGCATGAAAATCTCCTTCTGGCGCATATAGTCTGCCGTCTCACCCCACGAACGATAGTGCTTCGTCTCGAAGCCGTTACGATTGGCCCAGGGGTAGAGAACGACGCGCTGCTGAGGGTCGAACTTCGCAAATACTGACTCCAGTTCGTAGTTAAAGCCGCCTTCATTGCCATTGCTCCAGAAGATAATGCTGGGATGGTTGACGTCGCGGGTCACCATTTCCTCTACAATCTGACTGCCCACAACCGTTTCGTGTGCCCAATGCCAGCCTGGCTGTTCACATTCCACATAGAGACCCAGCGAGTCGCAGGCATCCAGAAACTCCGGGTCGGCGGGATAGTGCGAGAGACGAACAGCATTCATGTTCATGCTCTTAATCAGTAGCACGTCCTCAATATTTTTCTGCATAGACAGCGTACGGCCTGTTTCAGGACGGAAGCTGTGGCGGTTGACGCCCTTCATAATGACCTTCTTGCCGTTGATGAAGATGCCATCTTCCTTATCACCATTATACGTGTGACGATATTCAATGGTGCGGAAGCCAAACTTCTGGCGCTCTATGTGGAGGGTACGACCCTCTGCGTCTTTTAACGTGAAGACGGCAGTGTAGAGGTTGGGCTGCTCGGCATTCCAGATCTTGATACCATTAACACTGAAGTTTACCTTCGCCTGGTCGCTGCCCACGGGGAAAGCAGGGCTCTGCGCTACCTTCTTCCCATTGGCGTCGATGATATCGACGCATAGAGAACTGCCTGGCACTGCCCTGTTTAGGAAGACGTCGGCCATAAAGGAACCATCCGCCTTCGCATCAATAGCCACGCGCTGAATATTTCGGGCTGGCTTACTGACAATGAATACCGGGCGCCAAATGCCGCCAAAGTTCCAGTAGTCAGCACGGCGCTCGGCCATGTTCACCTGCGGATTGGTGCTTTCCTTCAACACCTCCACTTCTAAACGGTTCTTCTTTTTACCGAAGAACACACGATCAGAAACATCTATTGTATGCCGCGTAAAGCCACCCTGATAGGTGCCATTGCCTGCCTTACGACCATTAATCTGCACACGTATCTCCGTAAAGGCAGCCTCAAACACCAACAGAATCTGTCTGCCAGCCCACTCGGCAGGAAGCGTAAACTCATGCTTATACAGTCCTTTTTCGTCGGCTATACCTTCTGGGGTTGCCTTGCCATAGAAACGCATACCATACTGATATGTGCCGAAACCCTGCAGTTCCCAGCATGATGGCACGCCAATCTTAGTCCACTTTCCGCTATTACGACCATCCGTACAATAGAAGTCCCATTGCACCATATCTTCACAGCCGTGACCACTCAGATATTGCCGTTCAGTCTCTGCCGACTGCGCCAGTGCAACGCTGGTAGTGATTGCCAATACTGTCAAAAGAAAAGTTCGTCTCATATATAGCTATACCTTATTTATATATGAGACGAACTAATAGGCTATTTGTCCCTATTAGAAGTAATAGGCTAAGGCTATCTGCCAGGCATTGGCCTTAGCCTTGCCGCGAACAGTATCCCATGTAGCACTTGCTCCTGATTTGAAATCAACTTCACCAGTCTTACCCAGAGCAATGTTATAGTTGGCGGACAGTTGTAAGTGATCCATTAATAACAGCCCCAGACCAATATTGGCGCTGACGTTCGAACTTCTGAGCGTCCACTCGGCAGCCTCATCAAACAACTTCTTGTCTTTGTCACCGACATTGAATCCAAACTGAGGACCGGCAAAAATGAAGATGCTGGCCGTACTGCCCAACCCTACTCCATATCGTACGTTAATAGGCACCTGGATACTCTGTTGTTTCAGTTTTTCAGTAACGGTATTGTTCTGCGTGTTATACACCTCTATCTCAGCCTCGCGGTAGTCGTAGAGGGCTGCAACATCAATACCCAGACCCACGATAGGCAGCGTAATTTTGATAGTCGGACCTGCAAAATAACCTGCCTTGTTCTTAAACATATCCTCAACACTACTGTTGCTGACTGTCATTTGGGTCAGATTCAAACCACCCTTCAGACCAAACTTTACCTGGGCTTGTGACGGCATAGCAATCGCTACAGCCATCAGCATCATGACCAATAATTTCTTCATATCTCTTATATTTTATCTCTTAGTGTCTTTGTCTGCGTACGCTGACACGAGCATTGCCTGATGGGGCATTGCCACCGTCACTGCTTTTGCTACGTCCGCTCTTTGCCTTGGCAGCACGTCCACTCTTTTTTGCCCCCTTCTTAGCAGCCTTGACATTCTTTACGTCCAGCTTGGCTATAGAGTCCAACGAGTCTTTCTTATGCTTGTCACCGAAGATATTCTCTTCAAAGGCCTTCAGTTCTGCCTCAATCTTCTTCTGCTCCGCAGCCAATGCTGAATCGTTGGGACAATATTGTGCCAACGTCTTACCCAGCATGTTGTTGGTTTTGTAAATCTTACCCTCATAACGATTCATGGTGAAGTAGTCCTCCATGGACATCGTTGCGGCGTTGTTCAGATTTGACGTCATCACCGTCTGGCGACTCAGGAATGGTTCCAGATCAGAGTATTTCACCCAGAAAAGCGGGTATTTCGAGGCCTCTCCGCCGAAGTCATCCTCACGCAGCATGACAGGGCAGATGCTCTGCACCTTACGATGGAAGGTAGAGTTGGCATCGTCGAAGTAGGCACTCTCCTTGAGGTAGTACAGCTTCACCTCTGCCGATGGAATATCGCTATTGTCTACGCGCACCTTACCGTCCTTCTCCTCATAGAAGATGTGGTAGTTGTCCAAGATGGTTTTCATCGTCACCTTGGCCGAGTCAGTAAACAACTCGTTGCCGTCCAAACGGTACTCATACACGGGTATATAGCCGTTCAGTGCCAGCTTGAAGACGTATGTAAACAGGTTCAACTGTTTGTCAATGGGTTCTACGGGATAGTACAGTCCGGCATTGGCATCCTGATTGAGGTCCAACTCACGGTAGATGTCACGACGCCACACGACGTTCTCCGGCATTTCCACTGCTGTAGGGAACATCAGTTTGGCACGCATCGTCATGCCTTGATTCTGCTGTCCCTGCTGACCTTTCTGCTGTTGGGCAGCATTAGGCTTCTGTGGTCTACGCGCTTTCGGCTGAGCATTGACAGCTCCTGCCATCAGCGTTATCATTAGTAAGAACAATACTCTTTTCATATCTTCTATTTTTTATTGCAGTAGCAAATTTTTCACTCTTCACTCTTCACTCTTCACTCTTCACTCTTCACTTTACAATGACCTCCATCGATGCATTCAGCTTACGCTGTATGCCATCTGGACCGATAGCCGTCACACGTGATATATAGAAGCGCTTGTTGCGCTGCAGCTTGCGGAAGGCATCCTTCTGACGGGCCGAGAAGTTGGCACCGTCGCTGACCATCGGTACGGCATTACCCATATTGTCGAAGAATACGGTCTCGAAACTCTGCACCTTGAAGGCTATATCCAGGATGCCGTCATCGATGGCGGCACCAATGCCGTCAACAACCATTAGCTGACCTTTCGACAGACCGCCGCCCTTGTAACGTATCGGACTACCACTCTCATCCTTCATGGCGATATACGGTGTGGGGTCTGGCAGACGGCGCACACGGAAGGTGAACTGTCCCATCTGTTGCGGACGACCTGTATTCGTGCTGGTCACGGTAATGGTGACATTCTGACCTACTGCCGTTGGACGGGCAATATAGCGTCCAGGACCCACGGGTTGCAACGTACCGCCCGACATCGTTGCCTGAACCTTATTCACAGGCACGCCAGGCACTGAGACGCTTAACGGGTTGTTGTAGCCGGCATAGAGTACATTCATGAGGTCGGCACTGACAGTTGCCGAGGGGTCGACAACGGTATATTTCTGTTCGAAGTCACGCTTTAGCAGCTCACCGTTACCATTCTCCACCTGAATGTAACCAGATAGTGTGAAGTCTCCCGTTCGACCAGTCACCGTCTCATAGATTCCACCTGGCAAGTTCACTTCCTTGCCACCAATGAATATCTGTGGTTGCTGAGTGGTGTCGACGGCAGCCATCACGATACGTGCCGAGAACTTGTCACCACGTACGATGGTCTGTGAGTTAGGAATGACAAAGGCATTGAGGGCATTCACACGGATATCCTTCACGTCGATATTCGATACCAGTGTGTGCAGTACCGCACCTTCTGCATAGCGTACGTCGTTCTGTAACTTGCTCAACAGAGTGACAGCGGCAGAGGTTGGCATCGACTCAAACATATATTCCTGCCAATTCTTGCCCATAGCCACAGCATCCTTGGGAATATCAGTAGTCAGGTTCGAGGCTATCGTCTTTTTCTGGTGGTAGTCAGTCACCATACCCAACAGGGCATTACGGTAATTATTGATGGCGTCGTATAATTCCTTGCCACGTCCGCGTCCAGGAGCCAGCATCACCTGTGTGGCAGCTTCCAAATCCTCCTTGTTACGGATGTTGCGTACATCACCGTCCTTGCCGTCAGCCTCTTGCACAATAGCCAATTTCAATTCCTCAGCCAACCCGTAGAGCTTATCGCTCATCGCTTTCACCTTCTGCGACTTGTCGTACCACAGTTTCACCTTCTGAGGGTTTTTCTTCATCTGTACGGCAAAGTCATCGTATATGGTCTGGTTCTCCTTGGTGGCGTTCAGCGTGGTGCGCTTCAGACTTTCCTCCACGAGGGAGAAGCCGTTGAGCACCTCGGTAGAGACGTTCAGCGCCAGCATCGCCATCAGAACGACGTACATCAGATTGATCATCTTCTGACGCGGAGAAACGGGTCTTTTCTTAATTGCCATTATCTTTTTCCGTTATATCGATATGTCGTTATGTCGACTCTATATCCCTTATATATTTGCTCTTACTTGCATAGCCTCGATCATACGGGCATAAATCTTGTTCAGCTCAACAATTTGCTCGGCCATGTGACGAGTCTGCTCATTGATTTCGTCGATGGTACTGATTTGTGCCGAGGCACTCTTCAGCTGCATTTCGTAAACGCGGCTGATTCCTGTCAGCGTACGGTTCAGGTTCTCCATCTCCTCAGAGTCACGTGTCAGACGCTGGCTCTGTTCAGAAACCTTCTGCAGCATTTCAGTCAGACGGTTCAGTTCGTCAACATAATTCGAGGTGGCATCCTTCAGCTCCTCGGCCATATCGGCAGGAACCTGAGCACCGGCAGGAGCGCCAGCCACGCCACCGCCACCGATGACACCACCGCCACCAACGACACCACCGCCGATGGCACCTCCGCCACCACCGGCAAAACTGATGGCTCCGCCTTCAGCGTGTCCTGCAGATTCACCTTCCCAACGGGCGGCCTCGTCTCCGTTGCCGACAACACCGCCGACAGTGCCGCCACCATTAATGACAATGGTACCTCCGCCTGCTACGGCAGGAGCCACCGTTGCAGTATTCTCTCCCTCTTCACCAACATGGATGTCGAGGTCCATGCCGTCGGTGGTCTTATCGAACGGACGGTCGAAGGCAGAGATAAAAAACACGAAGACCTCCGTACCCATACCTAAGAACAGGAAGAAGTTGGCTCCTGGCAGGTGGGTTAGTTTGAAGAGTGTACCCAGAATCACAATCGAGGCACCCCAGCTGTATGCGTAGTTCAGAAACGTCTGGCCTGGTACGCTGTCCATCCACTTCTGCAAGCGATAGACGATGTTCAGTTTGCTATATGTTGTCATTGTACTTTACACTTTATGCTTTCACATTTCTCACTTCCTTTTCTTTCCCTTGGTCTTGATCTTGTCGCTGGTGGTATTTGCCAGACTGCGCACACAACGGAATCCGATGTAGCTTCGGGGCTGGTTCTGGTATTCATACGAGCGCCAGGCAGAACGGATATAGCTTTCCGGATCCTTCCATGAACCGCCGCGTACGCTCTTCTTCTTCAGACGATAAGGATCTTCCTTGGCAGCATTGTATTTCAGCTGCGGGTTAATGTCGTTCATCGACTCCACGCCAGCTTCGGTATAGATAGTCGAACACCATTCGGCAGCATTACCTGCCATATCATAGAGTCCATTGGAGTTGGCCGAATAGATACCTACACGGCTGGTAATCAGGTTGCCGTCCTTGGTATAGTTACCGTTGTCGGGCTTGAAGTTGGCATAGAAGCAGCCATTGCCAGTCATCACGGCCTCGTTCTCCCATGGGAATTCGTTTTGGTCCTTACCACGGGCAGCATACTCCCACTCTGCCTCGGTCGGCAGACGGTAGCGCTGTACGAAACGGGCGGCAGCACCCAGCCCCTTCAACAGATATTCCGTACGCCAGGCACAGAAGGCATTGGCCTGTTCCCACGTCACACCCACAACAGGATAGTCATTGTAGGCGGCATTCGAGAAGTAGTAGCGCATGTATGCCTCATTGTCGGCATTGGGGAAGTCATTCACCCAACAGGTGGTATCGGGATATATATTAACAATGTACGTGTTAAGGAAGTCCCACTCACCCGTGTACTGACGGTTGATGGTCTCACGGACTATCTTGCCCTCATCGTCGATATATGCCGTATCCTTCGAAATCCATATCTCCTCATTGGGATTGGGACGGATGTCGGTGTTCAGGATGCGCTCCTCGGGGTTGGTACGATACTTGCGCTTGGCAGCTTCCGTATAGTCGTAAATCTCGTAGCGATAGTTCATCTGACGCCAGTCGAGCAGCTTTTCACCTGTCACAGGATTGGTCACATACAGACTCTCAAAAGCACGCAGTTCATCCTCATTGGGCTTGCGCGGCAGCGACTTCTTCCAGTTCAGGTGGGGCTTGATGGGGTCGCCGTTTTTGTCTTCCTCAATCTTGTAGCTCTCGTCGCCACCATACGCTGGGTCAGCCAGACGCTCGCGCAGAATGGAGTCGCGGACGTAGTTGACGAACTGACGGTACATCGAGTTGGTAACCTCGTGCTCATCCATCCAGAAACCCTCTACCGAGATGTCCCTGACGGGTGTCTGCTTACCCCATAGGGAGTCCTGCTTGTCGATACCCATCTTCAGGTGACCACGTTTGATGAGCGTCATGCCATGAGGCGTAGGTTCCGAGAAAGCACGTCCACTGGCGCCAGTCACTTCACCGCCTGAAGCCGATGCATGCTTGCCGCCCAGACAACCTGTCAGCACTACTACCATCACGGCAGAAAACATCATGATTATACTTTTTTTCATATCTTTGTTTTTTATTGCGGTAGCAAATTTTACACTTTCCACTCTTCACATTTTACTTACAATATCCTCACACTCTGATGACGGTTGCGCCCTTTCTTGTAGAGGTTCAGCTCCGTCTGGTAGCCCACAAACAGCTCATGACTGCCCTTGCCGATACCAATAGCCGAGGTGTAGGCCTCGTAACTATAGCCGATGCTGATGCCGTGGAAGAGTCCTCCGATGAGTGCTGTCACGCTGGTTTTTGGGCTGTAGGCCAATCCGGCATAGAACATGCGACCCTCGTGAGTGTACTTCACACGTGCTGTCACATCCACCCTATAGGCCGTCCCATCGGTACGTGCCAACACAGAGGGATGTATAGTCAATAACGGATTCTTCAGCTGAATATTGTATCCACCTGTCAAATAATACGTTCTGCTGACGTTAAGAATGCTTTTTTCACCCAATTCAATGGAGGGAGCGGTAGCATGCTGCATCGACAGTCCGGCATACCATTTCCGGTGTTTGTAGTACAGTCCCGCAGCCAGATCCAGTGCCGTTCCGGTCTCGTCGGTCTTCGAGAAAACAGGGTCGCTGGTGTTTTCCAAGTCTACCTCACTGCCCTTGAACTTCTCGCTAAGCATGCCTATCTGGATACCGGCACTGAGCTTTCCGCCTGCCAGCCGGAGCTGGTAGGCATATTGCAGGGCCAGCCGCTGGTGGGTAAACAGACCGATGTCGTCGTTCATCAGCTGCAGACCGACACCATGATAGGCGCCAATCAGGTACAGCGGCATGTCGGCACCGATATACATCGTCTTGGGGTTGTGCTCGAATCCTGTCATACTCATGGCATAGGCACCAGCTACGTTGATGACATTCTCTTTACCTACGGTAGCTGGATTGAATTCAGGCTCCATCGTCCAATAGTGGGCGAAGGAGGGTTCTTGTTGCGCCATCATCCTCGTTGTGACCATGAGCAACACGCCTGTTATGAGCCAAAAACGTCTACACACGTCATAAATAACGCAAATCAAAGAAGATTATTGCGTTTCTGCCAGCCACTTTTTCATCGATGAGCCGTTTTGGGGGCAGGTTTTGGGGTCAGTTGGCAGTGAGATGGAGTGTCTTGAAAATACGTTGTTTCAATGATTCTGCCTGCTCTGGTGTCAGCAGTTCACAATCATCAAGATGGGTTAAGATGTCGTAGGCTTTCAGATAAGCAGCACGTATTTGCGGAGCAGCAGATAAATAGGAGGCCCAATACGATTCATTATCGGGCGTACGGTCCATCACGTAGCTGATGAAGTCATCATCAAGAAGGAATTGTTCTACCTGTGTGTAAATTGCTCTTTTCACGTGTTTCGTCATTTTCTGATATAAAGACGAAGCAACGTGGGGGGTGTCATCAATAAATGAATACTTTTTACCTTCTTACCGTTTTACCTTTTTTACATGGCTGCCTCACGGAGTTTCAGCATACCGCGGTGCATCAGATTTCGTACAGAATGATAGTTCATCTTCATGATGTCGCATATTTCATCATACTTACGCTCCTCTAAATAATATAAGGTAATAGCCTGACGCTGGCGACGGGTCAGATTCTTCATCAGATGTGCAACCTTTGCCGACTGCATCAGAGAGTGCTCCTGGGTCATATAGTCACGCTCTACATCTTCTGCTGCATGGCGGTACTCATACGATTCTATTTCATTGGGTGTGGAGAATGTATGACGACGGAACTCGTCAAGCAAGCGATTCTTCAATGAAATAAGAAGATAAGACCCCAAATTGTTGATGGCATATTTGTCATGACGCTTACAGTATACTTTCACAAACACGTCATGGATGCAGTCTTTCAACAGCTCCTGATCGTTTGTCAACTTAATACCATAATTAAATAACATGTTGACATACATGTCGTAAAGTTCTGCGAAAGCGTTGTCATTGCCTGCACAAAAAGCTGTCATCAATTGCTGGGTGCGCTCTTTCTGATTAATAGTAGCCATAATGAAACGGACTTTATATTTTGATAGTAGTTTGTTTTTTCGTTGGCAAAGTTAGGCAAAATTGATTTAAATCAATCACAAAAACCGTTAAAAAAATAGGAAAAATTGGTATTTTCCACTTTTTTACCATTAATTTTTCATTTCTCACACACTGGTTTTACCATGCTATTACCGCTTTCTAGCGCATATCTCAACGGAACAAAGCATTAAGAAATTACCCATTTCATCAAGAAAGCAGCGTAGTACATCATCTATTACAACACAACTCAGTATTTCTAAGACTGCCATCTGAATGCCTTGACTTTGCAAATTCAGTTAATTTGGTCAGCAAATTCAGTTAATTTGGTCACCAATTTCAGTGAATTTGGTCTGCAATTTCAGTGAATTTGGTCTGCAACTCCTTTTACACAACAAAAAAACACATGAAAGAATAGGTTTTTAGAAAAAATACATTACCTTTGCAAACAAAATATCCTATCATTCAACATTGATACCAATAGAACGAAATACATCATTAGAATTTATGAAATAAAAGTATTTATGAAACGTAACATGCTGCTAACCTTGGCCGTCCTGGTGTCGATGGGCATCACGGCCAGCACCACACTCCCGCTGAAGGGAACGGTGGTATCCCCTACCGACAAGAACATTCAGTACATCGGGCGAATCTGCTTCGACAATCCGGAACGTCCGCGATTCACCTTCCCTGGCGTACAGATTAATGCGTGTTTCACGGGAACCAGTCTGAAACTCATCGCCAAACCCAAGAGCGGCTACTTCATGGCACAGATTGACGATGCCGAAGCATTTAAGGTGGCTCTGACGGGTGAGCGCGATTCAGTGGTGACGTTGGCTACAGCCCTGCCGTCATCGGCACACACCATCCGCCTGATGTATGTCGTTGAAGGCTATGACCTGAAACCCAGCTTCTGGGGTTTCCTGCTCGATGAGGGTGCCACGCTGTTGCCACCACCTGCCTTGCCCGACAGGACGATAGAGTTCATTGGCAACTCCATTACTTGCGGCTACGGCAACGAGAGCGTGCTGCCAGCGGACCACTTCGAATACGAGACGGAAAACCACTACTTTTCCTATGCCCAGCTGACTGCCCGCGCACTTCAGGCTCGTGCTCATGTGGTAGCCCGTTCGGGCATTGGCGTCTACCGTTGCTATGGCGGCCCGAAGGAGGGAACGCCAGAGAATGTGATGACGACGGAATACGAATACACCAACCTCTACGATCGTAGCGAGCAGTGGGACTTCAGCCGCTACCAGCCGCAGGTGGTATGTATCAATCTGGGGACCAACGACCTGTCGACCAACAACTATGACGTGACGCTGCTGAAGGCAGCCTATAAGCGTTTCCTCCGCCAGGTACGCGGCCACAATCCCAAAGCGAAAATTGTGTTCCTGTGTGGCAGCATGCTGAACGGCAAGGAGCTTGACATCGCCCGCCAGACTATGAATGAGGTTGTCGACGAGGCCCGTAAGGGCGGCGATACCGAAGTCTACCGCTTCGACTTCACCCCCGCCAACGGCTCGCTGAAATACGGTGCCGACTGGCATCCCTCCGTTTGGCAGCACCAGCTCATGGCCGCCGAACTCACCGCCTTCCTGCGCTCCCTCATGCAGTGGTTCTAAATGGGCTTTGAACCTCGACGCTTGCGTGAGTATAGACAGATATATATCGTTTATCCCCAGTTAGGGACTTCAATTGCATCCTATTTGCAAAAGAATAGTCAGGAATTGCCTACATCTGGTGTTCTTCCAATTTGGCAGACAGCGTCCGCCAAATTACAAGCACCTGAAAATCAAATGGATGGAATTTGGCAGACAGCGTCCGCCAAATTGGAAGAGTGGGCAACGCCTCCTGATAGATTGTTCTCTCGCTTGAATTTCTCAAGCCTGCTATATATCGCTGGTTTAGAAGAGCCGTTGAAAAGAGCTTTTTATGAGCAAGAGGCCATTCGTAGCTGTTGGACTTATAGAGAACTTGACCGCCAGGTGTCGTCACAATACTACGAGCGCATGGGACTATCGAAGGACAAGAAAGCTGAACCTCTACATGAACTACTACTAACACGAGGTGATGCAGGCAGACGACAACCCTCCCATCGGCTTGCTGCTGTGTACTGACTACGGCGTGACCACCGTACAATACGCCACCGAAGGCCTCTCTCAGAATCTCTTCGTCAGCAAATACCGCCTCCAGCTGCCGTCTGAGGACGACATAAAACAATACCTGCTAGAAAACATACCGGAAGAGAAATTCAAGAAATTGAAGGAAGAAGAGGAAAACGCAGTGTGATATGACTACAATAACGAACAATTATAACCAACAAATGAATATGGAACAAGAATTGCAGCCCAATGCTTTAGACAGAATCCTATGTGTTAAAGTCGGTAAGGTTATACGTGAGAATCTCTACGAGATGGCACGTAAATTCTGGAAAGTGAAACTCGAAAAAGCCTCTAGGGCTACACATGTGCTTGCTATCGTAAATGGTATCGTTGAGGCTGTCTATATTCCTCAGAAATGGAAGTACTCTGAACAATCTGGTTACGAGGACAGGTGTGAGTTCACTGGCATAGAAGATAAGAATTCTGAATATCTGGGCAAAAGTGTCAAGAGCTATTATGGCAGAAGCACTAATCCTGTAAAGTATATTAATTTATAAATTTGACAGGTATTATTCAAGGGGAGTTTTGAGTCTCGTTATAGAATATGCATAGTGATATGAATGAATTAATTTTAAAACTAAGAGAGTTTCAACAGGAGAGAGAATCCCAAATTAAACTTGAAGAGTCATTTGAGAAATTGGCCCGCTATTTACTATATGGAGGTTTTTTCCAATGTAGTAAGAGATTTGATCTTTACATAACGAGTGTTGAGTTTTACTATCATGAGGAAGATGGCGAAATAAAGGATCCAATCATGTACCATCGTAACAAGTGGAAATGGAATAAAAAACAGGAGAAAATATCTGATATTAAACCATATTTTGAAATAGGCACTCTCAATCCTCACATATCTGGCGTGGATATTACTTTTGAAAAGCCCGACAAGTATCGGGCTTCTGCACTGATAAGAGCTTTTAAAGTTTACGACAAAATTAAGAAAAAATGGATAGAGGTATTTGATAAGAAAAAGAATGTATGTATAGCGGAAGACAATCGCTCGACCTATGTCTATGAATATCTTTTTGACGGTCTTTCTGTTGATAGTAAGTTAAACCAGTTGCAATGGAAAAACATAGATAATAATCCCTCTAGCAAACTAAAGTCGCCTACCACTAGGCAAAACGTGCATTATTATGTACAATCAGAAGCAGAGGCTATAAAGGAAGGGTTGGATGTTGAGAAGCTGAAAGTCTATGATGCCGAATTCTTTAAGACGAAGAAGCCGTGTAAAAGAGAGTGGAGATATTCAAGGGAAGATAGTCATTATTAGAGGTGGACTCTTTGTATCTTTATACCCCCCCAAAGACTCTGCATTTTTCGACAGAGCCTTTGGTAATAATTATAGTAACAATTAGAACGGACACTCAGTCTCTGCAGGTAAGTCAACTATGACTAGAAAGTCGTTGACGCATACCTTTTTTTCTGTCCAATAGTTGGTATCTGTAAAATCGTCATTATCGGAAGAACGATAGTCGAGGTCAATGACGTTGTTCCAAGGGTGCATAAAGGGCACTCCGTGTGAAGGATCTAAACAGAACAAACGTAACCGATTCCAAGCCTCTCTTCTGTATGCAACGGCAACTAATGCATGTCCAGGTCCCGATGGCTTGGAATATCCAATCATAACGGGTTGTCTGTCATCTAAATACATTTTAATCATTTCTTGCAGTATACTGCGACTCACGGTGTTCGGAGTGTCAGGCTCTGTTGTATACGCCTCACACATTTTGCTACCAAAGCATTTGTTCGCTCTGTCTGAGATTTCTCGCAATTTGTACCCACCAGTACAGAGTCACCTTGTTTAGCGAAAACTCTGGTCTTTTTCCCACTTCTGCCAATAGCTTGGATAGATTCGGCTTCCAAGAAAATGTTCTTGATAAATTTTGCTGTAAACATAATCAAAATTGTTTTGGTAATTCATAACTATTTTCTTCTTCTGGCAAGTCAATAAGTATGTTCCAAGTTGAGCAATTCAATGCTCCACCTTCGCGAATAATACTTTCGCAATGATGAATAGGGTGACACTTGCATTGAGGAAAGGCATCAGCAATCTGAGGGAAGGCCACCTCGCCTAACTTATCGTCCATCATTGGAATAAGGATGTGCTGACCAACGTGCAAGAAATTGATATAAGCCCAGCTCCTATCGGTATAAGCGCCGTAGTGAAGTTCTGTGATGTCAAAATGAGGACTGAGCGCAGCCAACAGTCTCTTGCGTAGAGCCTTGTCAAAGTCGTAGTAATTATTGAGCAATACACGACTTTCGCCCATATAACGCACCATCCCGTCAGCATGACCATATTCATCGTAATAATCTTCAGGGATTAGCACGACTTCCGTTTCAAGTAGTTGACTCAACTTGTGGATAAGCACATCGCGGTCGTAGTTTGGATTCTCCCTGAAGATCTTGTCAGTCATGATGACTTTGTTGCCACAACTAATGACATTACCACCATCAACAATAATGTCTGAGTCTATCACATGTATGCCAAGAGCCGATAGAATTGCAGATGTGTCAGGCTTGTATTCGGGGGCGTCTTTAAGATAATCAGGACTATAATTGAAGCGCACAAGCTTCTCTTTGCTAACCTGTACAGGCATATAGTCACGCGTCCAAATATGGAGCGGAGATGCGGTTAGTGGCAAAAAGTCCCAACGAACCCTTTGGTTATGCAACACGCCTAAAAGATGCCCTGTCGCGTTGACATACATTTCTGACTTCATTCCTTTTGCAAGATAAACTTTGTTTGTTTCAAAATTTGTAATCATTTTATATATAATTTATTGATAATTAGATATTTAACTTTGTTTGCGAAGGTATTAAAAGGATTCCAAATTTCCAAACTTTTTTCGTTAAAACTGCGTTAAGATTTTCGAAGGAGTTATTAATATATTTCCAAATAAAGTGAAACTTGGGGACTGAATGATCCACTTTTAAGTAGAATCGTTTTGTTATATTGAAATAATTATGTATCTTTGCGCAGAAATAGTATACTAGCCGAAATTATGCCTAGACAAGAGCACTTACAAAGTACAACCGGCATCTATCATGTCATGCTTCGAGGCATCAACAAGCAAGACATCTTTGAGGACGATGAGGACTGTTCCCTGTTCCTTATGCAGAGTCCCCATTTTTCCAAGGGGGCAAACCTCAAATCGCCCACAAAATTGATAAGAAACAACTATTAGAAGTTGCGCCCGACACGGATATAGGGTATAGAATTATGTTTAAATTTAGTAAAATTATTTGCTTTGTTTGCGGAATTATTTTTCTGTTAGGTTGTGGCCATTCATCAATAGAACAAGGCAACCAGATTCAAAGGGATTTATTGGGCTTGAGTTTAGGTTCTTCAACAAAAAGTGAAGTCCAAAAAATTCTAAAAGAAAAAGGATATGGTTTGTCTGAAGAAAAAGAGGATAGAATTAAGGCCATGGGTGATATTCAACATGAGAATATTATATGGTATAGCGCAAGTTTCTATTTTACTCAAGACACTTTAAGTGCTGTGGTATTTACATGTTTTGATGACGAGAAAAAAGTATTTGAGGATTTGAACACAGCATTTTCAGATAGGTATGGTGAGTTCTTAATTAAAGATGAGTCTAAAGATAAAATGAAAATATATAGAGATGATAATACGCAACTGGAGTTAAATATCCAGGAGGATGACAAAGATGATACTAACGAACCAGAAGTGGAATATGAAGGTGATATTGTTTATTTAAGTTATTATGATAATAATTCTCTTTGATAACAAAAGAAGTATTCTTAATCTATCATGGGGACAGACTCTGTTTTAACCTCCTTCATACGTTAAAACAAGAAAAATCATATACCCCAAGTACCCCACAGAAGACAAGTTGCTGTAACACAGAGTGTTAGCAGCAACTTTTTGTTTAAAATCATATACCCCACATATACCCCTCGTATACCCCAATCGAGTGCCTTGAAAAAATAAGGTCGCAGCTTTTGGGTATAGGCGCACGGTCGTTTGGGTATACGCAAACGGTTATTCGGGTGTACGCGAACGGTAGCTTGCTACGTATAAAGTCCCTGCCTGCTGGCTGTTTCAACCCTGTCTGCCTGTATCATCGACGCTGTCTGCTCGTACCTTACTGGTATGGTATCCCCAGATAGTCAGTTCCTTGTCGGCCAATGGCGTCTTGAAGAGGAAACTGGCGAGATAGCCTACAACGAGGACGATGAGATGTGAGTAGACACCCAGCATGTATTTATGATGTGTAAAGTTCCAGTCGCCCAAGTCGAGCAGGGTTTCCTTGACGCCCGTGCCGTGAATGTCGACCTTGGTGCTGGTCAATACGGCATATGCCGTAAACAGTACGGCAGCAGCAATACCGGTATAGAGTCCTTGTTTGTTGGCGCGCCGACTGAACAGTCCGAGGACAAAGATACCCACGATGCCTGCTGAGAAGATGGCGTAGAGCGAGAACAAAGCACCCAGCACACCTTCACCGCCCCAGAAGATATAGAGACAGGCGACACCGATAGCACCGACACCAGCTGCCACCACCATCCAACGGCCAAAACGCAGCTGCTGCTGATCAGTTGCATCCTTGCGGAAACGCTTGTAATAGTCCTGCACAGCGATAGCCGACAGGCAGTTCAGGTCGCTGTCCAGCGACGAGATGGCTGCCGCGGCAAGGGCGGCAATGATAAGTCCGCGAATGCCTACAGGCAACTCGTGTGCAATGAAATAAGGAAACACCTCATCGGCCTTGATGCCTTCGGGTAGGAGTGGTGCCCCCTGTGCATGATAGTAGGCAAAGAGTGCTGTGCCGATGAACATAAACAGCGCCCAGATGGGAACGGACATCAGCACACCAATGTAGGCGGCCTTCTTGGCCTCCTTGTCGTTCTTGGCAGCTAAGTAGCGCTGTACGATGGTCTGGTCAGTACCGTACTTCTGCAGGGCATAGAAGATACCGTTAAGTACCATCACGATAAACGTCAGCTGCGTCAGGTCCCAGTCGTAGGGGCCAAACGATATTTTGTTGTATTCCGAGGCAATACGGAATGTTTCGGCTGGTCCGCCATCAATGCCGAATAGCAGGATGGCGATACAGATGATGCCACCGCCGATAAGCAGGAATCCCTGTGCCACATCCATCCATACGATGGCCTCCATACCGCCAAAGAGTGTGAGGATGATGATGGTGATGCCAAGGACGAGTACGATGGCATAGATATTGATATTGAGGAACGTCGCCAGCGCCATCGATACGAGGAAGAACACGGTGCCGGCTTTCGAGAAGTGGCCTAATGTAAAGGCAAACGACGAGTACAGGCGGGCAAAGAGTCCGAAACGGCGCTCAAAGTATTCGTAGGTAGACAGTCGGATGACCTTTCGGAACAACGGTACGATGATGCCGACGAGTGCCACCAGCACGATGGGTACCATCAGTCCCTGTACCAGCAGGATCCAGTTGTCGGCATATGCTGCACCAGGGTAGGCCAGGAACGTCACGCTGCTGATAAGCGTTGCGAAGATGGAAATGCCCACTGCCCAGGCTGGAATCTTGCCGCCTCCTGCAAAGTATTGCGAGGTGTCCTTCTGCTTGTGGGCAAAGTACACACCCGTACCGATGGCTGCCAAAATGGATAACAATACGATGATATAGTCAATTACATGCATAGCAAAGTAATCATAATTTCTAATTCCTAATTTCTAATTCCTAATTTTACAATAATTGCCTGTTCTTCTTCTGCCGACAGACGTGTCAACGGCATGAGCATCCAGGGTTCGCAGAGACCCTTGGTCTGCATCATCACCTTGAGGGCAGTAAGACTCTGGCCAAGAGTACGGTCCTTCTGATAGATCTTGGCAATCTCGTTGGTCTCGTCCTGCAGGCGGTTTGCAGTTGCCATATCGCCAGCGACAGCAGCATCGTAGAGTTGCCGGAACATCTCAGGAACATAGTTGCCCGTCGACGGTACGATGCCGTTGCCACCCTGTTCCAGTGAATGGGCACTTTGTGCTGCCCATCCACAGAAGTATGCAAAGTCGTCGCGCCCCTGTGCTATCTCGATGCACTGTGCCATACGCTCCAGGTCACGTTCGGAATCCTTCAGACCTACGATATTGGGATGGTCGGCCAACCTCTTAATGACGTCGACAGGAATACTCATGTGTGTGGTAGACAGGATGTTATACAGCATGAGTGGTCCCGTGATACTGTCGGCCAGCGTCTTGTAGTAGTCGTACATCTGTTCTGGTGTCAAGGCGTAATAGGTGGGCAGGGTGGCCACGATGACGTCGGCACCCAAAGCCGTATACACCTCGGCCTGACGCACCTGCTCTGTAAAGCAGTTGCCAGTCAGTCCGGCGTAGATGACCATTGAATATTGAACATTGAACATTGAACATTGACAATTGACAATTCTCTCTTTGAGAGTGTGGCGTTGCAATGATAATTGACAATTATTCCGTGCCTTGACAGCTGTCTCAACAAACAGCTGACCATCGGCCTGACTGACGCTGTTGCCCTCGCCCGTCGTTCCCATCAATAGGGGTGACACACCAGCCTCAGCAAAAAACTCGATAATACGCTTGACGGCCTCCACGTCGAGCCGTCCGTCCTGAGTGACAGGGGTTACCATCGGCACCACCACGCCACGATACTTACTGTTGTTCATAACGTTATAATTCTTATTTTTATTTAAAAGACGCATAAAAGTGCGTAAAGTCCTCAAAAATGTGTAACTTTGCAGTCGCTAAGCAAACGAATTGGAACCATGTACGATATCAAGAAGATACGAGAAGACTTTCCCATCCTGTCGCGTGAAGTGTACGGCAAGCCGCTGATTTATCTGGATAATGCCGCCACAACGCAGAAACCGCTGTGCGTGCTCGATGCCATGCGCGACGAATACCTCAATGTTAACGCCAACGTGCACCGTGGCGTTCACTACCTGTCGCAGCAGGCTACCGACCTGCACGAGGCCGCCCGTGAACGGGTGCGCCGTTTCATCAACGCCAAGAAGACCGAGGAAGTGATTTTTACCCGAGGAACGACAGAAGCCATCAATCTGGTGGCCTCAACGTTCTGCGACAGTCAGATGCAGGCTGGCGACGAGGTGCTGGTGAGCGATATGGAACACCACTCGAACATTGTCCCCTGGCAGTTGCAGGCCCAGCGTCGCGGCATTGTGGTCAAGCATCTGCCCATCACCGATGACGGCCGTTTAGTCGGTTGCGATGACATCGCAACATATCTGACTGAGCGCACCAAGCTCATCAGCATTGCCCACGTCAGCAACGTATTAGGCACTGTGAACGATGTTTCCGGCATCGTTACTTTAGCCCACAAGCACGGCATCCCCGTCATGATTGACGCCGCCCAAAGTGCGCCCCACATGAAGATTGACGTGCAGCAGCTGGACTGCGACTTCCTGGCCTTCAGCGGTCACAAGATGTACGGCCCTACAGGTGTTGGCGTGCTTTACGGCAAGGAAGAGTGGCTCGACCGTCTGCCCCCCTATCAGGGCGGTGGTGAAATGATTGACAAGGTGTCGTGGGAACGTACCACCTTCGAGCGCCTGCCCTTCAAATTCGAAGCCGGCACACCCGACTATGTCGCTACCCACGGACTGGCCACCGCCATCGACTATCTGGAAAAAGTGGGCCTCGATTCCGTCGAGGCCTATGAGCAGGAGCTGACCCGCTATGCCTTGGAACAGCTACAGACCATCGACGGCATGCGCCTCTTTGGTCCCAGTACGGTGGTTAGCGGTTCTGCCGCCAACAAAGATGCCGTCGTGTCGTTCCTCGTAGGCGACATCCATCACCTCGACATGGGTACCCTACTCGACCGCCTTGGCATTGCCGTTCGTACCGGTCATCACTGTGCCCAGCCGTTGATGGACCGGCTCGGTATTACGGGTACTGTGCGTGCCTCGTTTGCCCTCTACAACACCAAAGAAGAGATTGACACACTGGTGGCTGGCATACGCCGAGTAAGCCAAATGTTTTAAAAGAAGTTAAATACTTGGCGCTCGTGGTTGTTTTGTCGTAGTTTATTCGTATCTTTGCCCCGAATATATTCATTAAGGTAGATTTTAGTTAACTAAAAATTAAGCAAACATGAAGAATGTATATTTGCTGAGTGGCCTTGCACTGACGATTTGCTTGATGCTGACAAGCTGTCACAAGGAAGATTTTGAGCAGCAACCAACAGAGGCTGAGGCTGTTACCATCGCCGAGGAAGTGCTGGGTTTTGACCTCAATCCCGATCAAGACTGGAACATGACGCAGTCAGGCAGCATCGATGTAACGTCCAATGCCGGTATCAATGCCAACGAGGTGTTGATTCTGGACGGCATCCCCTACGCAGGTAAGCAGGCCAAAATCTTAGGTCAGGCTACTGTCGAAGAGGGACAGACCGTGACCGTCAATTATGTGGCACCGAAGTCTGTGAAGTCCATCTATGTAGCATGTCGCAACGCGGAGAAGAAGTACCGCTACGTATATGTGGAAGCAGGCACAAAGTCTGTCAGCTTTGCCCCGACCACAACTAGGGCTATGGCTCCCCGTCGTGACGGTGCCAGCGTATCGGTAGCAGCAGAAGGTACCAACACCTTCAACAGCGAACTGGCTCTGTCGTGGGCTGGTGTCGTGGCAGCTGAAGCAACAGGTACCGACGGCTATACTTATTTCTCCTTCATGGGTGACTTCGTTCCCTGGAAGAACTCTGGCTGGACGGACAAATACTACAATATTACTGCTCCCGTTGTTGACTCTAATATTTCCGATGAAGAGGCTACTAATCTTGCCAATCTCATCAAGTCTGTGATTCCTGAAGGAGAGAATAATCTGGTAAGAGCAACATCTGCCGGTTACACCTTGACGACAACTGGCGGACCTGTCACACTGACGCCTATCTTCAAGGACTCTAACTCTGGTGACAAGATTAGCTATTATTACTATCCGGCCAACACAACACCAACCGTTGCGCAGATTAAGGCCATGAAGAAGTATACCATCGGCGAAATGGCCGATCCTGACGAGGCTAACCAGAATCATTATGCTTTCAACAAGAAAACCTACACATTGGTGTATGAGGACGAATATGGTGTCGCACATGATGAATTCCCTGCAGGCTTAGCCATCAACTTCATCATTACCAACACGTGGGTTGGAGAACGGCAGTATAAAGATATCTACGAGAGTGGCGGTATCACCACGACAACGGGTGGTGGTTCAGAAACACTGTTGACATCTATTGACAAATGGACTGCATATAAAGATCAATCTTTTAATACTGGCGATGGTAATAATTCACCAAATAACAAATCACGAATACAATTTGCATCTCAATGGGTAAATGATAGTTTTTTTACTTTTAGCAATACAAAAACAATTGATGGCTATCAGTATTATACACCGGGCAACAATGTAAATGGTGACATCAACAATGGTGGAAGTACACATTATAATATTTACCCGTGGTTTGAGGGCATCATCAGAGTTGCTGTTGTTCTAAACGCTAATGCTCCATTCTACATTTACGACAACGGTGTACCTATGGAAGGTTATAATGGTATCACGGTAAGCGAAAAATATTATGGTACTTTCGATTTTCCCGTCCAATCTAACCACACATATAAGATTTTGTGTACCGGTTCGAAGTTAGGCTTCTATGGTTACGAGTGCTTTACCGTTCAGCAAGGTAGTGGCAGTGGGTCAAGTACGACGACCGTCAGTGAAGTAGTAAAAAAGAAGATTGATACCTTCCAGGACTACTATGGTGACGGCAGGATGAATTTAGAAGTACACCAGTCTGGCCTTTGGGGATTCCAGGAAGGAATCAGCCACGGCATCACCAATCCTAGCACGCCCCATTGTGCTGTCTTCGAATTCTCTGACAGAACGTTTGTTGGCTTTGAGGACTGGATTGACTTCGACTACAACGACGTCATTTATGAAATCAAGGGCGCCGAAGGTGGTCAGGAGATTATTCCCGACGACCCTGTGCATCCCACCTACAGTTATGCCTTCGAAGACTCTCGCAACTGTGACTACGACATGAATGACGTGGTGCTGAAGGTTCGCGAGGATGGTGACGACATTGTATTGAAGCTGGTTGCCGCCGGTGCTACCCTGGATTTGCAGCTGCGTCTCTATGAGAATGCTGGTGAAGACGGCATGGAATACGGTGAAAACTTTACCACGCTGGCCTTCAACTACCGCACGGAGATTCACGAAATGTTGGGTGCCCAGCACGGTTATATGATTAATACCAATGCTGACAATGGTAAGGGTGCTAATGCAACGCCCATTGAAATCAGAGTACCAAAGGCCAACTATGCCGATTACCGCAAGCTGCGTCTGGCTGTCTACGTTCCTGAACAAAAGGGTAAGGCGGAGTACGAAATGCGCCTCTCAGGCTCAGGCTCTGCACCCTACGGCGTCATCATTCCTGAGGACTGGAAGTGGCCGCGTGAGTGGGTGAATGTCAAGACTGCCTACTCGCAATTCGAGGGATTCGCCACCACGGTAGGTGCCAACGAAGACTGGTATACCGTTCCTAACAACGGCACCGTGATGGACGAGGACGGACTCTATTAAACCACGGAGTCAATAGATTTATCAGATTCTTATATATATAATAAGGTATAAGACCTATGCGTAAGACAATTTGGGTCATCTTAATAGGAATAGTGGTGAGCGCAATGATAGCGTTCACCACTACCTCATGTAACAAGAACGAGTTCAACAAGGAACTTGCCGACTCTATGAAGAAGCTGACATTCAATATCGACGACGTGGACCCTACCCACGACTGGTCGATGCTGAACGAATATAGCGTCAGCGTGTTACCCAACGTCAAGGACGTGAAGCGTGTCGAGATTTTATCGCAGAATCCCTACACCTCACTCTATGCGGAGAAAATGGCCGTCCATGACGCCGTAGAGAACGAGAAGATCACTATCAACTACTCCGTTCCGACCATGGCGGACAGCATCTATATTGCAGCCGTTGACGCTGATGAAAAGTATACCATCGTGGCCGCTCCCTATATGACGACAAAGACCATCGACTTCAGCCATCCGAACACCACGAATAAAGGAACGTTCAACAAGCTGCAGCCACAAACGGTCTACTACTGCTACGACATCAGCTACCCCGAAGCCAGCAGTTCGTGGAGCTATAACGATGTCGTCATGTCGCTCTCGAAGGAACAAGTGAACGACTATGTCATGCGCTTCACCGTCACCCTCGTTGCCCTTGGCACCACCAAGCAGGTGGCTGCCGGTCTGCGCATCAATGGCATCAAGGCCAACAAGATAGCACAGGTGTATACTGACGACGGCAAGAGTTTTGTGAAAGACTCCAGTGCCAGACGTACTATCATCCAGAACGATGACATCGTGCTGACCGCCAAGGACGGCTCTCCCGTCATCAACCTCTACGACGATGCCCATGCCGCCTTCTTTATCCAAAACAACGACAACGGAACCATCACGCGTTACCAGTTTAATGTCAGTCACGAACCTGGCCCGAACTACATGGGCTACCCAGCTGTTACGGTCACCTATAATGTCGTATTCAATGATGGCAACATTATACCGCGCTTAGGTTTCGCCGACCTCGACCTCTTTATCAGCTACTACTATATCACTGCTCCTTGGGAGATTCATAAGTACCGCTATAAGTTCCAGGAGTCGTTGAACGAATTCTACGAGGGACATCAGTATGCCTATGCCGACAACTTTGCATGGGCTTTGGAAGTTCCCTATGGCCAGTTCCGCTATCCTTGCATCGGCTATGAGATGGGAGGCTATAAAAACGGCGTCGCATACGGCACTTACAACAAACTGAACCATGCCTTCGGCGAGTGGGTTAATAACAAAAAGAAGGCTAACGACTGGTGTCTTTACCCCAACGCCAGCATGGTATATTAAGTGTATTTTTGACTACGAATATAGGGTTAACGTGAACGTTTACGCTTGCGTTAACCTTTTTTAATACACGTAATTCAACTTTTCCCGATTTAGTTCGTACCTTTGCATCCAAACTAGTGATAATAGTAATAATAATAATAATAACTTTAGCAACTTAGTAACAATGAAAAAGTATTTGATGCTGAGCCTTGCCGTATTGTCTTTGGCAAGCTGCTCGAAGGATGACATCACCTATGTCAATCCTGACGTTCAAAGGTATGAGATTGCCTTTACCAATCGTTTCGGCACGCCTGATCCCGAACACACCTGGGGTTTCGGAAGTGCTGCCGACACACGTGCATTCACCCGTAGCATGGCTGCTCCTGCTGTACCGGAAATTTCCCAGCCCTACACAGAAGCTTGGGTAACAAACTACTTGACAACTGCCAAGGAACCCAACAGCGCCAATATAGAGGATAACTACGACAACACCACATCGTGGGACGAAGAGGGTTATTGGACAGACCCAATTCCTGCTGTAGAGGGTGGTTATAAAATTGATGATTTCAATTACACTGTTATCTATAGCTATCCATGGGGATCTGATGAATACAATTGGAGAATAGAAAACATCCAACCTTACTGGGATAGCAATTATGCATTTTATGGAGCTTCTTCCAAAGAAGAGGCATGGCCAAAGGTTGTTGAGCGAATTATCAATGCTGGTTACACCAGTTGGCTGAATTACACAGAAGGAACACCGGAAGTACCCGCTCAATGGGTTGTCACCAAGGAGGCAGGTACCAATATTGACGAGACCTATGTTCGCTACTTCAAGATTACAGGCACATGGAGTGGCATGATTACTGTTGCTGGTTCTGAGGGTTATCTTCCAGACCACGTTACACGCAGCAATGCCGAGCGTACTATCGTGGTAACCGGTACTTGGAATATCACAGCAGACCAGCCCATTGGCGAGTTTGGTAAGATTATCATTGCTAGCGGTGGTACAGTGAATGTGGCTTCTGGAGTGACACTGAACATGGTTAATCAGGCACGTCTCGTAGTGCTTCCTGGCGGCAGACTGACTGGTAACGGTAAGGTAGAGGTAAACAACGGTAATGCTGTAGATTTAGAGAACTACAACGGTGGTACTATTGACGTTGCTATCTTCAACAACAACTTCGGTAAGTTCTACAACTACGGCGACTTCAAGGTTAACGAATATTGGGGTGGTGCACAAGAGAGTAATTTCTACAACCACCGCCTGGCTGCTATCGACCACTTCGGCAGCGAAGAAGGCAGCGTAGCCAACGCACGCGTTTTCAACGAATGCCAATTCTATGTGAAGCACAATGCACGCATCCGTAACTATGAGGGCGTTATGGGTTCTTCACTGATTGTCGGTGGCGAGTTGATGTTCAGCAGCAGCGAAGATGGCACCAGCACACCCACTTACGTCGGTTTGGCTGCAGGTGCTTTAGTACAGTGCAACACGCTATATAACAACGGTACCTCTTGGACAGGTCCCACAAGCGGTGGCTATGCCGTACTCGACATTGAAGACAGAATCACTTACCTGAACTGGGCTGATGGTCCCGAGAATGGTGGTAACTTCGAAAATAACATCTATGTTTATGCCGGTACTTGGAACAATGTTACCGATGGCAAGGGCATGCATCAAACTGATCCCACCGATGCTACAAATTATGCGCTTTCAATTGCCGACTACAAGTTCTTTAACACGATAGCCAATGTTACTGGCAATGGCAATGTAAAGAAGGTTACTAAGGGTAACAATGAAGTCATACCTGCCAGCACCCCATTCAATCTGGGCGTCAACGGCTGTACGCCTGGCTTCAAGATTGGAGAGGATCCCGATCCCACTCCTGATCCAACTCCAGACCCCACACCCGACCCAACTCCTGATCCAACACCCGATCCAACTCCTGACCCGACTCCTGATCCAGACCCAGTAGTTTATGACTTCCGCGTCATGGCCGAGGACCTCACGGTTGACCAGAATTCTGACTTCGACTTCAATGATGTCGTCTTCGACGTGAAGTACGTCAGCTCTACCACTGCTTTGGTAAAGGTTCGCGCAGCCGGTGGTATCTATCCTATCATCATTGCAGACAGAGAAGACAAGGAGATTCACGCTCTGCTTGGTGCAGGTATGACCATGACGAATACTTATGAAGGCCAACACTACAAACACAATGCAGAAGCCTTTGAAGTCAGCGGTAACTTTGGTAGCAGTGCAGGAGATCCTTTGTTCAAGCTTGGTGTCCGCGACATCTCGATTAAAGTATCGAAGAATGGCGGTAAGACCTGGACAGAGCTGACCGCTCCTCAAGGCAAGTCAGCCAGCAAGATTGGTGTTCCTGTCACCGTTGAATGGTGCAACGAATTCCAGGACATCGACGATCTGTGGGGTGAAAATGCCTTCGAAAACTGGGTGCAGAACGAAAACGCTCCCTTCTGGAAAGGTGTTGAATAATGCATCAAAAACTTAGATAACATCATTGTTTAAAGGGCGGTTGCGAGATGCGACCGCTCTTTTTTCGTCGATGAATCTCGATGTATTTCCAAACAAATTTCCTCTCGTTAACTATAATTAACGCAAAATGTTGAGGGATATTCAAAATAAGTGTGTATCTTTGCAACCGAAAACGTTAAAATTTCACTAATAATAAACTCAAATTAAACAACAAACATGATGAAAAAGTATTTGATGATGGGTATCGCTGCCTTAGCATTGGCAAGCTGCTCAAAAGACGAAGTGACGTACGTCAACCCTGATGTACAGAAGTATGAGACGGCTTTCATCAACCGTTTTGGTCAACCCAATCCTAACCAGACATGGGGTTTCAGTGCAAATGCATCTCGCGCTCTCACACGTGGTACTTATCCTAACGCCAATATGTGGGCAGAGGCTTGGGTAGTAGTACCACAGCTTACTCCTGAGCAGAAGGACATCGTCCGCCAGTATTTCCAGCAGAACCAATTAAAGAAATATGAAGATCCAGGTTGGACGAACTATTTCGTACAGCAGGTTTACAAAGGTGGTACGAACACGACAGGCAGTGAGTCACCTGAGCAATATGAATCCGCTAATAGTGTGTCTTGGAATCCTCAATATGTAATCGGCTCTAACCACATGGATCACCTTGCTGCTGTTTATCCCAACAACACTCAGGATCATATCTTTAATTTCAACTACGGTACTTGCAGTACCAATCCCAACGTACAGAATACTGACACTGTAACGTATCTGGAACCGAAAAATGCTACAGAGCATAGTGACGAGATTCAGCTGATGGTTAACTCAACAACTAATAAGTTCGGTTATTTCAATAGCGACGGTTCACTGGGTCATACAGAGTATACCAGTCTCGTAAGCTGGAAGACGATTCGCACATGGGCTAATGGCAAGGGACTGAATGGCGAATTATTGAATGATGGTTGGAACCGTTCATTCATGGGCTTTGACTTCGAGCAGATTGTAGGTGATGACATCTATGTACACACTGATACCGACTCTTTGAATGTTGAGGGAAAGACCTTCCTTAACGGTAAAGGTGAAGTTCAGAAGACTCTTCGCTATGCTACTTATAGAGACATGCCTGACTGGACTTATGTTTGGGATGGCACAAAAGCCGGTAAGTTTGAAGATGTTGTTAACAGAGACGGCTTGATTATTTTCGACGGTAAGCCTGTTCCTATGCTCATTGCACAAACAAATGAATATTGTGGTGACAATGGCGACGTTGACTGGAACCAGCATGCTGTAAGAAAACTTGTAAAGGTGGGTACTCGTTATAACAATAATACTGGCGAAGACGAGGATGTCATGCAGGAAGAGTTATGTCTTGACCTGACATACCTTTATGAAATGCTTGATAACGAATATCTTCCTGTTATTAGCAGTACTATGGGCAAATGGGTAAAAGTTCATGGTGGTGCAGATGGTTACTATAGTGACTGGATTGTTACACTGACAGAAGCTAAGCCGGTTAACGATACTCCCATCATTCCCGATGAGCCCGATGATGATCCCTATGACCTGCGCATCATGGCTGAGGACCTGACCGTTAGCGAGAACTCTGACTTCGACTTCAACGATATCGTCTTCGACGTGAAATGGATTAGCTCAGAACAGGTTGACATTAAGATTCTTGCAGCCGGTGGTATCTATCCTATCCGTATCAATGAGAGATCAGACTGGGAAGCTCACGCTATCTTAGGTGCTAGCATGACCATGACCAATACATATCCTGGCGCTCATTATGCCAAGACTGCTAGTCAGATTCTGCATGTAAGCGGTAACTTCGGTAGCAGCAAGTCAGACCAGGCCTTCTTCGATGGTGTCAAGGCTATCAAGGTTGAGGTTTCTAAGAACGGTGGTCAGACATGGACACCACTTGAAGCTCCCACCGGTAAGGTTGCCAGCAAGATTGCTGTTCCTGTCACAGTTGAGTGGTGCGACGAATTCCAGGATATCGACGTGAGGTGGGGTGGCAGTAAGAGTTCAGGCAAGTTCGCTGCCTGGGTTCAGAATCCCTCACAGAAGTTCTGGGAGTAATTTGAATACATCAAATACTTAGATATTTATATCGAAAGGGGCGGTTGCGCGATGCAACCGCTCTTTTTTTGTCTCAAACATGAATTATCAGGAACTGAACACGAATTTTTCATAAATAATTTTGATTTTTGCTGGTTTAATCGTACCTTTGCAGTCTGTATGGTACTGAATTATATTTGGATAGCGTTCTTCCTCGTGGCATTCGTCATTGCTGCCGCGAAGTTATTGTTTCTGGGCGACTTCGATGTCTTCCCGGCTATGATGGATTCGACGTTCTCTTCGTCGAAGACGGCGTTTGAGATTTCTCTGGGCCTGACGGGCGTGCTTTCGCTGTGGCTCGGCGTGATGAAAGTCGGCGAGAAGGGCGGCGTGGTCAATGTGCTGGCCCGTGTGCTATCACCCATCTTTACCAAACTGTTTCCAGACATTCCTAAAGGACATCCCGTTACGGGCAGTATCTTCATGAACATTGCTGCCAACATGCTGGGACTGGACAATGCCGCCACACCCCTTGGTCTGAAGGCGATGGAACAGATGGAGGAAATTAAAAATGAACAATTAAAAATTAAAAATGAGAAAGGCGAAATCAGCGACAACGAGCTACAGTCGTTGAAAGTGACGGCATCGAACCCGATGATTATGTTTTTAGTGTTGAACACCAGTGGCCTGACGCTCATTCCCGTCAGTATCATGGTGTATCGTGCACAGCTGGGTGCCGCCCAGCCGACGGACATTTTTATTCCCATCCTGTTGGCAACATTCTTCTCGACACTGGCCGGCATCATTGTAACCTCACTCTATCAGCGCATCAATCTCATCAACCGCACCGTACTACTCACCTTGGGTGGTGCCTGCGCTGTGGTAGCCGCCATTATCTGGGGTTTCTCACAACTGTCACCCGATGCCATGAACAAGGTCAGCACAACAGCAGCCAACATCCTGCTGATGACCATCATCTGTGCCTTCATCCTGGCCGGTGTGCGCAAGAAGGTCAACGTCTATGATGCCTTCATCGAGGGTGCCAAGGACGGTTTTACCACTGCCGTACGCATCATTCCCTATCTGGTGGCCATCCTCGTAGGCATCGGCGTGTTTCGTGCCAGTGGAGCTATGGACATGCTGATTGGCGGCCTACACCGAGTGGTTGAAGCTTCGGGCTTCAACGCCCAATGGGTCGACGCCATGCCGACAGCCCTCATGAAACCCCTCAGCGGCTCTGGCGCCCGTGGCATGATGGTCGACGCCATGACAACCTATGGTGCCGACTCGTTCGTGGGTCGCCTGTCATGTGTCTTCCAAGGCTCAACAGACACCACCTTCTACATTTTGGCTGTCTATTTTGGTTCTGTGGGCATCAAGAACACGCGTCATGCTGTGAGCTGTGGTCTGCTGGCTGACTTGGCTGGCGTCATAGCGGCCATTGCCATTTGTTATTTGTTCTTTGGATAGAAGCAAAAAACTAGAAGAACTAGAAAAACTAGAGAATCTAGAAAAAACTGAAACTATGGGAAAGCTAACAACCATCTTCAAGGATACGGCCATTTATGGACTGTCGAGCATCATTGGCCGCTTTCTGAACTATCTGCTCGTCCCGCTGTATACGGCGCAGCTGTCTGCGGCCAGTGGTGGTTATGGCATCATTACCAACATCTACGCCTACGTGGCCTTGATGCTGGTGTTGCTGACGTTCGGTATGGAAACCACCTATTTCCGATTTACCAACAAGACACATACCGACTCGCAGACGGTTTACGGTACCACGCTCATCACGGTGGGCTCTGTGTCGCTGGTGTTTGCGGTGCTGGTCTTGTTGCTCCTGTCACCCGTCAGTCAGTTGATGGGCTATGGCGACCATCCTGAGTACGTTGGCGTGATGGCTGTTACGGTAGCCATTGATGCTTTCCTGTGCATTCCCTTTGCCCATCTGCGCCAGGAGAAGAAGGCCATCAAGTTTGCTGCCCTCAAGTTGTTGAACATCGTAGTAACGATTCTCTTGAACCTTATCTATTTCTATTGGATGGACGGCAAAGACGTGGGCTATGTGTTCTATATCAATCTGGTATGCACGGCGATGCTGGCCGTCTGTCTGATAACGGAATATACTGGTTTCCGCTGGAAGCTCGACACACAGTTACTGCGTACTATGCTGAGCTATTCGTGGCCTATATTGGTGCTGGGCGTTGCCGGCATTCTGAATCAGACAGCTGACAAGATGCTGTTTCCATACATCTACGAAGGCAGCGACAGCATGGAACAGTTAGGCATTTATGGTGCCTGTTCGAAGATAGCCATGATTATGGCGATGATAACACAGGCCTTCCGCTTTGCCTACGAGCCCATCGTCTTTGCGGGCGTCAAGGACAAAGACCAGCACGAAATGTACGTTCAGGCCATGAAGTTCTTCATCGTCTTCACGCTATTGGCATTCCTCATCGTGGTGGGCTATATGGACATTTTGAAGTATATCGTCCGCCGTCCTGAATATTGGGTGGGCTTGAAGGTTGTTCCCATTGTGATGGCTGCTGAAATCATGATGGGCATCTACTTCAACCTGTCGTTCTGGTATAAGATTATCGATAAAACCATTTGGGGAGCTATCTTTTCGGGCATCGGCTGTGCCGTGCTATTGGTGGTCAACATCCTCTTTGTGCCAAAGTACGGCTACATGGCCTGTGCGTGGGGCGGCTTTGCCGGCTACGGCGTGGCCATGCTGGTTAGCTATTTCGTGGGTCAGAAGTACTACCCGCTGAAGTATCCTCTAAAGGATATTGCCATCTATGTTGTCATGGCCGTCGTACTGACCATGGCCATGTACAAGGTTCACGACGACCAGCCCGTATGGCTGTCGCTGACGGCTAATACCCTGCTTATCGGCATCTTCGTGGCTTATATCCTCTGGCGCGACCTACCCCTCAGCAAGTTACCCATTGTGGGCAAATATTTTAGAAAACCGAATTACAAAGTTAAACAATAAAACAATATGAAGAAATTACTATTATTCATGTTCAGTCTGTGTGCCTTGGGAGCACACGCTGATGAGGGCATGTGGACACTCTACAATCTGCCGACTGCCGTGTACGAGCAGATGAAACAGTATGGATTCCAGCTGCCTATGGAGCAGCTCTACGCGAGCGACAATGCCGTCAAGAATGCCGTCGTCAACTTCAGCGGCTACTGCTCGGGCGTCGTAGTATCACCCAACGGCCTGGTTTTTACTAACCACCATTGCGGCTTCGATGCCATCCGCCGTCACTCTACCGTCGAACACGACTACATGCTGAACGGTTTTGTGGCCAACTCATACGAAGAAGAGCTACCCAACGAAGACATCTTTGTTAGCTTCATGGTCGAACAGAAAGATGTCAGCGACCAGATTTTGCCGCTGTTGGAAGGACAGACCAGTGACAGGCAGGGAGAAATCGTCGACTCCTTAGAGAACGCCTGGCAGAAGGACATCCGCAGTCAGGACTCTACCCTGCGCGTTGAGGTGAAGCCGTTCTATGAGGGCAACAAATACTACATGACCACCTACCGCGACTTCGAAGATGTCCGTCTGGTCTTTACGGTTCCCAAGTCGATGGGTAAGTATGGCGGTGAGACTGATAACTGGATGTGGCCGCGCCAGACCTGCGACTACTCCGTGTTCCGCATCTATGCCGACCCCAAGACCAACGGTCCTGCCAAATATTCGAAAGACAACGTTCCCTACCACCCCACTTCGTGGGCTCCCGTCAGCCTGCAGGGCTACAAACCTGGCGACTTCTGCATGATTATGGGTTATCCTGGCAGCACCAGCCGTTACCTGTCAAGCTACGGCATTCAGGAACGCCACAACGTGATGAACCAGACGATGATTCAGGCTCGTGCCATCAAGCAAGACATCATGCTGCGCCACATGCGTGCTTCGGAGGCTGTCCGCATCATGTATGAGTCGAAGTATGCCCATAGCAGCAACTACTGGAAGAACTCCATTGGTATGAACAAGTGTATCGACAGCATCGGCCTCATCGGCCAGAAACAGCAGTTCGAGGCTGTGCTACGCCAATGGCATGACACGACAGGCTACCTGAAGGGCCAGCTCGACTTTGACAGGCTCAGCCGTTTCTACCAACAGCGCGCCGAGGCAGTGCGTGCACTCTACTACTGGAGTGAGACGTGGGGCCGCGAGTGCGACGAGCTGTCAGTACGTGCTCAGCGTATCCATCGCGGTATGGAGGTCAAGGGTCCTGCTGACAAGAAGAAAAAACAATATGTCGAGTTTGCCGACAACAGTAAGGACTGGGATCAGGCCACTGACCGCGAACTGTTGACAGCACTCATGAAGAACTACCGTGAACAGGTGGACAAGAAGTTCCATCCCTCTTTCTTCGAGGAAGTCGACAAGTCGTTTGACGGCGACTTCCGCCGTTATGTGGATGCCCTCTACGACAAGTCGATGCTCATGAAGAGCGGCAAGAAAATCTATATCAACAAGAAGAACTTCGACCGTGACCTGGGTGTGGCTTATGGTGTGAGCCTCACCGAACTGCGTGCTCAGTTACGTGCAGAACTGATTGTCATGGCCGACAGCATCGAAGAACAGGAGCGACTGCTCTGTGCCGCCAAGCTGCGCATGGAACAGGATATGCCCAACTACAGCGACGCCAACTTCACCATGCGCATGACCTACGGTCAGGTGGGTGAATACTCGCTGGGCGGTCGTCCCTCAGGCTATTACACGACGGCACGCTCATTGTGGGAAAAGATGCAGAAGGCCGACGAGAACTTTGAGTATTATGCCGAACCCATCATGCATGAACTGCTCTCAAGCAAGGACTTCGGCCAGTATACCGACAAGCTGACGGGTACCATGCAGCTGTGTTTCCTGTCGAATACCGACATCACGGGTGGTAACTCCGGCTCACCCATCTTCAATGGTAAGGGTGAACTGCTGGGTCTGGCCTTCGACGGCAACTGGGACAGCCTGTCCAGCGACATCTTCTTCGACCGCGAACTGGCACGCACCATCAATGTCGATGTGCGCTTCATGCTGTTCATGATGGACCGCTGGGGTCATGCCGACCGACTGATACAGGAAATAAATGCCAAATAACTAACGAGTGCTGTCGTAGGCGTCGAGTTTCTTGAGATAATAGTCGCGGAAGTCAGCCCAACGATAATAGGGAGCGAGGTCATCCGGCAAAGGCAGGCGGGCCTCGTTCTCATTTAGTAGAATCTTGATGAGGACGTCCTTGTCCTTGGGGTCTTCGCGATAAAACACAATTTGGATGTTCGACGCCATAGGAAAGATCAGGCACGCCCACCAGCCCTCATGCTCCAAATCCTCAAGGCGCTCTATTTGGTAGTCATAAGCATTGATACCAAGCAGACAGGTCAGTGGCAGCATCACAGTTTCATGGCCATAGCGCAGGGTGGCACCATGGGTGGGCAGGGCTATGCAGCTGTCTGCATCATGGATGATTTGGCGTAGCAGATAACGCTGGGTGTAAGGCTGTGTGCCGCCATTGAGTGGTGACGGGCCGTAGGTGAAGTACCACCAGGCATTCTCCTTCTGCCAGAACTGGTGAATCTCTTCGAACGAAAAATCCTCGATGAGCGTGCTGCGCGCACCCATGCTGGTGTTCTGCTGGATGAGGGCTGTCTTCAGCAGATAATAGTTCAACCACAGGTCGTCAACGTGTTCTTTAATATAAATAGAGTCGTTGAAAAGCAGGTGCATCAGACGGTCATTGTGCTCACGTGGTGTACAAAATTCTGCGTAGGCCTGCTTGGTTGCAGGGGTATTCTGGGTGCTACGCAATAGAGTGTCCTGATGGTTCATATACCACATGTCAGCCTTCGAGGCCTTCATCGTGACACGCAGCTTGGGATTGAGTGCCACCAGTTGCTGTATGGCGGCACCCATTGACAGCACACAACGGTTGACAGTGGTACTCTTGGCATCAATGACAGCATCGTCTGCAAACACCTCTGGGAAGTGTTTCACCATACGACTGGCAATATGACGATGCTGTAGCTTACCAAGTCCGGTAAGGTCACCCCAGCGTCCTTCGGAGTCATCAATGATATCCCGCACCTCCTTCAACACACCTTTGCCGAAAGGCGTCAGTTTGTCGAGACTGTCGGCCTTGGCCAATATGCCGTAAGGAATATCGTAGCCCTTGCGGTTGCTCAGATAGCGTGAGCCGTGCCGTCCGTAATGTGATATATAGAAGGGCTTCTTGCCTGCTGGTGCCGGTGTCATGATGTGGTCGACACTATCTGGATAGATACAGTAATTGCTCGCTGAGAAGTTGCGGTTACGGCTAATAAAGTCGAAGGCACTCTGCGCATGGATACTATTAACAGTTAAGCAGAAAACAATAACCATGAACCATGAACCATGAACCGTGAACTGTATCTTACCGTTCCTCATAGGCATCGAGTTTTTTTAGGTAATAGTCACGGAAATCAGCCCAGTGGTAGTAGGGAGCCAGATTGCTTGGCAGGGGTAGTCCTGTTTCGTTCTCATTAAGCAATACCTTGAATAGCACATCGTCATCCTGTGGACCGTTGCGATAAAAGATGAACTGTATATTGGCAGCCATAGGAACAATTTTATAACATACCCAGCCGTGACGGTCGAGATTCTCAAGGTCGTTCTCAGACAAGTTGTAGCCGTCAAGTTCCAGTAGACAAATCAATGGCAACAAAGCTGTTTCACTGCCATAGCGCAACTGCACGCTGGGACGATTCATACGGATACAACTATCGGCCTGCTCAATGATTTTTCGCAACAGGTTTCGCTGACTGAAAGGTAACTGGCCACCTGTTACTGGCGACGGCCCGTAAGCGGCATACCAGCGGGCATTGTCACGTTCCCAGTTGCGATATATCTCATCGTCTGTAAATAGATCGTACAGGGTCAGTTGGTTACGCATCAGTGTATTTTGGATGTTACTGGCCAGCAAGAACAGACCATCGTAGAGTTTGTCGTCGTCAACATACTCACGAACATAGCCCATGTCTCTGAACAACAACTGCATCAGCCGGTTATTGTCCGTGTATGTCCGTCTGAAAATGGCAAGAGCAGCAGTCACAGCGGAGTCTTTCTGCAACAACTCCAGCCGTTTGTCACGCTGGTTCAGATAAGTCAAGTCACGACGTGTGGCATTATGGTGAATCTTGACCGTCGGACACATCCGCGACAACTGTATCATGGCATACTCCATTGAGAGCATACACGGCAAGGTTGTCATGCTGCGGGCATCAACGGTCGTCGTGTCGGTAAACACCTCAGGAAAATGCTCCACCATACGCCGCATGATATGCTGGTGCTGGCGACTGCCGACATCGGAGAGCTCACCCCAATGGTTAATGGCATCGTGACGTATTTGGTCAAGTCTATGCAACACATCGCAACCCAAAGGCGTTAGTTGGGAGGCGCTGTCTGCTGTGGCCAGCATACGGTAGGGTGTCTCATAATCCTTTCTGTCACTCAGATAGCAAGAACCATAACGTCCATAATGGCTGATATAGAACGGTCGCTTACCCTTTGGAGCTGGGGATTGGCGTTGTTGTTGCGGACCAGGGTAGGCCATAAGGCTATTGGCCGAACATCGTATGTTCTTCCTGATGTCGTCGCGAAGAGGCTGTGCCAATACTCCGGTAGCCAACAACCAATAAATGCTAACCAATAACCAACACTTAAATGCCATTTATAAAACTTTATAGCAATTTGTGTGCAAATATAAAAAAAAATCCGTATATTTGCAAACTAAAATACAAAAAACTATAACAATGGCAAAGAAACAATTGTGGCAAGATGACTACTGGCTGCTGCTCATCCAACAGTATCTACGTCGTCCGGCAGGCATCAAACCGACTTACAGCAAAGGTATGGTGGAATTGAGTCTGGAACTGCATATTGCTCCAGAGGAACTGCATAAGCGGATGGGTGACATAGCCCGTCTGCGGACACCACGTATCGAACGGATCTGGAAAGAATATGGCGAAAATCCGCGACGTTTAAGCCGAGCCGTACAACTGCTGCGCCAGATGACGGGCTTTAATTCAGCCGGTGACTTCTTTGAAGGCGTCAGCATTCAGGAAACCTTCGAACGCGACTTTCGTCCTATTGCCGAGGACAAACGGCTGATGCCCTTCATGTTGACGCTGATACTTGACCTCTATTTCCGTCTGACACCGCAGACAATGGTCAGCGAGACGCCAGAAGTACAGGAACTGGCTCGGCTGATGCACATACCCACATCACTCGTTGTCAACGTATTGGATGTCTTCCAGCACTGCGACCCCTACCTGAACCGTAAGGATGTGTGCTTCGATAGCCTGTTGCTGCCTTGCCAGCAGACCTGGCAGCGTTATGGCAATGGCGACACGCGTCAGTTGGCCGACTATGCCGAACAGCTGAAAGCATATTTTAATTGAGAATTAAGAATTGAAAATTGAGAATTATGATTACCTTTATCCGCAGCATTTCCGGATTAAACATTATTATATTATGAAGAAACTATTGACAATAGGATTAAGTATCCTGCTAACAACTGGAACAATGAGTGCACAAACTAAACTAAGAGCCGACAATATCGATGAGGTACTGAAGGCCATGACTCTGGAAGAGAAAGCCAAACTGCTGGTTGGCGGTGCTAACAAATTTTTCAGCTCAACAGCTGTGGTGGGCGGAGAGGCTGACCTAGTAGCTGGTGCTGCCGGAACTTCGCCAGAGATTCCCCGTCTGGGCATTCCTGCCACTGTACTGACCGACGGTCCTGCCGGTGTCCGCATCGACCCCACCCGTGAGGGCGACAGCAAGACCTATTATGCTACTGCATTCCCCATCGGCTCGTGTCTGGCATCAACATGGAATACGGAACTGGTCGGCAAGGTGGGTGAGGCCATCGGCAACGAGACCAAGGAATACCGCTGTGACGTCATCCTCGGACCTGGCATGAACCTGCACCGCAATCCGCTGTGCGGACGTAACTTCGAATACTACTCTGAGGATCCGCTCGTAACGGGAAAGATTGCCGCAGCCTACATCAATGGCGTACAGAGTCAGGGAGCTGGTGTGTCGGCCAAGCACTTTGCCGTCAACTCGCAGGAGACCGACCGCACCAGCGTTGACGAACGCGTCAGCCAGCGTGCTGCCCGCGAACTCTACCTGCGCGGCTTCGAGATTGCCGTCCGCGAGAGTAATCCCTGGACCGTCATGGCATCGTATAATAAGGTGAACGGACAGTTCTCGATGGGCAACCACGACCTGCTGACCAAGATTCTGCGCGACGACTGGGGTTTCAAGGGTATCGTGATGACCGACTGGATTGGCATCCGCGAGGGACTGCCTACCATTACTGAGGTACAGGCCGGCAACGACCTCATGGAACCAGGACAGCCTGCACAGGTACAGGAAATCATCGACGGCGTCAAGAATGGCAAGCTCGACATCAAGGATGTTGACCGCAACGTGCGCCGCATGCTGGAATATATCGTCAAGACGCCCAGCTTCAAGCAGTATCCTGCCAGCAACAACCCCGACTTCAAGGCTCATGCCGCCATCACGCGCCAGAGTGCTACCGAGGGTATCGTGCTGCTGAAGAACAATGGATGTCTTCCTTTCCGTACTGAGGGAAATCAAAATTCTCAATTCTCAACTATCAATTCTCAATTAATAAAGACCGTTGCCCTTTTCGGTGAAAACAGCTACGACTTCCTCAGCGGTGGTACGGGTTCAGGCTGTGTCCATCCTCCCTACGTCGTCGACATGCTTCAGGGTCTTGAGAATGCCGGCATCAAGTCATCGGCAACTCTCACCGACATCTACCGCAAGTACATCGAGTATGCCAAGGTGAAGTTCCAGGCTGAGCGCCATCCCGCCAAGTGGTTCCAGACAGAGGCCATGGGTCAGCAGAAATATCCAGAGATTGGTCTGTCACCCATCGCCATCAACAAGGAAGTGCAGACTGCCGATGCTGCCATCATCACCATTGGCCGTCAGGCTGGTGAGGGCATCGACCGCGACATCGAAACCGAGTTCAACCTCATCCCTGAGGAGCAGGCTCTCATCAAGGATGTCTGCAACGCTTTCCATACAGCAGGCAAGCCGGTTGTCGTTATCATCAACAGTGGTTCTGTCATCGAGACCGCATCGTGGAGCGGCTATCCTGACGCCATCCTCTGCGCTTGGCAGCCTGGTATGGAAGGCGGCAACAGCATTGCCGACCTGCTGACGGGTAAGGTGAATCCTTCAGGCAAGCTCACCATGACGTGGCCCATCGCTGCCACTGATCATGCCTCTACAAAGGACTATCCTGGAACGACGGACTTCTATACCTATCAGGTCATGAAGAGTTACACGGGTCAGGTAGCTGGCTACGACTATACTAACCACGACGAGGATATCTACGTCGGCTATCGTTACTTCGATACCTTCCAGAAGCCTGTCGCCTACCCCTTCGGCTATGGTCTGAGCTATACCACCTTCGAATTCTCGAAACCTGTAGTCAAGGTAAGTGGCGACAACATCACCGTCAGTGTCACCGTGAAGAATTCGGGTAGTGTCAGTGGCAAGGAGGTGGCTCAGGTCTATGTCGCTGCTCCCAAGGGACGTCTGGAAAAACCAGCCCAGGAGTTGAAGGCCTTTGCCAAGACCCGTGAGTTGCAGCCTGGTGAGAGTCAGACACTGACTATGCAGCTGGCTCGCCGTGACCTGGCATCCTTCGATGAGGCTAACAGCCAGTGGCTCACCGAGGCTGGCACATACACCTTCCTCATTGGTAACAGCAGCCGTGACATCAAGGTGACAGTCGCTGCCAAGGTTGCAGAATATACTGAAAAGACCAGCAAGGCATTAGCTCCTAATCAGTCATTAACGCTGCTTAAGCAGTAAGAAAGACATTTCCTGCAGAACAAGTGGTACGACTTTTGCAAAAGTTGTACCACTTGTCGTTATAGTCGTACAACTATTGTGAAAGCTGTACGGCTTTCACAAAAACTGTACAAGTTGTGTGGAATGTTGTACCGTCACATTAGTCCTTTTACAACAAAAACTCTAATAATTGTTGTTTTTTATGCTATTATCTATCATTTTACAAAGTATTTATTGTACCTTTGCAGCACAAAACAATATTAAACGTAATACTTTTAATTATGAAGTTATCTTTACTAAAACAAATTTTTTTATGGATGGCAGTAGCCTTGATGAGCTGCATGCAGTTGAGAGCACAGGTGAAAATCCATGGTGTACTGGAGGATAACCGTTATGATGACGGCGAGCAGATGAAATCTGAGTATGTTGGCTGGAATGCTGAATTGGGAAAGGGTATCTTTGTTGTTGACAACGGACTGTGGACAATGACTTGGGACGGAGCGACACTGAGTACCCCTGCCAAGGAACCTGAGGTTAGTGTCGCCCAGGCAAGAACGGATAACGACTATGCACTATGGGCCAACGACTTCAATCTGATGTCGGGTAAGTCTGGTGCAGCTTTTGTTGACGGAAAGTTGATTACTGTTCATTCACGTGACGAGCAGTCTACTCCTGACGAAGAGCTTTTTGCTGTGCGTAAGTGGGATGCCACTACTGGCAATCTGGAATCTGGCCGTAGCGACTATTACCCTAAATCTGCCACACTGGAATCTGCTGGCATGGCCTACAATCCTGTCGATGGTGAGGTTTATGGTCTGTTCTACCTGACTGGTCAGGATCTGCCCGAAGAGATTACCAGTGACCCAGACTACTTTGAGGATCAGGATGCTAACATGACTGACGGTGATGCCGGCTATGCCATCTGCCGTATAGACCTGACCACCATGAAGGTGTATCCCATCACACATGGTCTTTACTACTACAACTTCATCACCTTTGCCATCAATAGCGAAGGACGTGCCTTTGCACTGACCAGCGGTGGCAGTGCTGCACCTGAGGATGAGGATGGCAAAGTAAGAGATATCGACGGCAATCTGACGGGTGCCCAACTATGTGAGTTCGACCTGACCACAGGTCTGATGAAGGCTGATGCCTATGGCCATGGAACGGGCTACTGTTCACAGTACCGTCGACAGGCTGCCTGCTTTGCAGCCAGTGAGCCTAATAAGATGTACTGGATTGGCTACTATAACAGCGGTAAGGGCTACAACGAGTATGGTTCGTGGGGTAACCTACCTGACAAGGAATGGCGCACTAATCACAAGTACGACACCTGTCTCTACGAGGTGGACATCACGACCGGCGAGGCTACCCGTCTGGCATTGGTTACGAACCGCTGTCGCTTCTCAGCCCTGTGGATTGACGGCGACGACATCAGCATTGGCAGCGACTACTGGTCAAAGGATCATACAGCCACGGGCATTGATTCAGTTCATAATTTACAGTCTACAGTTCATAGTTACTATAACTTGAATGGTCAACGTGTAACCCAACCGACCAAGGGGATATACATCAGTAATGGCAAAAAGGTTATCGTTAAGTAAAAAGAAAAAGCATCGCCGTTTGACGATGCTTTTTCTTTTTTTCTTCGCTTATTCATTAATGACTTTTTGGATGGTGCCGTCCTCATTGTAGAACAGGCGCTGCACTTTCAGGGAACGCAGATGGGTGATGTCATTGCTGGGCACACAGTCATGATAGCACAAATACCACTGACCCTTGAATTCCACGATGCTGTGGTGAGTGGTCCAACCTACGACGGGATCCAGAATAACACCCTGATAGGTGAACGGTCCATAGGGATTGTCACCGATAGCATAGCACAGGAAGTGGCTGTCACCAGTAGAATATGAGAAGTAGTATTTGCCATTGTATTTGTGCATCCAGCTGGCCTCGAAGAAACGGTGGGGGTCACCAGCCTTCAGGGGCCGACCGTCCTTGTCAAGAATGACTACTGGACGCGGAGCCTCTGCAAACTGCAGGACGTCATCACTCAGACGTACCACATTGCTGGGGATAGCAGGATCATCAGCCTTGGCAAACAGCTCGCCTTGATGGTCAGGAGCAGCACCGAGATCGATGAGACCGTTGTCGTCGCCATACTTGCCGAAAACGGGTGCCTTGCCATTAGGCAGTGGACGCCACCACTGCAGCTGACCGCCCCAGAGACCACCGAAGTAGACATAAACCTGTCCGTCGTCGTCCTTGAACACACAGGGGTCAATAGAGAACGAACCGCGGATAGGCTGGGGCTGAGGGATAAACGGTCCTTCGGGCTTGTCGGCAACGGCCACACCAAGGCGGAACACGCCATCATAGGCCTTAGCCGAGAAGATGAGGAAATACTTGCCGTCCTTCTCAACGACGTCGTTGTCCCACATCTGCTTCTCTGCCCAGGGCACATCCTTCACATCAAGGATAACACCGTGGTCTGTCACCTCACCGTTCTCAATGTCATCCCACGACAGCACGTGGTAGTCCTTCATCTGGAAATGGCCGCCGTCGTCGTCGAAGCATTCTCCGGCATCCCAGTCGTGGCTGGGATAAATATACAGACGTCCGTTAAACACATTGGCTGAGGGGTCAGCCATATAGTCACTGGGGAAAAGATACCTTGGTTTCATATTTTTACTCTTTTTACTTTTTCTTCAACTTTTCACTTTATCACCTTTATTTGTTGCGAGCTTCAATTTTCTTGTTGATATCATCGATAACCTCGTCGGTCAGCTCATAGCGTGAGATGATGAAGATTGCCAACAGCAACAGGATGGCAGGAATAACACAGACGAGCCACAAAATACCCTCCTCGGCAAAAGGAGTCTGGTCGATAACATCACTGTTATAACCGACATAAGCCAATACAGCAGGACCGACAATGCTTCCGAAGGTCATACCGGCCTTGAAGAACAGTCCCGTTAGGGCATTGACAATACCGGAGATACGACGACCAGTGGTGTATTCACCATACGAAATCACCTCAGGCACCAGTGCCCACATGTAACCTGTAGCGACGATGACACCCGTGCTCTTGATGAATTGTGCCACATAAATCATCATCATACTGGGACTCTCCATCTTGGAAATGACATAGAGCATAGCCATACCAATGATGGCGGCACCGAGGAAGATATAGAACATGTTCTTCTTGCCAAAAACGCGCTTGAAGAAAGGAACAAACGGCATGAAGATGAATGCAGGAAGTGAACCCAGGGCCATGAATATCGATAGCTCCTGAGCCGAACCATGCAGGTTGCTGTTTATAAAATAAGCTCCTGCGGCATTACCAACCGACATCATGGCGAAAGCCGTGATGAAGAAGAAGGCGAGAACGCGCAAGGGGCGGTTGCGTACAAATTCCATCCATAGATCGCTGACTTTTACGTCTTCGGTGGCCTTTGCGTCCATCACCACACGCTCCTTACACTGTGAGAAACAGAAGGCGAGCAGGCAGAAACCAATAATCGCATAAATAGTCATAGTGGTAAACCATGCTGAGGGATCCTTCGGCAGGCTGTCTGACGGTGCTCCGGCAATCAGGGCGATGAACAACGGCAGACCGGAGTTGACGGCCAGACCACCAAGGTTTGCCATAAACATACGCACCGATGTGAGAATGGTGATTTCGTCGGTGTCGCGTGTCAGCGATGAGTTCAATGCTCCATACGGTACATTGATAAACGTATAAAGCAGCTGCATAGAAACATAAGTCACATATGCATAGATGAGCGACGGTGCAAAACCGTTATAGAAGCAGAGAATGGCAAAACCCGACAAAGGAATACCCACATACAGCAGATAAGAGCGGTATTTTCCGTATCGCGGATTGCTCTTGTCAATCAGCGTACCCACAATGGGGTCCCAAATGACGTTAGCTACATTACCCACCAGAAACATCACGGCCACTGCCGACGGGGTCAGACCATAGATATCGGTGTAGAAAAAGAGCAGGTAAGTACAGATTACCTGAAAAATCAGATTCTGCGCCAGGTCACCGGAACCGAATCCGATACGCTGCAACCAAGAGAGCTTGTAAAAGCCTTTCGTTTCTTGCAATTCGTTGTTGTTCATTGTTCGAATGTAAATGTTTAGGTTTAATATTCTTTTTGCCTGCAAAGATAACGTTTTTCAGTGAAACCGACGTTTCCACATGTTACAAAAACTACCCTATTTGTTTCATGCTATCAGAAAAATGCGCAATTGCGCTGTAATTTTGTTTTTTTTTCTTACTTTTGCAAGAACAATACTACACGCTTTAAAACAACAGCATGAAACGTTTTATCATCATCCTTACAGCATGTATCGCTGCCGTCGTGGCCGATGCTAAAGTACAGCTTCCCCAACTGTTTCAGTCGGGCATGGTTCTTCAACGCAACAAGCCCATCCCCGTATGGGGCAAGGCCGATCCGCAGGAACAAATCATAGTCACCTTCCGCAAGAAATCGTACACCACTACAGCTGATGCCAACGGTCATTGGCGTATCGACCTGCCCCAGCAAAAGGCTGGCGGTCCTTATGTTCTAAAGGTCGATGGTCAAGGGGCGAAGGGCGAAGGTTCTTCAATAGAATTGACCAATGTTCTCATTGGCGACGTATGGCTGCTTTCTGGCCAGTCGAACATTGACGTCACCATCGAACGTGTCTACCCACAGTATACCGATGAAATCGACCATTTCGACAACAATAACGTCCGTTTGTTCCGTGTTCAGAATGAAACCGACACACACGGGCCAAAGGATGACATCCGTCCGACCAGCATCAACTGGAAGCCGCTGACTAAGCAGAATGCCTGGCTCTTCTCGGCTGTCGGCTCCTTTTTAGGCAAGCGCATGCAGGAAAAGACCAGCGTGGCACAGGGCATCATCGTCAACAGCTGGGGCGGCACACCTATCGAAGCATGGATCAGTGCCGACTCATTGCAGCGCGACTATCCATTGCTTGTCGGGAAGACACGCCTCTACGATAATCCAGAGTTTCTCAAGGCACAAGCACAGGCCAACGGTCTGGCTGACCGTCGCTGGAACGAACTACTCGACCAACAGGACCCCGGCATTACCCAGCATTTCACTGCCCTGGACTATGACGATTCCAGCTGGCAGACCATCAATCAGGATAACTGGGGCTGGCGCGGCACTGGCAGCACATGGCTCCGACAGCACATCCATATTGATAAGGAACACGCAGGACAAACCGCTCGTCTGCTCCTTGGAACCCTGTTCGATGCCGACATCACCTACGTCAACGGCCAGCAGGTGGGACGCACCTACTACCAATATCCGCCACGTCGTTATGACATCCCCGAAGGCTTTCTCCGTGAGGGCGACAACGTCATTACCATCCGCTTCATCAACAAATACGGCACCGTACACTTCATTCCCGAGAAGCCCTACATGCTCTGCTTCGGTGCCGACCGCCAGAGTCAGAATCCCATGCCGAAGGATGCTATCGCTCTCAGCCACGAGTGGTTGCAGCACGACGGAGCCTCAATGCCATCCTGTCCCAGTGGCGATGTCAGCATGCAGAACATGCCGACCACCCTGTATAATGCTGTACTCCATCCCCTGGCACCATATGCCCTAAGCGGTGTGGTGTGGTATCAGGGTGAGTCGAACACTGGCAATCCAGCACCATACGCTGACTATCTGCGCAAAATGATGGGCTGTTGGCGTAGCCTGTGGCAGGAGCCTACTCTACCCTTCTGCATTGTCCAGTTGGCCAACCACGACGGTCGCCAGCAAACGGGTTTTCCACAACCCCTCACGCCTCAGATGGAACCCGTCAACAGCGGTTGGGCTCGCCTGCGTGAAGCCCAACGTACCGTAGCACAAAGCGATCCCTATGCAGAAATGGCCTGCCTCATCGATCTGGGCGAGCCTGTCGACATCCATCCCCTGCGTAAGAAAGAGGCTGCTGAGCGCATCGCCCTCTGCTTCGAACGCCTGGTCTTTGGCAAAAAGGTGTTACTGTCGCCCCAGCCCTTATCCATCAGCCATCAGTCATCAGCCGTCACCATCACCTTCGACCAACCTCTGCAAGCCGGTGAAGTGTCTGGCTTCGAGGTTGCCGGCTCTGATGGCCGTTTTATGAATGTCAAGGCTACTGTCAAGGACGACGTCGTCACCATCCTGTCGCCTGTTGACCATCCCATCAAAGTACGCTATGCCTGGAAAGACAGTCCTCAAGTCACCCTTTATGGCCTCAACAGTCTTCCAGCATCACCCTTCGAAATATCTCTGTCAGCGGCTGTCCATCCATGGTAAAATCCTCCAGGTCATATTTGTCGGAAGCTTTGACATCATACATCGTCTTTGTTTCCACCTGAATATTCTTGAAGGCAATGTTGTTACAGCGCGACAGGGGCATATCCTGACGGTCGCCCATCTTAAAGAACTGAGTCCAGGGATGGATGAAGAGGAAGCGTCCGCAATGACCCGTGATGTCTTCTACCAGAATATATTCATAGTGCTGGGGCGTATCAGGGCGCATCTTCAACCACAACACGCGGTCGCTCTTCTCGCTGTAGCAGTTACGCAGGATGATGTTCCTGCAGTGGATGGCCTCACTACCCAGTGTCAGACAGCCTTGTAAGCTACCAACTGCCTTTTATATTCTTTCTTTGGCATATCGCTCAATTTTTCGGCAAAGATAACTAATTAGTAAACATTCTCCAAATTATTTCCAAGAAAAGTATATCAAGTAGATGACATTTTAACAGGGAGATATAATCCGTATCTATTCTGAGACGATACGGGCTGTCTGCGTCTATGATGAAGAGTATTAAAAGCTTTCGTAGCCTATCGTCATCTGGCCGAATTGCCCCTTGCTGTGTAGCTACCATCATTTCTCTTTCTGTCCTTCTGGACTTCTGCTTTAATTGTCAGCATAGAATTTAAATTTTAGTGCAAACTGCGGTCAACTAGCGGTCAACAGCGGTCAACATTTTGTTAAAAAATAGCTGATTTTTGAGAAATCCCAAATTCTGTAAGAAATCAGATTCTGTGGCTTCTGGAATTACTGCAATCTTCGGGAACCCTTGTAAATAAAGGATTTGGGCACTAAAAAAGCCTTAGAATTAATCTAAGACTTTAGGGTGGACCAGGTAGGGCTTGAACCTACGACCTCCAGATTATGAGTCTGTTAAAGTAAGATTTTTTAAGATTTCACAAAATATTTTTCTGATTTCTATTTGGTTGTTTATCAGATATTTACTAACTTTGCAGCCAAAATAGAGAACTTAGAGAAATCTTAATTATCGAGCGATTTTGTTCGCATTTTGTTCGCAAATTGTTCGCAAACCGCTCAGAGGTATAGCAACAGACTATGATTATGAAGGATTTAAAGACATCTATCAAATGTAGCAAAGTGGACAACTGTTCGCTGACTTTAGTGTTGGACAAACGTACCAACAAGGCCACTGATGTGTATCCGTTGGCGATATGTTTCCAGATATCGGCAAAACGTTATTACTATAAGTTGAAGGACATGGACTATCAAAGCGAGAAGTACTTCAACGATGTGTGCAGCGTGAAAGGAGCCAAGAGTTTACTCATGCCAGTGCGGACTGAATGGCAGAATGTACTGGAAGGCTATCGGGAAAAAGTGGAGAAGTTGAGCCAAAGGCAACCATTGACCCTTGAACTCATTCGTACCTATCTGTCAGGAGAAGCGATGGAGGAACATCACGAAACATCCTTTATAGGTGTTTGGGAAGGAATAATCGCTAAAATGAAAGCAGAAGATAGGGTTGGTACTGCAGAGAATTACCAGTGGGCACTCAACTCCTTTCGGAAGTATGCGGGTGACGTAAGAGGCTTCAAGGTGGACAAGAATGTCATCAACAAGTGGAACGATGCCATGCAGAATGGAGTCTATATTGATGGAGTATTAACAGGGAAGATAGCCGATGCTACGCGTGGCATGTATCTCCGTACCTGTCGTGTGGTTTGGAATGAATGCATCCGCCAAGGATTCCTGACAGAAGACAAATATCCTTTTTCTAATAAAGATAAGACACTCATCTCTATTCCTCGTGGCAAGCGTCGCCAACAGTCCTACCTGAGCGTGGACGAAATGACGAAACTATATCAAGTTTTTACCGAGAAGAATTACCCTGATACATGGGATCCTGCATACAAGGCACGAGCACATGAGTCGTTGGGACTATTCTTAGCGCAGTATCTCTGCAACGGCTTTAACCTGACAGATGCAGGACGATTGCAATACAACCGTACTTACTTTGCCGAGGGTGGAAAGGCATTTGAGTTTATGCGCAAGAAGACATCGGCCAGAAGTAACGACATGTCTGTGGTAATTGTTCCTATCATTGAGCCGTTACAGGTTATCCTTGATGAAATCGGAGCCAAACCGGAAAAGGATGCTTATGTGTTCCCCCAGATATTCAAAGGAGTGACAGACGAGTCGCAACGTCGAAAGATGACAGTACAAGAGAACTCGAACATCAAAGACCGTATGATTCGCATTTGCAAAGATGTTCTCGGCTGGGACAAGGTGGTGTCTGGAACCTGGGCCCGTCACTCGTTTGCCACCAATTTAAAGCTGGCAGGAGTGGAAGAACAATATATTTCTGAGAGCATGGCTCATTCTCATGGCAACGACGTGACCAGTGGCTATCAGGATATGTACCCCTTGGAGATTCGTTTCCGCAACAATAGTAAACTGCTGAATATTGGACAGAAAGAAGAATCTATCAACATTGATAAGCTGTCGAAGAAAGAAATGAAAGAATTGCTGCTGAAGATGATGACAGAAAAGGGCATTTAAGGCCAAAAAGTGCCGATAAGTTGCCAAATGTGGGTAAAAAAGCATACTTTTGGCAGCTTATCGCGCATTTTTCACGAATTTGGACTGAAATTGGATTATAAATCAAAGGAATTATGTAATTTTGTAGGCGATTATGACAGAACAAGAATTACAGCAATATCTACTCACTCACTATCCGAAAGAGAATGAGAATTGTGAGTGGAAGGAGATGAAGAACTTGAAGAACGACTTCTGTGGCCATGCCAAAGATGACGTTATATCATATGTGTCGGCACTTGCCAATATGGAAGGTGGCGAACTTATTATTGGTGTTGTAGACAAAACACTTGAGATTGTTGGTACTGATACCTACAATTATGACGTTGAGAAGGCACGTTTACGCCTAACTAGAGAATGTGCCAATCTGCCAACAGAAGGGCTTCGGGTTGAGGAATTCATTACATCTGACACGAACAAGACGGTGTGGGTCATTCATGTTCCCCGCCATATGCGGCGCCGTCCCGTATATGCCCATAATATAGCATGGCAGCGTCTTGACGATTCGCTGATAGAACTGACTGATTCCAGACGCGATGCTATATTGGAAGAAAGAGAAGTAGTTTACGACTGGACTGCTGAGGTTATAGCAGATGCCACTTTGGATGATCTTGACACTGATGCTATCAAGATTGCTCGTGAGGGATACAAACAGCGTTTCCCAAAGTTGGCACATGATTGTGATGGTTGGGAGGACAAGGTTTTCTTGGATAAAGCTTGTTTGACTATAAATGGGAAAGTGACGCGTACGACTCTACTCCTTGTCGGTAAGCAAGAGGCTGCTCCAAAACTGAACCATATTGCGCAGATTGTATGGAAATGTTTCCAGGACGGACAGGTGTTTGGCGATATATATACCATTCCTTTTATTCGTACCACTAGCGAATTACTTAGCAGAATACGTAACTATCGGTTCAAGATATACCCAAAGAACTCGTTGATTCCTGCAGAAGTGTGGAAGTATGATACAGAGAGTATACTTGAGGGTATGCATAATGCCATTGCACATCAGAATTATGAGATGGGGGCCAGAATAATTGTCACAGAAGACAAGGATTCTCTCAGGTTCCAAAATGATGGAAGTTTCTATGAAGGAGACTACCATCAATATATTACAGGTGAGAAAACGCCTAAGAGTTATCGTAATCCTGCTTTGGTGAAAGCAATGGTGAATATTAAGATGATAGATACCCAAGGATATGGCATCCACAAGATGTTTATGAGCCAGAAGGAACGTTTCTTGCCTATGCCGGATTACAACCAATCTACGGCAAGCGAGGTTATTCTTAACATGCCAGGTACTATCATTGACGAGAACTACAGCCTAATGCTTCTTGCCAACCAAGACTTGACACTAACTGACGCAGTTCTTCTTGATCAGGTGCAGAAGGGCCAGTCCATTACACCAAATGCAGTCGCAATGCTTCGTAAACGAAAACTTATTGAGGGTAGGTTGCCTCATATTTATGTTTCAAAGAACATTGCACAGGCAACAGACCAGAAAGTAGAATACTCAAAGCATAAAGGACTGGCTGATAAGCAATGTGAAGCATTGTTGCTAGATTCTTTAAAGGATCATGGTAGCTTAACAAAACAGGAAATTGTGAGGCTGTTGTGGGATTTACTTCCTGATCAGTTGGAGGATAAGCAGAAGAACAATAAGATAGAGTATCTGCTTAAACGGCTAAGAATTGCAGGTAAAATACATAACAGGACAAAAGGTAATGAATCTGTTTGGTCGCTCGGAAAAATATAAAATTCCGAGCGTTTCCGAGCGTTTTTTGCGAGCGAGGATTTACCACAAACTACATAAGTTGCTGATAATCAAGACTATCTTCGCTCGCAAAAATTATAATTTTACGCGCATATTACGCGCACGCATATATTAAACATTGTGAGTATTCCTATATTTCGTTGGTGACATACCGATAGTCTTTGTGAACAATTTGGTGAAGTACACCTGATTGTTGATTCCCACCTCCCTGCAAATCTCATTGATATGCAGGGAGGTGTCTGTTAATAGTTTGCAGGCTCGCTTGATTCTGATCTCATTTAGGAACTCAAGGGGCCTTGCTGTCTTGTAGTCTCTAAAATGCCTAAACAGTTTGCTACGCGAGCAGCCAAGATGTTCTAGCAAATCGGCAATGGAAACGTCTTTTTGGATGTTGTCGTACATATACTGTATGGCCTTCTCCACCAGTTCGCTCTTTGCAGAGTCAGCTTCTACCCTCTCATTTTTGACATACCTTTCTGCTTCTATGAAACTCAGCAACAGGGCTGATGCATAGGGAAGGTTATCCACAGCATTCTCATTTGATAAGATGTTGCACGCTCTCATAAAGATATTCCATCCTCCATAAACGCGTGATTTTATATCAGTGAGTATAATCTCAGGGTACTTAGTGGTTATCGTGTAAGAAACTCGATAGTAAAAAGACAACACATGTATCATCATACTCTCAGCTGGCAAATAGATGGAACACGCGAAGCCGTCAGACTCCTTGACAATCATGTATTGCCCCTGCCTTATAACTCCATTCTTCCCGTTGTGAAAATAGAATCCCTCGCCAAAGTCACAGAAAATCAGCAAATACGAGTCTTCACTGGTCGTGGCTTTATACTCGAATGCCTCTTTGAAGCATCCAAACCCGTTTATTGTCAGACTCGGCACCCTACCTCCTTCGTATCGAGTGGATGCATCAATCGGTGTCAGACAGTTGTTTTTCTCTTTCTTCATGATTTCCTTGCATTTCGTAAAATCGCCTGCAAAGGTAATCATTATCACCTAACTAACCAAAGGAAATAGCATAAGAGTCTCAAAAGTATTGTCCGAAAGTCTCAAACATGTTAAGTAACGAATCATAATTTTACGAGACAGCCTATGTGTACTGGATATAATACCTTTGCAGCGCATTTGAGAAAATATGATATGATTAAACAACATAAAAATTAAACAGATGAAAGAAATTTTTATTGATGACCAGTATGTTGTCATCTCAAAGGATGACTACAGAATGTTGAAAGAGGAACATGCTCTTTTAACCAAACAAGCTGCTGCAAAGGCATCTGTTCCCGAAAACGTGACTTTGAAGGGCGAAGTGATTAACCCCATGATGATTGATGGCGTTCGTTTCATCAACCGTAAGGATGCTGCCAAGATTCTGGATGTTGGCTTTCCTACCTTATGGAGATGGAACAATGAAGGACTTCTTCATGCCATCAAGGTAGGAGGGCGCAAGGTGTACTATCGTTATGATGACGTATTGAATCTAATGAAAGGAGGTAAGCTATGCTGATAGACACTGACCATCTGGTAAACCAGATTCACGCCAAGGTGGAGGGAGTTGCCGAGACAGGTTTCCCAATGGAAGTATTCCCTGAGCGCATACAGAGGATTATCTATGATTTGGTGACTTACGAGAACTTCAATCTGGAGTATACCGCATCCATCATCCTTTCTGCCTATGCCACAGCCATTGGCAACACATATCACGTAAAGATTAAAGGCAACTGGATTAGCAGCTGCGCCTTGTTTATGATCTTAGTAGGCAGACCTGGACTCGGCAAAACACCGCCATTGGGTTTCCTGTATCAGCCCATTCGTGAGAATGACCGGCAACTGCTCGCCAAAGCACACAAGGAATATGAGTTGTATGAACAGCAGCAGACCGTGAAAAAGGACGGAGAGGTGAAGGAACCGATGGAGAAGCCCCGTCTGGTGCAGACCGTCATATCCGACTTCACCTCAGAAGCTATGCTAAGTATCCACTACGACAACCCACGCGGCATCGTGCTGCTCGTTGATGAGGTGGTGGCATT
>JAEEVA010000028.1 GCA_016286995.1 Prevotella sp.
CTGTTCTTGAACAATGATGAACGGCTATATTATCTGCCTTTGGATTAGTTTAGACTAAAAGTATGTTGGAATGAAACAGGAAGAAAGCTGGCAAAAGCACTATGATGAAATCATGTTGTTCATGGAGCAGAATCATCGATGTCCTTCAAGACATAGACTGGAAGATCATAGGATGCTTAACTGGATTAAATACAACAAGAAGCAGACCGTTAAAGGTTTGTTTCCTGCTGACAGGCTGGAACGTTTTAATAAACTGCTTGAAACTGCCAGAAAATATCACAGGCTGAATCAGTATGCTTGATTGTTCATCCTCTATTAGCGGAGGATGGCATCATTCGTATTGAATGTCCCTTAATTTTGGCTGCAAAACTACTATTTCTCTTGGCGTCCATCACTATGCAAAATATAGCAGTTTGCGGAATAAGAACGGGTTACGATTTGGCAACCTAACTCCTTCAGCATTCCTCCCTAATTTGCATATCCCTGCATTATAGCCGCCCCTTATCAAGGGGCTCTAAATCCCCGTCTTGCCTTTATTACAGGCCGAATTGCGTTAATTCTCCAAAATCCGTTGTTCTTTACAAGCTTTTTTTGTAACTTTGCCAATAATTTGGCGAACTTACTCCGTCTCGGCAAAAAAAAGAATGAATTCTTTTGTTTTGCTCTCGACTTTTCGTAACTTTGCCGCAAAAAGAGTGAGAAGTATGGCTAAACAACTGTTTAAATTCAAGGAAGTGCCCTGGGACTGGGCATTGTGTTTCCGCGGCGAATGTCCATTTCACGACAATTGCCAGCGGTGGATAGCGGGGTCGCACGCCCCTCGGACGGTAGTGCTGCGTACCTGTGTGACGCCCCATGCGGTGAACGCGGAGAAGCCTTGCAAATACTACGTGAAGCCTGAGCCTATCTTGATGGCGCGTGGCTTCGGCGACATTTTCAAGGATGTCAAGCGGAGCGACTATAATGAGATGAAGGCAAAGCTCATCAATTATTTGGGCAGCGAGCGCACCTATTACTATTATAAGAAAGGTGACAAACTGCTGTCACCCAAGCAGCAGGAGTGGATACGCCAGCTTTTTGAGCGCTACGGCTATGGTGATTACGTGCAATTTACCGAGCTTGACAACATCTATCTTTTCCCCCATGCACGTCCTTAGAAGGCAGGTCGGAATGGTGTAAATCATCGACAGTTTTACTGTAAATTATCTACAGGGTTGTTGTAAATTATCTACGGGGTTGTTGTAAAGCATCTACAACAGTCCCGTAGATTATCTACAGGCTTGTTGTGGCATATCTACAGGAAGACTATAAAGCATCTACAGGAAGACTGCACGCCGTCGACAACATGCCGTGCAGTGAAAATTGCCTATAGAAAGTGGTGTTAAGGGGGCGTCAGAGGGCTATAAAATGCTGTAGATTTAACAAACTGTAACCTTTCAAGGAAAATATTCATCCATTTCTTTGGTTATGTCAAAGAAATTCTTTATATTTGCCTGTCAAAAGTAACAAAGTGATAGTTATCGTTAACTAACAAACTTATAATACTTATAAATACTTATACTATGAACGTAGAGAAAATCATGCAAGGTCTGGAGCAGAAGCATCCGGGCGAAGTAGAGTTCCTGCAGGCAGTACGCGAAGTATTGGAATCCATTAAGGACGTGTACAACCAGCATCCTGAGTTTGAGAAGGCCAAGATTGTGGAGCGCATCGTGGAACCCGAGCGCATCATCACCTTCCGCGTACCCTGGGTGGACGACAAGGGCGAGGTGCAAGTGAACATCGGCTACCGCGTACAGTTCAACAGCGCCATCGGTCCGTACAAGGGCGGACTGCGCTTCCACCCGTCGGTGAACCTCAGCATCCTGAAGTTCCTCGGCTTCGAACAGACCTTTAAGAATGCGTTGACTACACTGCCCATGGGCGGTGGCAAGGGTGGCTCGGACTTCAGCATCCGCGGCAAGAGCGACAACGAGGTGATGAAGTTCTGCCAGTCGTTCATGACAGAGTTGTATAAGGTCATCGGTCCCGACATGGACGTACCAGCCGGTGACATCGGCGTGGGAGCCCGCGAGATAGGCTACCTGTTCGGACAGTACAAGCGTCTGACCAGCCAGTTCCATGGTGCCACCCTCACGGGCAAGGGCATTGAGTGGGGCGGCAGCATCCTGCGTCCTGAGGCTACGGGCTATGGTGCTCTGTACTTCGTCCATCAGATGATGGAAACCCACGGACTGGACATCAAGGGCAAGACCGTGGCACTCAGCGGCTTCGGCAATGTGGCATGGGGTGCCGCCAAGAAGGCTACCGAACTGGGAGCAAAGGTCATCACCATCAGTGGTCCCGACGGCTACATCTACGACCCTGCCGGACTGGACGACGAGAAGATAGAATATATGCTGGAGCTGCGTGCCAGCGGCAACGACGTCTGCCAGCCCTACGAGGAGGAGTTCGATGGTGCACAGTTCTTCGCAGGCAAGAAACCGTGGGAACAGAAGGCTGACATCTATCTGCCTTGTGCCACCCAGAACGAGCTGAACGGCGACGATGCCGACCGTATCCTGGCCAACAAGCCGCTATGCGTGGCTGAGGTGTCGAACATGGGTTGCACGGCCGAAGCCGTCAACAAGTTCGTAGCTGCCGGCCAGCTGTTTGCACCAGGCAAGGCCGTCAACGCCGGTGGTGTGGCTACCTCAGGTCTGGAGATGACGCAGAACTCGATGCGTATGGCCTGGACGGCCGACGAGGTCGACGCCCGTCTGCACCACATCATGTCGGGCATCCACGAACAGTGTGTGAAGTACGGCAAGGAGCCTAATGGCTACGTCAACTACGTGAAGGGCGCTAACGTCGCCGGCTTCATGAAGGTCGCCAAGGCCATGCTGGCACAAGGAATTGTATAAAGTGAAGAGTGAAGAGTGAAGAGTGAAGAATTTGCTACCGCCATTGTGTTGCGACGTATAATTTTATGTGTCGTATTATGCTGTGCGGCAGCAAATTCTTCACTCTTCACTCTTCACTTTTCACTTCTGCACGCACAGGGCGTGCAGCAGGGTAAGGCTTCGTTCTATGCCCGTAAGTTTTCGGGGCGAAGGACGGCCAGTGGTGAACGGTTACACTACGACAGTCTGACATGTGCCCACCGCAGCTATCCCTTCGGCACCATGCTGAGGGTGTACAACCCTGCCAATGGCAAGAGCGTCATTGTTCGCGTCACCGACCGCGGTCCTTTTGTCCGCGGACGCATCATCGACCTGTCGTGGCGTGCTGCCAAGGAATTGGGCATCATCTCGCAGGGCGTGGCGATGGTCACTGTCCAGAAGGTCGACATGACCATCATTCCCTTCCGGCCTGACGAGAACATCGAGATTCCAGAACTGGAACTGGAAACCAACGACGGCTCTCCCGCCCTCGTACCCATCTGGCGGGATATGAAAAAAGATCAGGAAGAAGCACGCAAAGCAAAATAGCTCGCTTCACTGTCTTAGATTTATCACGAATTAGAGAATTAGAGATTGCACCGCCACTTTACTCTTTCTTATCACGAATTAGAGAATTTGAGAATTTTTGTTTGCTCCGCATATTAGGAAGAGGTCACAAGTGACCGTAGAATGTAGAGAAGAGGCTGCGCGCCACCTATTCCCTTAATTCTAAGCATCTTAAGATGCTCTCTCATTTAATTAAAATCCTCTAATTCTCTAATTCTTGATAACTAAAAAGATTTACTTAATCACGACCATGAGCTTCGCTCGAGCTTGTTCCCGCTCGGAAGAACTCAAGCAAGCTCGGTTCTTCGCTCACTTCATCACGACCTTGAGCTTCGCTCGAGCTCGTTCCCGCTCGGAAGAACTCAAGCAAGCTCGGTTCTTCGCTCACTTCATCACGACCTTGCGACCATTCACGATATACACGCCCTTGGCCGTTGGCTTACCACTGAGCTTGCGACCGTCGAGGGTATAGTAATCACTCCCCTCGCCCGTTGGAGAGGGGTCGGGGGTGAGGCTTATTCCAGTGGTGGTGTCGCCATCGAAGTTCAGTACGAACTCGCGGGCCGATTGTCCGTTGCTCAGCTCGAAGTACGCGCGGCAGGCACCAAGTTTCGTGGCAGCCTGTCCGTCGGGCCAGAACAGTGTGTTATTTTCGCCCAACAGCAGGATGCTTGGATATGCCGTACCTGCTGCCCACTCCGTGTAGTTGTAGTTGCCCTTGAATGCGCCACCGGAGAAGGTGACGTTGTTCAGTTCGTTCTCTACGGTGACGCCCTGGAATACGGGGTTCTCGATGTAGTTGGGTTCTGTGGCAGGCCACTTCACGATGTAAGGCACACCAGCCTCGATCTTGGTGGCGTCGACGAAGTAGAGCGTGAGTGTGCCCGTCGTGGCGTCGAAGCCCGTGCCGCTGCTGGGGCTGTTGGCGAGGGTCATGACGGTAGCGCCTTCCAATGGCGTGTCGTCAAACCAGTGATTGGTTGAAGCATTAGGGTCGCCTAGGTCGAAGGGCAGGCACAGCGTGTTCCAGTCGCCGTCCTTATAGAGCGTGCGGCCGGCGAGCGTGACGTTATAGACCTTGCCGTTGGCGTCGTCGATAGCGGTGCTGTTATCGGCGTCGTTGCTGAGCGTGAGGCGATAGTCGTAGGGGCGCAGGGTCTTGCCGTCGGGGATGTTGACATTGTCGCCACTGTAGGAATAGCCGTCCTCATCGTAGAACGTCTTGCCCAAAGCGATGGTGACATCGTCGTCGTAGCAGTTAACGTAGATGCGGTCGGTGGCGCTGGTCCAGCTGAGGGTGGCGCCTTGGACTGTGCCGCTGACGGTGAGGTCGCCGCCGGAGAAGTCGATGCCAGTCACGTTGTCTAAGCTGACGGTGCCGCCGCTGATGGTGGCGTCGCCCAGTATATCTCCGCCTGAGCTGACGGTGCCGCCGCTGATGGTGAGACTGCCTTGTATCCCGCCGGTGAAGCTGACGGTGCCACCGCTGACGGTGAGGTTAACAAACTTCTTGCCCTTGGCAGTGAGCGTGCCCCCGGTGATGGTGGCGATGCCGTAGAGGGCGATACTTAGATTAAGGGTTGCATCGAGGTTGACGATGCCACCATGCTGGGCGTAGAAGTCGCTAACGTAGATTGGTGCTTTGTCGTTGTTGGTGGAATTATTATAGACATTGAGCGTGCCGCTCTGTCCGCTCTGTCCGTAGATGGTGAGGCTGCCGCAGTGTAATCTATGATTGTTGTTTGTATTGTTTTTGTTACCGACGCTCATCGTGCAGCCGTCGGCGAGGATGATGGTCACGTCTCCGGCATTGACACTATGGATTGTGTAGGTGATGTCCTTTCCGACGAAGTACCAGCCTGTAGTGAGGCTGATCTCCGTGCCGTCGAGGGCGATGGCCTCGTGCGTGTCGCTGGTGCCGTACTCGTTGACGTAGCTGACACTGACGTTGTCGCCACCGCCGTAGAAGAAGGTCACATCGTCGCCGATGGTGCGGGTGAGGCCGTTGGAGTAGGCGGTGATGCCGCTGACGGTGTAAGTCTCAGCCGTCGGAGTGCCCACGGGTGCCGCCGTTGCGCTGTAGGGAGCCTTGCCCTGCGCGGTGCCGAGGGTATGGGTGTAGTAGCTGTTGGTGATGGTGCTTAGGCCGTTGCGCACGAAGGTGCAGCTGGGATAGGTATTGCCGACTCCGATGGTGCTGAGGTCGGCGGTCAGGAGGCAGTTGGTGACGTTGACGATGTTGTTGCGCCAACCTACGAAGCCGCCACAGCAGTTGGTCTCGAATCCCGTTGCGCTCTGGATACTTCCGTCGAAGATGCAGCCCTCGATGTTGGTGGTCGAGCCGGTCCACGTGCAGGCGATGAGTCCGCCGTGGGTGCCGTCGCCGTTGATGCTGCTGACGATGTTGACGCTGGAGCGGCAGTCGGTGACATTGGTTGTGCCGTCGGCCAGGCCGATGATGCCGCCGGCATGGACGTGGCTGGTGTAGATGTTGCCGCTGACGTGGAGGCCGCTGATGGTGGCGCCGCTGACGTAGCGGAAGGGAGCGATGTAGTCTTCATCCAAAGGCACGGAGGCTGTGCCGTAGCTGACGGTCAGCGTATTGCCGTCGCCGTCGAAGGTGCCGGAGAATTCATGGCCGTCCGAGCCCGCCATGCGGGTGACGGTGATGTTGTCGTCGAGATAGACCGTCTTGCCGCTGAAGCGGTCGTAGCTATTGTTGTCCTGTAGGGCGTCGCAGAATATGCCCCAGCCCGCGGCATCGAGTATCGTGTAGGTATTACCTTCCTGCGAGAAGTGATCAGAGTAGGGGGTGTAGGAAAGTGTCACGGCGGGATGCTCCGTCCCCACACCGATATTGCTCGTGATGTCGGCCTTGCCGTCGGTCGCGGAGACTGACTCGCCGTTCACGGTCAGCACGTAGTTGTCTGGCACGAGGACATAGACCTTGGTCGTCGGCTTGCAATAATCAAAGCACCCTGCCGCGATGCTGGTCAGGCTGTTGGGGAAGGTGACAGTGCCATTGAAGGAATCGAAAGCCATCGGCACGGACGTAAGGCTGGTGCAGGCGCTCATGTCGACTGATGCTTTAGCATGTAGAAACGCATTTTCCCCTACGCTGGTGAGCATGCTGCCGCTGGCAAAGGTCAGGGTGCAGCCGTTGATATTATAAGCCAAATCATAAAATGCTTTCTCCCCAACGCTCTCCACGCTGGCAGGAACGGTTAAGGCTGGCAGACGGAGGCATGTGTTGAAAGCCCTGTCCCCGATGGACGTGAGTCCTTCAGGAAGGCTGACGCTGGTCAGATACCTGCATCTATGAAATGCACTGGCCGCGATATGGGTCACGCCGCTTTGGACGGTGACCGAGGTAATATCATCGAGGTTGTCCTTCCATGGCAACTCTTCATAGCCGCCGAAGTCGATCATGTCGCCGGTGCCGCTGATGGTGAGCTGTTCGTAGTGACCGTTCTGGTCCTCGTCGTGCAGGGTGTAGATGACGTTGGTGTCGTACGAGGATCCAACTGGCACGCAGCTGCCCGTTATGTCGTCATAGCCACTGAGGTTCTCGGTGTCGGCCCATGCCGTCATGGCGGTAAGCATGACTAACATCAGCGCTACGCTCAGGCGCTGCCGTGCGCTCTTCAGTGCTTGCAGACTCTGGAGTCTGGAGTAGGCCATCATTTTCGTTTTCGGTTTCATGTTCGTTATCTTTTTAATGTTTACTTCTATGGTCGAATGCTATCACATCTTTGACACTGCAAAGGTACGAATAAGTGAGCAAAGAACCAAAGGAAAACAAGTTTTTCTTTTGTTCTTTCGAGCGAAAGTGACTTCTCCAAAGGAGAAAGGTACGAATAAGTGAGCAAAGAACCAAAGAATTATCTCTTTTTTATCACGAACAGCCATGAATTTATGGGGAGGAAAGAAATGGCCAGAAATTATCCAGAAATAATTATTCAAGGGCATTCATGTTTATTGCAAGCGGGGTGAGAGGACGGAGCAGGCGGGGTGAGAGGACGGAGCAAACGACAGGTTTGCACGGAGGAAACCACAAGTTTACTGGCAGGAAACTCATGCAGGGCGCCCGCTCAACAAATGCAGAGCGCCCACCCCACAATTGTGGAGCGGGCGTTCAGTATATGCGGAGCGAGGGGTCTGCATGCATTTTTGATGGTACTTTCAACATGAAAGCAAAAAGCGCTCACCATCCTTTCCTGATGCAAAGATACAAAAAAATTGGCGGAAATGCAAGGATTTCGCCAACTTTTTTCAACCTAAATCGGTTATTAGAAACGAATTGCCATAATGATCATAATTTATCCGTAATGACAACTTACTTGATCACCACACCACCATTGCAGGGAATAGTGACGGTGAGCTCCTGCTTCTTGTTCAGCTTTACGGTCTTCACACTACCGTTGAGCTGGGCGTCGTCGCTATAGACGGTGACCTGGCTGCCCTTGGCCCACATGGGCAGCGACAGCTTGGCGGTGACGGGCTGCTCCTGGGCATTGATGCCTGCCACATACCACTGGTTGCCGGTACGACGGGCCAAAATGGCAAACTTACCGGGATAGCCGTCGATGAAGCGGACCTCGTCCCATGTGGAGGGTACCTGCTTCATGAAGTCGATGGCCCAGGCGGGCGCATCCTCCAGGTTGTTGGGAGCGAGGGCGAAATGCTGCACGCTGCTCTGGAAGAGTACGGCAGTAGCCAGGGCATAGACGTCGCTGGTGCGGCGGGTGTTGCCGCGCTTGTTGTCGGCGTGATAGTGCTTGTTGAGTGCCGAGCCGCCAAAGTCCATCGAGGCTACAGCATTGCGGATGAAGACGTGGGTACAGCCGTTCTTGGCCTCAGCATCGCAGTTGTTCTGTCCGAAATAAAGATTCTCGGAAGCCAGCACAGCCTCGGAGGCCACATAGTTGGGATACATGCGCTCCCAGCCACGGGGCAGCGTACAGCCGTGGAAGATGCACTGGATGCCAAACTCGTTGGCATCGGTCAGAATGTCCTCGTAGAGCTGCATGGTGGGCTGCTTGTCTCCGGCAAAGAAGTCGACCTTGATGCCGAGGATGCCGTTCTCCTGCATCCATTTCATCTCCTTGCGGCGGACGGCACTCTTGTCCATCTTGTGGCGCGGACCCTGTGGGGCATCGTTCCAGGTGCCGTTGCTGTTGTACCACAGGAACAGGCCTACGCCTTTCGACTGGGCATAGCGCGACAGCTCCTCCATTTTCGGATAGCCAATCTGCGAATCCCAATGGGCATCGACCAGCACAGAGCGGTAGCCCAGGGCTGCGGCGAAGTCGATGTACTCCTTCTGTTCCTTGTAGTTACAGCTGCGGTCCATACGGATAATCCACGACCAGGTACCCTTGCCGTAGGTGTACTCCTTGGAAGCCTTGTACTTAGGCTGTACGAGGTCATTGGCCACGGTACTCTCCACGATGGGAGCCAGCGTGGTGCCCAAGGTCATGGTGCGCCAAGGGGTGGTGGCAGGCAGGGCGACGCTGACGGTAGGCGTTCCCCAGCCGTTCAGCTCCTCCTGCTGCGGGAAGCCGATGCGGTACTTGTTGCCGCCGTCGTTCAGCAGACGGCAACCGACATAGCTGCCGTCGGTGCCAGTCTCAGAAATCAGCACCCAACCCGCGGGGACCTTGAACAGACAGGGGAAGGTGTAGCCCTCGCCCCAGCCATTCTTGCCGGTCTTATCGTCCCAGGTGTAGGGGGTCTCGTAGCTGGGATAGGTACGGGCAAAGCCACCCATGGGTTTCACCTGCGGACACAGGAAGGTGGTAGTACCCTGGGGCAGCACGAAACTGCTGACCTCGCTATTGACAACGGCACTCATCATGTCCTTCTTCAGGGCATAGATCTTGTAGCGATAGGCCACATCACGTCCCGTCAGGCGGAAGATGATGTCGAGGGCGGGCTTGCCGTCCTTCTCAAACTGGCAGACAGCCTCGGTAGCATCGTAGCTGACGTGGCTCTGCTTGATGGTCTTCAGGGAATACTCGTCATGGATCGTCGTGGTCTGACAGTCCTTCAGAATCAGTCCCTGCGACAGGTCGTCGTAGTTCATCAGCACGCCTAACGGCGACGGTTCGATAAACACGGTACCGTTCAGGGCTACCTGGTAGGTGGGGCATCCCCCTTGGTCACTCACCGTGACAGCCATCGTGCCGTCAGGGCTCTGGAATGTTCTCTCTGCTGCCTGTGCGGTCAGCATCATCAGTGCCAGCAAGGCACAAGTCATTGTTCTTTTCATCATATTATTATAATTACCTCTTAATTCTTAATTCTTACTTCTTAATTCTTACTTGCCGTCAGGCAACACCTCTTAATTCTTACTTCTTACTTCATAACTTTCTCCTGCTTCCGTTTCAATGTCGTACTCATAGACGGGACGGATGGGCAAGAGCTGTAGGGACTTGAGTTCCGGCGAGTGCAGGGGCGTCTTGACGTCAGCAGGTGCCAGGAGGTCGTTGGGACAGTTGCCCTGAGCTTCTTTCAGCACGATACCCTTTGGACCTTTCTTTAATTGCAACGGCACATAGGAACGCAGGCGCAGCACGCCGCCAATGGTGGAATGGATAGTGGCTGAGCGCAGCTCTCCTTCACTCCAATTCTCGTCGACAATGAAACCGCCACGGGCACGCAGGCCCTTCACCTCACCCTCTAACCAGCTCTCTGGCAGGGCGGGCAACAGGTGGACGGCACCGTCGTGACTCTGCACCAGCATCTCGCAGACGCCTGCTGCAAAGCCGAAGTTACCGTCAATCTGGAAGGGCGGATGGGCATCAAACAGGTTGGGATAGGTACCGCCATGACCACCCCACTCCACCGAGTCGGGAATGACGGTGAACATGTTCCGGATGATCTGGAAGGCATGGTTGCCGTCGAGCATGCGTGCCCAGAAGTTAATCTTCCAGCCTAAGCTCCAGCCCGTAGCCATGTCGCCACGCTGTTTCAGCGTGTTGGCAGCCGCCGTAAACAGGTCGGGATGGGTATAGGGCGATATCTGGTTTGAGGGATAGAGTCCATAGAGGTGCGACACGTGACGGTGCTCGTCCTTGGGGTCGTCACCGTCCCACAGCCATTCCTGCAACTGTCCGTAACGGCCTATCTGCATGGGAGGAAGCTGGGATAATTGAGAATTGAGAATTGATAATGGAGAATTATCCTTGCCCAGGATTTTGGCGGCCTGTGCCGTCTGGCTAAGCACGTCGAAGACAATCTGGTTGTCCATCGTCGAGCCGGCAGTAACGGTGGTGCGTTTGCCCACAGGGCCATGCTCGGGCGACACGGTAGGATTGGTCACCAGCCAGCCGTACTTTGGATGCTTCTGCAGATAGTCTAACAGGAAGTCGGCAGCACCCTTCATCACTGGGTAGTAGTCGGCCAGCAGCTGCTTGTCACCCGTAAAGAGATACTGCTGCCAGATATGCGTCGTCAGCCAGGCGCCACCCGTCGGGAACATGCCCCACGTGGTGCCGTCGACAGGTCCGGCAATACGCCAGAGGTCGGTATTGTGATGAGCCACCCAACCCTTGCAGCCATACATCACATCGGCTGTCGTGGCACCGGTCTCGCTCAGGTCGCGAATCATGGAGAGCAGCGGCTGCTGGCATTCCACGAGGTTACCCACCATCGACGGCCAGTAGTTCATCTCGGCATTGATATTGATGGTGTACTTCGAATCCCAGGCGGCATTCTTCTTGTCGTTCCACACACCCTGCAGGTTGGCGGGCTGACCACCAGGCTGTGAACTGGAGATGAGCAGGTAGCGACCGTACTGCATCATGAGCGCCACCAGGTCGAGGTCGGTACCGTCGAAGGCTGACAAGCGTATGTCGGTGGGAAAGGAAGAGGAAAGAGAGTTACCGCCGAAGTCTAACGACACGCGGTTGAATTGCTCCTGGTATTTCTCCAAATGGCTTTTCAGCAGCTGCTTATAGGTCTTGCCCTTGATGCTGGCCAATGTCTGGTTGTTCTTCTTCACGGGATTGCCGCTGATGTCGTGATAGTTCACGTAGTTGGTGGCTGCAGTGATATAGAGCGTCGCGGTGGTAGCGTCGTCCACCGCTATCGATGTGGCCTTGCGTGCCACCTTGCCATCACACTCCACCATGATGCGGCACTCGGCTTTCAGACCGGCCTTGATGCCCTCCTGTTCGACACCGTCGACAACGGCAGCCAGTTCGTTGACTGTCCCGCTGATGCCTTCATGCTCAGAAACGGTAAAGACCTCTGCGTGTAGCTGGCTGTCGAAACTGACGTCGAACGCCAGCCTGCCCTTTTTGCCGGCCTTCAGCTGTACAATGATGACGTTGTCGGCCTGCGAGGCAAAGACGGTACGCTCGTACTTGACGCCACCGATGATGTAGGTGGTGGTATTCAGTGCATCGTCAAGGTTCAGCTCACGGCGGTAAATGGCAGGGGATTCTTTGCTATCATAGTCGAATGCCAGCTTCACGCTGCCCAACGGCAGGAAACGCATGCCGTGGGGACCTTTGAAGAAATATTTGTCGAGAATGGCATGAGCGGCCTCTTCCTTGCCGGCAAAGACCGAATCGCGAACGGCCTGCAAGTGGGCCTTAGCCTCCGGACTGTTGTTGTCGTGGGGCGAACCGCTCCAGAACGTCTCTTCGTTGAGTTGTATCTCCTCGACGTCAGTACGGCCATACACCATCGCGCCGAGGTGGGAGTTGCCGATGGGCAGGGCATCCAACCAGCGTTTGGCTGGCGCGCCATACCATAGCTTGTGTTGTTCTCTCTTTGAGGGTGTAGCAATGCCATGCGCCGTCGCCGACAGCGTGGTCACGCAGACGAGCATCGTAAGAAGCACTTTCTTCATAAATTCAATTATCAATTGTCAATTATCAATTCTCACTTCACTTCCGTTATAGTTGACAGTCTTCGTGGTGCCGTCAGGCCAAACCACTGTGAATGCTCTTTCGGAGAGCATTCCAGGATAGCTGCCCTGACGCTCGCCGATGGTCAGCGTGTGCGTCTTGTCATTCCAAGCAAACCGGATGACGCTGTACATGCCTTTCTCATAATTATAGTTGTCACCCTCATCCTCATAGAGCGTAAACTGGCCGTCGGCACCGGGATAGACGCGGATTTCGAGGTTGTCCCACGACTTCTCGCCGACATACTGCATCTCAGGTCCTAAAGGCAGGATGCTGCCGGCACGGACGAACATCGGCACACGGTCGAGGGTGGTTGTCAGCGTCACGGTCTGACCGCCCTGATAGCGCTTATTAGTCCAGAAGTCATACCAAGCAGTACCTTTGGGCAGGTACTTTGTTGCTGTCTTAGAGGATTGAAAAATTGAAGAATTGAAAGATTGAAGTTGATTGTTACTTCCATTTTTTAATTTTTCAATCTTATCATTTTCCCTGTCCCACCCGGTCATGGCATCGGTGCGGACTATTTTCTCCTCAGTATACTGCGGGTCGACGATGGGGGCAGCCAGGATGCTGCGGCCAAACATGAACTCGTCGGTCATATTCCACACCTTCTTGTCGCTGGCGAAGTCGCTGAACAGCGGACGCTGGTAGCTGTCGTTGTTCGTAGTCACCTGCCAGGCCGTACTATATAAATAAGGTATCAGGCGATAACGCAGCCGGATCATTTTCTCGATGGCATCATAGACGGGTTCGCCTTTCTTGCCGAACTGCCAGATCTCACGGGGCGCATCGGCACCATGGCTGCGGAAGACGGGACAGAACAAACCATACTGCATCCAGCGCACATACAGTTCCTGGAACTGCGGATTACGTGGTGCCGAAGCCGGTCCTTGGGTATTGTAGGCATTGCAGAAGAAGCCACCGATGTCGGTATTGAAGTTGGGATTGCCCGTCAGCGAGAAGCTCAGACCGGCAGGCACCTGCTTGCGCAGCATGTCCCACGACGAATTCACGTCGCCACTCCACATGTTTGAGCCGTAGTGCTGCTGGCCGGCAAAGCTGCTACGGGTCATGATGAAGACACGCTTAGCCTCACCCCCAGCCCCTCTCCAAGGGGAGAGGGGAGTAGTTACTTTATCCGCTGCTTTTCCATCTTGAGAGTATTTACTCCCCTCTCCCTTTGGAGAGGGGTCGGGGGTGAGGCTCCTCTGTGCCTCATATATTCCTCTCACGGTTTCCAACGGGAAGGCATTACGCTGTGAACGCCAGGTACCGCCATACACCTTGTGGGCATAGTCCGACTCACGGGGATTGAAGAAGTCGGGATCGGTGGAGTCCATCCACCAAGCATCGGTGCCATAGTCGTAGAGACGCTTCAGGTGCTTCCAGTAGATGGCACGGGCCTCAGGACTGAAGGCGTCGTACACCTTCACGCCGGAGGGATAGTCCATGCGTGGCGGCCAGATATGCGAGATACCACTCTGCGGCCATGTCTCGAAAGGCAGCAGCAGGCCCTTTTCGTTGAGTTCACGGAACTGCTGGGTCTGCGGACCGAAGCTGGCCCAGATGGATATCATGAAGTGGGCATGCTTAGCATGAACATTGTCTATCATCTGCTTGCCATTGGAGAAGTCCTCCGACAGAAAGTCCATGGCATTCCACAGATAGTTGGAGCCCCAATACTGCCAGTCCTGGATGATACCGTCCAACGGCACCTGCAGGGCACGGTACTGGTCGACGATACCCTCGGTCTCGGCAGCGGTCTTATAGCGTTCCTTCGACTGCCAATAGCCATAGGTCCACAACGGAAACATCGGCACGTCACCCGTCAGATAGCGCATCTGGGCTATGACACCATCAGCACTGCCGCCATACATGAAATAATAGTCGACGCCCTGTCCGGCCTCGGAGGTAAACGTCATGCCCTGGGCATTATCCTCAAACAGCGTGGGCGAATAGTTCTCCCAATAGATGCCCCAGCCCTTGATGCTCTGCAGCACATTCTGGAAGTCCTCGAGGTTCGACTGCTCCATGCGTTTCTTCTCGCCACGACGGTTCATCTTGCCGTTCTGGATGGTACCCAGACCGTAGATGGCCTCATCCTTGTCGAGCTGAAAAGTCTGACTGACCTCCCATTCGTCTATCGTCTTCCGTATCAGACTCCAGCCTTCCTCCTTCAGGAGCACCTTGCCCTTGTTCGTCATAAAGGTCAGGCTTTGGATTTCCGGATTCAGTTTGACCGTCAATTCAGAACTGGTCCAAGTATTTCCTTTCTGGGTTACTGCCACATTCTGAGGCTGAGCCGTGATGACCAGCGTCTTCGTGGGCTGGCCCTTCACGACATGAACGATGCTGGGCGTGATAAACTCTATCTTCACATCCTGTGCCTGACAGGTGATGCCTGCCAACAGCAGGGCAATGGTTAATAGCTTTCTCATATCTTGTCTTTTCCTTTGATAAACACGGGGATATGGGCTTTGTCGACCGCCGTAGTGACGGTCTGGCCACCCTCATAATGCTGTCCGGTACGGTAGTCCGTCCAACCGTCCTTGTTCTTGGGCAGATAGGTCTGCCACTCGGTCACGCCAGGCTCGGTAACGGGACTGATGAGTAGCGACGGCCCAAACATGTATTCGTATTTCTGCTGCAGCGCCACTGGGTCGTCGGCGAAGTCGAACACCAAGGGACGCATCAGCGTATAGCCCTCCTTGGCGATACGCTCAGCACACCGTTCGATGTAGGGACGCAGCTGTTCACGCTCCTTCAGACACTGGGCGATAATCTGCTTGGCCTCGTCACCGTAGTTCCACGGCTCGGTATTGCTCATATAGCCATGCACACGCATCAGCGGCAGATAGACGCTGGTCTCTATCCAGCGCAGCATTCGCTCGATATAGTCCTGATTGGTGTATTGGTCGCCAGGACGGAAGAAGCCACCGGCATCATAGGTCCACCAAGGCACTCCGGCAGCCTGAACACCCAGTCCGGCCACAATCTGCCGACGGAAGGTCTCCCAGTCGTTGCCGACATCGCCACTCCACAGGGCAGAACCATAGCGTTGGATGCCTGGGAAGCCGCAACGGGTCAATATCATGGGGCTGTTAGCTGTTTGCTTTTTTCTCTTTGAGAGTGTGGCGTTGCGAGGGCTATTGGCTGAGAGCAGGCCTTCATAGACCGTCTTATTCACCAACAGAGGATAAACGTTACGCACCTGTTCCCCACTCCAGCGTCCATTGTTCACGCGGCGCCCAACGAGGTCATCGTTCTCAGGCTCCGTAGCATCCTGCCACCAGGCATCGATGCCTAGCGGCACCAATCGCTCACGGAAATTCTTCCAGTAGGCAGCAGCAGCATCGGGATTGAAGAAGTCTATCCAGTCGGTACCGGGGATATAGTTGTCGTCGCGTTCCATCTGACGGCCTACCTCGGAATTCTTGTCTATCTTCGACCACACGCTAACCATCAACCGGACATCCATGCGGTGCAGACTGTCGGTCAGGGCCTTGGGGTCGGGATAGAACTCCTCATCAAACTGCATGGAGTTCCAGCCATACTTGCCCCAATACTGCCAGTCCTGAACGATGACGCTCAGGGGCATCTGTTCCTGTTTGAAGCGGTTGGCCGTCTCAAGAATCTCCTGTGAGCTATGGAAGCGCTCACGGCAGTGGATATAGCCTAAGGCCCACGCCGGCATCAGCGGACACGGGCCCGTCAAGTCGCGGTAGGTGGCGATGACTTCGTCGGCGGAACCGACGAACACGGTATAGTCGACGGCAGTGGCCACAGGTGAGCGGAACACCGTCTCGTCGCATACCTTATTATAATATAAGACGGGCTTGTCGTCCTTCGTCAGCTCGGCACTCAGCGTATGACTGCCTTTCGTCAGATGGACGATGGTCGACGCCGTCGGTGGCAGCCACAGGTTCTGCATGTTGATGACTTCCTCACCATCGATGCAGAGATGATGGCGACGGGCCATCTTCTGATCAACATCGAGCAACAGCGCATAGTCACCGGTTTCTGCCACGTCAATGGTGGCTTGGAAGATATGGCGCTGACGTACCTCGCGCTTGCCGCCTTCGGTGGTTGTGACGTTCACAACCTCAGAGGCAGAGGGGGTGGCTCCTGACGGCAGAACCGTCAGGGACACGCTGTCACGGCAGGGATTGTATTCCGTCATGCCGTAGTTGTTCCACAGGATGCCATAGCCCTTGCTCGAGATGAGCATGGGCAGACTAATCTGCGTATTCACCTGCGTCAGCCGACGCGACAGGCCACGCACATTGCTGTAGCCATCCTGAAACTGGCCAAGGCCGAACAGACATTCGTCCTTGGGCGATGCAAAGGCCAGCGTCGCCACACCGTCGGAAAGTTCGTGACGGGTAGCAGTAAACACCACCCTACCCGTTTTATCCTTGATGGAGAGGCGCTGTTGGCTGGCATCGATACTGACGGACAGGTCGCAATCGCTGACCTCGTCATGCTTGACGTAAAGCCAGTCGGGCAGGTCGTTCTGAACCTGTCCTGTAGTGTACTGAATGCGCACGGCATTACGGGCCACACGGCTGACTTTCAGTTGTCCTAAGTCAGAAAGCTGCTGTGCCATGAGACACACGGCACAGCAGAAAAGTAAAAGCAAGCAGTTGATTCGTTTCATTATCTTTTGATTTGGTCATGCACGAGGGTTAGAAGCCACCGCCTCCGCCGAAGCCGCCGCCGCCACCGAAGCCGCCGCCGCCACCGAAGCCGCCAAAGTGAGGCATCTCAGGAGCGGGTTCCTTTCCGATGTCCAGCAACATCTTCACGAGGGCACGACGACGCTGGCTCCATGTGGGATAGTCGGAAGCACGCAGGGTACGAATCTTGAAGCCAGGCATCTGCATGCCACCCTGCATGAAATCGAGGCTACTGGTAGTGAGAATGCAGGGCTTAGTCTTGCCATCAGCTATCAGACGGTCGACAATAGCACCGGCACCACCTACCTTAAACCAACTTTCCATGGTATCGCCGTCGCCAGGAAGGAGCTGGATGAAGACGGGCATCATCATCTGAGGAGGCATGGGTGATGTGTACCAAGCCTCCATGCGGTCGAGCTCATAAGCTACACGGCCATGCTCGATATCACCCTGCGAGGCATAGTTGAAGGGGGAAACAGGGTTGTCGGCCACGCTGAACTTGAAGCCCTCGTCAGGTGAGAGATACATGTTGCTGGGATCGGCAACACGCGTACCATCGACGATGAAGCAATACTTAAAGGTCTCAAAGGGATAGTCAGTGAGCAGCGTCGACCACACACCGTCGGAGTCACGCTGCATCTCAATATCGTCGGGCAAAATCTCGCACTCCAGCAACACCTTCTTGGCCTCGGGAGCCTTAAAGCGGAAGGTGGTACCCGCCTCGCTGTACTCCGGCGAGATGATAGGTTTCGGGAACAGACGGGCCATTACGCCAGGCGTGAACTGCTGCTCCTTACCAGTAGCGGCAGGAGCGGGCTGGCCATCCTTCATAGCCGCCTCGGCAGCCTTCTTGTTAAAGAGCAGAGGCAGGGTCTTCGACAGGAAGTATTTGGCATTCATCCACGTGTGACCGTACTTGTCGGTAGTGAACTCCTTGACGGTACGGATGCCCTTCTTGTCAAGGAACTCCATGTAGTCACGGGCATTGCCATAGAGAAAGTCGTCGGTACCCACACCGAGCCAGAACAGGTGAATCTTCTTGTTCGTGTCGTCAGCCTGATCGTAGACATTGGGGATGTCGGTCGACGTAAATGAGCTGTAGGAGCAGAGGTACGAGAACTTGTCGAGGTTCGTCAGGCCATTGAACAGCGCCTGGTTGCCACCCCGTGAAAAACCGCCGATGGCACGGGAATCGGCGTCGTTCTTCGTGCGGTAGTTCTTCTCAATATAAGGCATCAGGTCATTGATGAGATCCTTGCTGAAGGGGTCACCACCAAAACGCATCTGTCGGGCAATCTCCTCACCGCGTTCCTTGGTGGTAGCACCCGGCACCGTCGTGGGTGCTGCCTGTGACTTCAGCTTCATGGGATTGCCATAGGGCATAACCACAATCATCTCCTTGGCCTGCTTACTGGCAATGAGGTTGTCGAGAATATAGTTCACACGGCCAACCTTATAGTACACTTCCTCGGTATCGGTCGTACCGCTGATGAGGTAGAAGACGGGATACTTCTTTTGGTCGCCCATGTTAAACTGCATGCCCATCGGGTTGTAGCTGGGTGGCAAATAGACAACGGCATGGTTGGTAGCTCCCAGCGTCTTAGAGTAATAGCTGACATACTCTATGCGACCATGCTGCACGTTGGTGATATCGTGAGGCAGACTGCCGTTCTTGGCAGGAATCTCCAGCAAGCTGTTCTTGAAGCCCTCGTTAGGGAAATACTGAGGATTCTCAGGGTCCATGATGCTTACACCGTCGACAATGTAGCAATAGGGATACATGTCGGGGGCCGCAGGACCAAGGGTTACTGTCCACACGTCGTCGGCACCACGTGTCATGTCGTGACGTCCGGCAAACTGCACATCGACCTGCACCTTCGTAGCCGACGCATTCTTATACTGGAATGTCACCGTGCCGTCGTCGTTCACACGGGGCTGTGCCGACATGGCCAGGGACACCAAGGCAAAAAGGCCAAATAATACACTTCTTTTCATAGTACACACTTATTTTGTGTCATCAACCATAAAATCACCCATGTCTGAGGCTTCTACATCCTTCTCGTCAAGCTTGAAGCGCATGAACTCGGGCTTCTCCGTCGTACATGGTTCCCAGCCAAGACCTTCACCCTCGCCATTAGGATCGCTATACTTGGCAAAGTTCGACCATGCCGTCAGCATCTTCTCGGCCAGGTCCCAGTCGCCCTGTGTCCAGGGACGCCAGCAATGCTTCAGCGACTTGAACACAAACCACAGGTCACTTGAGTGGAAGGCGCCCTTCAAACGGGTGGTAATCTCAGGATGCTTGCCATCGTCGGGCAGCTTGCGGGCAAACTCGTATGCCCACGCCTTGGCACCCTGACTCTGACGAACCTTACAGAACTCGGCAATGCCAGGACCCATCGAGCCCATATCGTTCAGCGTATAGCCAATCATATACGGTACATCGGCTATAGAGCCTTCGCGGGTGGCCTCGTCGAACGACTTCAGACTGACGTAGCCGTCAATAATCGGACGCTGCATCAGGAAGACGTCGGTCTTGTTCACCATGTTATACAACTGCGGAATGGTATAAAGAATCTCTGTCGAGGCAGCACGCAGCTTCTGCAGGTCGGTCAGTCCGGCCCAGTCCATCACCTTCTTCGTCTCGGCCTCGCTCTCGGCCAGTGTCGGATTATAGGTAAAGAACTTCACCATCGGTGTGGCAGGCTTGGCTTCCTCACCGTCCTTGGCAGGCACATTGATGCCACCGCCGCTCATGATGACGGCCTTGTGGAACAGGCCACGGGCCAGCGGACTCTCACAGAGGGTACGCACGCTACCAGCACCGGCACTCTGTCCGAAGATGGTGACGTTGTCGGGGTCGCCGCCAAACTGTTCGATGTTGGCCTTCACCCATTTCAGCGACTGTATCTGGTCCAGAATGCCGTAGTTACCGCTGACGTGGTTGGGACTCTCTGCCGACAATTCGGGATGGGTCATGAAGCCGAAGATACCCAGACGATAGTTGATGCTTACCAGCACGACGTCCTTCGAGGCCCACTCCTGACCATCGAACTCAGGTTCCGAGCCCCAGCCCTCACGGTAGCCGCCGCCATGAATCCACAGGGCCACGGGCAGTTTCTTGCCCACCTCACCGGGTGCTTTGGTCCATACGTTCAGATACAGGCAGTCCTCGCTATAGGGTGCCTCGTCGCCATAGCCCCACTCCGAGGCATAGAAGCCCGGATAGTGCACGGCCTGATAGCCGGGATGTCCGAACTTGTCGCACAAGCGAACGCTGTCCCATGCCACCACGGGCTGCGGCTCTTTCCAGCGCAGCTCGCCAATCGGCGCTGCGGCGTAAGGGATGCCCCTGAACACATACACGCCGGCATTCTCTGCCCTTACACCTTGAATCTGACCGCCTTCAACTGTCAGCACAGGACTCTTCTCGTCTTCAACTTGTGAACCACAGCCCACCATCAGTGCCATCAGCGACACCAGTAACCATACATTTCTTTTCATAGTCTTCAGTTTATTGATTTTTATTCAGTTTTATGTCGTTATGTGTCATTACGTGACTTCGTTCAATTCGTGGTTTACTGCCTGCGGCTCTTGAAGAACGCCTCGAAGAAGTCCAACTGAGGCTGGTTCTGAACCTTGTCCAAATGCAGGCCCTCACGCATAATCATCACCGTCGGCTTGCCCTGTTCGTAGACCGTCCAGTAAGGCAATCCCTCAGCGTTGGGGTCACCAGTCTTGGTGAAGTTCATGATGTAACGCGTAATCATGTCGGCCATGCGCTGCTCAACGGGTGTCATCTCACCAGAGCCGAACTTATAGCCGTAGAAGAAAGGCATCTCGGCCACATGGCTGGCACCGCCCTTGAAGCTGGGCATGATGGTATTCTTGGAATTCTGGTCGAAGTAGTACATATACACGCTGCCCTTACCCGTCTTGCGCTGCAGATTGGCCCAAGCGTACGTTCCCCAGGCAAAACTGCCGTCGCGGAAGACGTCTGACGAGGCGAAGTACACCTCCTGCTCGTTCGTGGCAGGATAGAGCTTCAGCATCTGGTCGGCAAACTCGCCATAGTTGTCACGGATACGTTTCTCGTAATCGGCAACGGGTGCAGGGCGTGAGAACATCGAACCCTCGTCGGAGTTGGTACCGATGAGCACATTGACATCGTTGTAGTTGCCTGCCTCATACAGCTTATACTGGTCGTCGATGATGGAGTAGCCGTCAACAATCGGCCAGAACTGTCCCATGCCGGCACCCTGCTGCTTCAGCAGTTCCTCGTAAGGCATCTGACGCAGCTGCTTCAGATTCTTCTTGCCTAATGTCTTTTGAAAATCCAGTCCAGCCTGCTCGGCAGCCTTCATCGTCACCATGGCCGAATTGTCGCCACGCTGGTCGCTGACGGGCCAGAATGAGCTGCCACTCTCACTGATAGCACCACGGAACAGTCCCTTGCACAGCGGCGAGGCACACAGCATGCTCACTGAGATGCCGCCAGCCGACTCACCGGCGATGGTCACCTTCTCCGGGTCGCCACCAAAGGCCGCAATATTGTCGTGAATCCACTGCAGGGCCATAATCTGGTCCTGTATGCCGTAGTTGCCCGACAGTCCCTTTGGCGACTCTTTGCTCAGTTCCGGATGAGCCAAGAATCCCAGCACACCCAGACGGTACTCGATGCTGCAATAGATGATGCCCTCGCGAACAAAACTCTCCTGGGTACCGCTGTAAGAACCCGTGGCAAAACCGCCACCGTGAATCATCACGAATACCGGCAGGCGCTCGGCAGCCGTCTTGGCTGGTGTCTCCACACTCAGATACAGGCAGTCCTCACTCATCGGAAGACCCCCGCCGTTGTTGTTCGGATCGTTGGGCTGCGGGGGACGGTCGCCCCACTTATCGGCCTTATACACACCCGTCCAAGGCTTCTTGGCCACAGGTGCCTTCCAGCGCAGGTTACCCACTGGAGCCTCAGCATACGGAATGTTCTTATACAAGGCATGACCTTCGTGAGCCACACCCTCAATCTCTCCTTGAGCTACGGTAGTCCGCAGCAGCTGTGCCTGAGCAGGCACTGCCAGCATCATGCCGGCAACAACAGCAAAAAGCAGTTTCTTCATAGTTTACGTTTTCATAATTCTTAATTCTTAACTTTTTCTGCTGCAAAGATACAAAAAAATACGCGAAAGGGAGGTCCTTTCGCGTATCAAAGAGTTTTGCTGATGTTACATCACCACTTTTCTACCGTTGTATATGTAGACACCCTTGGTCGTCGGCTTACCGTCGAGCTTACGACCATCGAGGGTGTACCAACTTGTGGCGGTACCAAAGTTCTCACTATTCACTATGACCTTTTCACTCAAGCCTGTTGAGTCATCAAGGAAGAACATGTGAGCACCTCCAGTGACATCGCCTACAGTGATACCGTTCAGCTGGAAGTAGGCGCGCTGGGCACCGATATTGGCACCATTCTCAGGCCAGTAAAGCTTGTCTTCAGCACCGACGAAGAGGATGGTATGATCGGCTGCGGTGAACGACTGGTAGCCGTAGGTGCCTACGAAGCTGACTTTGGTATCTTCACTAGTGACACTTCCTGCAGTCTTACTGCTGACGGTTACACCAATAAATACAGGATTAATAATGTCGTCATTTTCAACATCGTTCCACTTAATGATGTAGGGCGTGCCGGCCTTCAGCTTGGTATCCTCATTCTTGAAGTAGAGATACAGCGTGCCGGTAGATTCCTCGAAGCCAGTTTTCTTGTTCGTCTCATACGTTCCATTGACGTCAAGTTCCTTCACATCCACGCCATTCTTATCGAGGACAGAGCCGTCGATGGTCACGTCGAAGGGCAGACAGATGGTGTTCCAATTGCCGTCGCGATAGAGCGTACGGCCGGTGAGTATCACCTTCACGTCCTCAATGCCCTCGAACTTCTCTATCTCATTGCTGTTGTCGGCAGCGTTGGCAAGCGTCAGCTCCTTCTTTGTGAAGTAGCCGGTGTTGGGGTTAGCCATGGCGCCGTCGATATGGTCGTCGCTGTAAGTGGCGTTGGGACTCTTGAGCTTTCTACTGTTATAGAACATTTTCTGTGTGGTGGCGATGGGCCAGGTATCGTTGCAGAAGATGGTCTCTAGGTTATCGCAGTTACCGAACATTGACGAAGCATTGGTCACCTTGCCCACGCTGAAGCTGTTGACGTCGATGCGGGTCAGGGCATCACAGTCGTAGAACGTGGAGTTCATCACCGTCACTTCGCTGGTGTTCAGGTTGGCAAGGCCGGTGAAGGATGTCAGGGCTTTGAAGTTCCAGAACCAGCGGTTCATGCTCGTAGGCTTCACATCCTTGAAGGCTTCGGTGAATACCACCGTAGTGGCTGAATAAGCGAAGTCGCTCCATTTCGGTATGCTCCAACCAATGTTCACCACGTCGTTGCCGCTCCACACCTGGGTAACAGTCTGATCGTCGTATTTTCCTGTGTAGCTTTCGCCCATGTTCACTTTGGTGTCGGAGTAGTCGAAGTAGAGCGTCTTGTTGCCGTTGCACCAGATGGCGTATGCCAAACTGCCGGCGCCCGTGATGGTGACGTCCTTGGCGGGCATCGTGAAGTGGTAGTTGTGGCTGCTGTCTTCCGTCAGTTCGACCGTTGCACCGTCAGCATCCTTGGCGGCAAGATCGATAGCTGTCGATTCGAAATAGACGTTACCACCCGAAGCTGCCAGCCACTGATACTCGCCCTCGATATCGCCGTCGTCTATCTCATCAACGACGAACGCCATCATACTGGTCTTTGTCGTTGTACCGTTGGTATGGGTGATGATCATGCTGACATTATAGTAGTCGCTGATGTTCTTGATGTAGCAGCTCTCCGACTCGTCTTTAATCACCTGAGCCTTCTGTCCCTGAGCAGTACCCAGCGTGGTGGTGTAGTAGCAAATATCACCAATGGTTAAAGCGCCGTCGCCGGGTTCCGTGTTGGCATAACGGCTGAAGGTGTTGCTGTAGCTGCCCGACATCGTCACCTCCTTCGGGGCAAAGAAGCTGTCGTAGATGGTCAGGTAGGGTTTTGAGCCCTTGATGCCGACAAAACCACCGACACCATCCGATTTTTCGCCAAGCAGCGAACCTTGGAACGAGCAGCCCACAATGGTCGTACCCTTTGTACCCTTTTCGTCACCGTTGACATTGCCGATGAGACCGCCGTGAGAAGCGGGGTCGTACGGTTGAATAGTCGATGAATCGAACGATGAATGGATGTTGACGGTGCAGAGGATATTGCTGAGCGTGGCTTCGTTATAGGTCTGAGACACGACGCCGGCACCCCCCTTGGCGCTGGTGTAGATGTCGCCCGTCACGATGAGGTTTTCAATCCTGGCACCGTATCCGATATAGCGGAAGGGGGCGCAGCGATCCTGATTGAAGGGCGTCTCCTCGCTGCCGTACTCAACCTCCAGCGTGTAGCCGGCACCGTCGAAGGTGCCCCGGAAATGATGGTCGTCCGTACCAATCATCTTACCGGCCTTGAAGTCCTTCGTCATGGTGAACCTCATATTTTTACAACTGTTACCTGCGTTTACGTAGGCGGCCAACTGGTCCCAATCCTCGGTGCTTGCCAGCTCGAAGACATTCTTTGTGGCGGTGAAGTAACCGGTATATGGGTTTGCCATCGCGGCGGTAATCTTTCCGGCGTCGAAATCCGCGGCACCCTTCAAACTAGTACAACCAGAGAACATATCGGAAGAAGATGCCGGTGTCCATGTATCATTACACTTTATAGTAGCCAATAAAACACATCCATGGAACATATCGGTCATGTCAGTTACTTTGCTCATGTCGAAACTGCTCAAGTCGAGTGTGGTGAGCTTGACACAATTTCCAAACATTCGTACGGTGGTGGTCACTTCGTTGGTCTTCAGATAATCCAGTCCAGTGACATCCTCCAAATTAGCAAAGTTCTTAAACCATTCGTACAGGCTTGTAGGCTTGACGGTGGTGAAACTTGCATCGAAGACCACATGGAGGGGCTGTACATTGAGTCCATCATTTAACCACTGAGGATGTTCAGAGCCTGTCTTAATCACGTCATTACCATTCCATAAGTACGTAATGGTCTGTCCGTTATAGGTATCACCCTGATGAATTGCGCTCTCCGACGTGATGAAATACAGCGTCGCATTGCCCGAGCACCAGAGGGCGTAGACCTTCGTATCCGGCTGGGTGAAGTAACCCTTGGTGGGGTTCGCCATGTCGCCGTCGGGCTCGTCTTCGCTGTAGCGTACGGCACCGACCAAATTAAAGCAATGGGAGAACATATTCTCAGAGGTGCCGATGTTCCACGACTTGCTGCAATAAATGGTGGTCAAACTCTGGCAATTCCGAAACATGCTGGTGGCATTGGTCACCTTGCCCATGTCGAAATTGTCCAAATCGAGAGTCCTGAGCGCTCGGCAGCCATAGAACGTGGAGTTCATGTTGGTCACCTCGCTGGTGTTCAGATAGCGAAGGTCGGTGATGCTAGTGAGGTTCGACATATTGCAGAACCACCAGTATAGACTTGTGGGACGGGCATCGGCAAATTTGGCGTCAAACACCACAGTAGTAACTGAATTGGCGATGCTGTTCCATTTTGGTGTGCCCCATCCGACAGCCAGGACATCGTTGCCCTTCCAAACACTGGTAACGGTCTGTTCTTTGTACGTGTTACCGGCCTTGATATCATCTTTAGTATAGTCGAAATACAGTGTCGCGTTGCCCGAGCACCAGATGGCGTAAGCATACGTGATCTCATTAGCAGTCATCGTCACCTTTTTGGCAGGCATCGTGAACTGCAGGGGATCAGCATCCGTATTACTACCAGAGACAGCGACATTGTTATTATCTGCATCCTTCACGGTGATGTTGGAAGTCTCTGCGGTGAACTTCACCACATCGCCTGCTGCAGCATAATACTCATAGTCAATATCCCAGATCATGCCTTCATAGATCTCGTCAATCTGTCTAAAGCAAAGTCCGCCGTTCTGATTGTTGTCACCGTAGAAAGTCAGCGTGGTGGGATAGGCTTGTCTGATGGGTGTGAGAATAGCCAAATCTTCAGCACCGTCAATCTCATAAACCTGTGTCGCTCCACCCAGGCCGTTGGTGCTGTAGCAGCGTGAGCCGCTAAAGGTCTCACCGCTGCTACCGGTAGTCCACTTATAGTTCATGCCCTTATTGGTGAAGTTCGTATAGGTGCCCAGCTCAAAGCAGTCACTGACAGTGATGCCGCTGTAAGTGTCACACCAGCCCACGATGGCTCCAACATATAGGGCAGCCGCCGTTTCTTTTTTCACTGTACCTTCAAAAACACAACCACTAACGGTCAGTGTAGCACTCTGGCCGTGGCCGATGATGCCGCCGGCATGGGAATCTGAGGTCGTGATGGTGGTGCCCTTGACCACATAGCAGTCGGTCACCATATTCGTACCGCTCACTACATTACCTACCAATCCTGCAGTGTGTCTTCCGCCCTTGATGGTTCCGTCAACCGTCACACCCTTGATGGTGGCGCCGGCGATGTGGGCAAAGGGGGCCGTATGTATATTAGTTCCACCGTCAATATTGGCAGTCAGCAGTTTGGTGTTGCCGTCGAAAGTGCCGTTGAAGGGGTGAGCACTCGTACCAATCACAGTGGTTACCGTGAATTTGTCCAACATCTGGAAGTGGAGACTGCTACAGTCCTTACCGGCGGCCACGTAGTTGCCGACCACATCCCATTCCAGCGCCTTCGAGAGTTCAATGGGCTTGTCTGCCGTACCCTCTCCGCTCATGACCGTGCCGTCCGTCATAGTGAAATAACCCGTCACGGGGTTGGCCATCGTGGCATTGTAGTCCAACGCCGTCTCGCGCGAGTATTCCCGGGCACCCTTCAGATTCCTGCAGGCCCAGAACATGCTTGACGAATGCTCCTCGTCGTAGTTCCACGTCTTGTCGCAGGTGATGGTCTTCAGGTTGTCACAACCCCAGAACATATTCTGCACCGTCGTCACCTTGCCCATGTCAAAGGTGTTGACATTGATGGACTTCATCGAAGAACAGGCGTAAAACATGGCCTTCATCGTCGTGGCCTCGCTAGTTTTCAGGTTGCTCAGGCCGTCGAACGCCGTCACGTTTTCAAAGCCCCAGAACCAGCTATCGAAGCTCGTGGGTGTCACGTTGACAAAGCTGTTGTCGAACTTCACCTTGGTCACGTCGCGCCGGATATTGCGCCACCCCGGAGTGCTTTCACCTGTGGCGGTGACTGCGGTTCCGCTCCATACGTCGGTTACGGTCTTGGTGTCAAAGGTATCGCCCTTCTTGACAACAGTCTCTTGATAAATAAAATAGAGCGTCTTGTTACCCTCCACCCAGACAGCCTGTGCCGTCGATGTCGCCTTCGCTCCCACTACTATCAGTAGCAGGGCAAGCATCATCATTAACTTTCTTCTCATAATTCAGTCAATTATTATAATTGGGTGCAAAGATACAAATAAGTGATGACAACACAAAAAAAAAATTAATTATTTTTTGTTAATACAGCCCTATCATCCAGCGAAATGGGTAAACGGAAGACAAAAAAAAGAAATCCAAGCTACTGAAAGAACAGTAACTTGGACTCTTTCTGTCGGGATTACTGCCCTACTTCGCTTAAAAACCATTAAATTCAATTAATTTCAATTTCTTTTTATCTAATTTAATATCAATTAGTTACACTCATAATTCATTTTAAGTCAAGCAGACGCAATCACGCCAATTTTAGATTATCACGCCAAAAATACGCCAAAAATTCCTTGGTGGTTTGGAATACTTATAGTATCTTTGCACCCAGAAATTAAAACATATATTATGGCACAGATAGAATTAAGGATTTCAAGTAAGGTACAGAAAGAGACGGGTATGTGTGAAGTGCTGATCCGTTTCTTCCAAGGTTCCAAGTTCAATTTGAGGGCTAAAAGTGGTATATTCATCAATCCAGAATATTTTGAGTACTACATCGATAGAGCCAAGACGGAAAGCATAGGAATAAAAGTTCCTGGCAATCTGCTTACGGCCACAGAAGAAAAGGCAAAGAAAAGTCACTATGTCCTTCGACAAAGCGGTACCATCGTCATCAAACAGCGTTTAGAGACGCCCGAAGTCAAACAACACCGCGAACTCGCAGACCGTCTTGACACTTTGAAGAAAACAATCATCGAAGCATACGAGAACAATAAAGATGCAAACCTTACAAGCGAATGGCTTCAGTTAGTAATAGACAGACACAACCATCCTGACAAATATATCGTCAAGGCTGAGGAGAAAAAGACATTTTACGAACTGGTCGAAGAGTATATTACTAAAAGACATCTGGCATACACCCATGCCAAAGTCTTCCGTGTACTTATGCGAGAAGTTGCAAGATTCGAAGGTTTCATCCGGGCTACAGACTATAATCGCGGTGACTTCACCTTCGATATTGATACAGTCACCAGGAGTGATATAGAGGACTTCATTGACTATCTCCGGCACGAATACACACTATCCACAGAACACAAAGATCTGTTTAAGAAACTACTTACGGAATACCCTGCCAGTGTCACTAAAGGAAATTGCAAGCTGGAGGATCGTGGAGAGAACACGGTTATCAAAGGAGCCAAGAGACTAAAATCGCTCTTCCTTTGGTTCTACGAAGAGGAACTGACAAAGAATCGTCCGTTTGATGGCATTAAGATTGAGACTGAGAAGGTCGGTACACCTTATTATATAACTATAGAAGAAAGGAACAAGATTGCAGAGACAGACTTTGTCGCTGCCTACGAGAACATGTCAGAGGAAGAAAGAAAAGGCATCGACAAGACCAACCTTGCAGGCTATGGCATACAAAGGGATATCTTTATCTTCCAGTGTTTCGTAGGTTGTCGTGTTGGTGACCTCTTGACGTTAGGTCCAGGGAATATCATAGATGGTATTCTGGTATACACGCCACACAAGACCAAGGACAACGGAGAACAAGCTATGCAGGCACGTGTTCCTCTGCATCCCAAGGCTCTTGAATTGGTCAAGAAGTACGAAGGTGTCTGCACGAACGGACTACTCTTCCCGTTCATCACTGCTCAGAAATACAATATAGCCATCAAGAAGATATTCAAGTTGGCAGGTATTACTCGCAATGTCATTATCCGCAATCCCAAAACAGGAGAAAATGAACTGGTGCCTATCGATACTGTTGCATCAAGTCACTTGGCTCGTCGTACTTTCATCGGAAACGCCTACTTCAAGGTTGCCGATCCGAATCTGATAGGTAAGATGTCCGGCCACGTGGATGGTTCCAGAGCATTCAAGAGATACCGTAAAATTGAGGATGAAACACTGAAAAGCGTGATTGACTTAATTGGTTAAGAGTGGATTTAAGGTTAACTATATATAATAAGGTATAGCATTTTGAAGAAAAAGTAGTAACTTTGCACGCAAATGATGACGATAGAAGAAATAAGGATAGGGAAAGAAGGTCAGACGTTTGACCTGAAGAGCATCCTGATAGACCCCAAGGCATTGGCAATACCCATCGTGGCGATGGCTAATGCTGATGGCGGTTTATTGGCAATCGGCATATCTGACAAGACCAGAAGAATTGAGGGCGTTAATCAATATGCGGAGAAACTGAACGAACTGTTGCGCGTCCCCTTCGATTTCTGTATTCCATCCATACCCGTCAAGTGCAGCTACATGGATTGCACAGACCAGCATGGGAATGAGAACCGAATACTGTTGATAGACATCCCTGCCAGCATGTTCCTGCATACCAATCAGGCTGATGAAGCCTATATCCGTGTTGGCGACAAGAGCCGTAAACTGACATTCGAGGAGCGTTTGCAGCTGATGTACGACAAAGGCGAGCGTTCTTATGAGGACACGGCTGTCTATGGTGCCACGGTTGATGACATTGACATGGATGCCGTTGCTGACTATGCCAAGTTGCTGGGATATGGAAAGTCGCCAATGGAGTACTTGCGCGAGAACAACAACTTTGTGACGACCAACAACAAAGGTGAGGAGGATGTCAGTGTCGCCTGTATCCTGCTCTTTGGCAAGAACCCTCAGAAGTTTTTTCCTCGTGGCCGTACCCGTTTTATCAGATACGAAGGTATTGACGAGAAGGTGGGTGCAGAGATGAACGTCATCAAGGATGTCACCTTTGAAGGAACCATCCTGAATCAAGTTAAGAAGACTATTGAGTATCTGGAGACACAGGTACGTGAGCATACGTTCCTCGGACAGCATGGCCAGTTCATTACTCGTCGCGACTATCCTGAGTTCGTGATACAAGAGATGACCGTAAATGCCTGTTGCCATAGAGCATACAACATCAAAGGAACTGAGATTCAAATCAAGATGTTCGATGACCGCCTTGTTTTTGAATCGCCTGGCAAATTGCCAGGACTGGTAAAGCCTTCAAATATCCGAACCACCCACTTCTCTCGTAATCCGAAGATAGCTGCATTCCTCAAAGCATATCACTATGTGAAGGAGTTTGGCGAGGGCCTTGATCGTATCTGTCGTGAGCAGGAAGCCAATGGTGCTAAGGCTCCATCTTTCCGAACCGACGAGTTCATCCTGAAGATTACTGTACCGAAGGTCACAGAAAACGTCACAGAAACGTCACAGAAAACGAACAGAAACCAAACTGTAGAGTTACCAGATAATTCTCATGGGTTGACAGAAAAGTTACCAGAAAACGAGGAAAAGTTACCAGAAAAGTTACCAGAAAGCCGTCCTGGGTTGATTGAAAAGTTGGTTGAAAAGGCAAAATTGAATGGCGACAAGTTGACAGAAAACAGAATCACGATGTTACGCTTGATGATTGAGAACCCTTATATCTCGAAATCAGAAATCGCAACGGTATTAGGGATAAGCTATACAGCAGTTGGTAGCAATATTAACTACCTGCGTGGCAAATACCTCCGTCGTGTTGGCCCAGATAAGGGCGGTTTTTGGGAAATAATTATATAGGCACAAGAGCATGAAGAATAGAATACTGGATGCAGTTTCAGGGTTTCATATCATTAACGGATTGTTAAGGAAATACGTTCGGGAAGGTTCTCTTTGCCTTGAAGAGAAAAAGACTATATGGGAAACCTATAAAAATAATAAGGATACGAATTCATTAATAGAGGATGCAGAACAAGAAGCCCACAAAAATATTGATGAGTTATACACTGATGCATGCTTGTTAAATACAGAATCAAAGAAATGTACTGAGATACTCAAATCCAATGCTGCTGTGTTTTCTTCTTTTGAAGGAAAGACGGTCTATAAATGGATTGTTGATCCATATGAGAAATTATGGAGAACTGAAAGTGAAAAGGCAAATGAGCTATGGAGGAAATATTCAAGTCTCAGTAATAGTCTTGACAGCATGTTTTATGGTGGGTGTTCAGAAGAAGAGATAAAGAAAGTTGAAGAAGAGTGCGACGCTACAAATGAGCAATACAAAGCCTTAAAGAAAAAGTATGAGCACCTTTACGATGAGTATATTGAAGCACGAAACAAATGGATAGGCCTTATTAGCTTTGACCTTACGCTATTGGATATTCTTGCTAATAAATTAGCTGCAGTAAGCCAATGCATCATAAATGACATAACGGAAATCAAGAAGGAGGGTGGCGTATGACAAGATTATTAAAGGAAACCACCAAAGAACTTGATTTAATCGACTCTGCCATTTGTACCTTCGTTTGGAGAGTTTGCAACAATGTGCTTTTTCATGAAATCAGGTGTACGGACTTCATTTTGCTAATGAATCTCAGGGAGCCAATACCACAAATAAAGAAAAGAAATCGTGAAGATGGCCGCATCTGTTATATGATATGTGAGCTCTCAAAACATATCTATAGAAAGAGTCTTACTGAGCATTGGATTAATACTATCCTTGAAAAATTCAATATTGGTCGTGACACCTACGACCACCATCATTATATCAATTCGAATTCAAGTAAAGCCAATATTGAGTTTGCTTCTGACATACAAACAGCCATTAAAAATGGCCTGAACCAAGGATAAACAGAATCACATTCCCAATTATTTCCAGCAATTCCCGAATTTAAGATTATTTAGCAGTCAAGAATTCCGTATAATACTGACTTTCAGTTGTATACGGAATTCTTTTATTTCCCAAGTTTCCTACCATTCCCAAATACTACCAATCTAAAGGGCTACCTTTGCAGCCAGATTTTTCAATTCAATTTGATATGATTAAAGATAATGTTTTTGCAAAGGATGCCAACCAGGTTGGCTACTTTGAGCCAAGTGAAGAAAGTGAGTTGTTTGCCAAGCGACTCGTGTCTGCAATTTCTAAGGGCGGTGACCACATCTCCCTTACTCTAACGGAGAAAGGTGCCATCGCCTTCGCACGCGAACTATCTGAATGTTTGTTGGCAGAGAAAGCCGCTCAGGCATCCGAAGACCACGAAGACGAAGGTGTACTATTGTCCAAACAAGAAGTTATGGACAAGATCGGTGTCAGTTCCACTACATTATGGCTATGGGAGAAGAAGGATTACCTCGTGCCTGTCAAGATTGGCCGTAAGGTGTTCTATCGAATTGCTGACATCAATAAGCTCTGTGAAAACAAGCATTAGGAGCCACGCCCGTGCCGCAAAAGTGCGGGTTTGACTTCCATTGCCGTTATATAAAAACATAATAGAAGTATATAATATAAATTATGAATAAGATAGTATTATTCTCAAATATTAAGGGTGGAGTCGGTAAGACTACAACCTCAGCCCATTTTACTGAGTATCTGACTGAGAAAGGATTTCCGGCCATTGCTGTGGACGCAGACCTTCAGGCTTCTTTGAGCAGGCATCGTGAGCGTGAACTTGAAACAGATCCTGAGCATCCGATTCCTTGGGAGATTATTAAACTCAACACGCTCGATGCAAGCAAGTTGAAAGCCGATATGAAGAGGTTGCGCCAGAAAGACAGCATCATCGTGATTGACTGCCCAGGTAATCTCAACGACAACAATCTCTCCATCATCTACTCGATGGCAGATCTGATTGTCATCCCCATGTCCTATGATGTTGACACGATTGATGCAACAGGCATCTTCGTTTCTGTCATTAGACAGACGACATCTGCCCGTCTGGTATTTCTGCCTAACCGCATTAACACTACAGAGGGTAAGGCTCATGAACGCGAGATGAGGGATGAGACTATTTCCATTCTTGGCAAACTCGGAACAGTCACTCCACGAATCAAGCAGAGCGTGGTCATCAAGCGATACTCCACCCTCTATCCTCTCGACAAATACCAGTATGCCGCCGTAGAGCATGCATTCGACAGAATCATTGAAGAAATTAATAAACAATAGACATTATGGGAAAGAATACAAGTAATCAAATGGTGAATCCATGGCATTCCAAGAATAGTAACGGTAAGAGCCTTGCCGAGAGCGTCAACGAGATTATCAACAACAGCCCTGTCCTGTCTGAAGCAACAGATGAAATCACATCGTCAAAGTGCAAAGCCAGAGAATGGAAACGATTTACGGCACTGCTCGAAGACTATACGGGTGTGAAGGGACAAGGTGCTGCAGTGTGGATTCCCACCGAGGTCAAGAAGCGTATTGAGTTCGTCCGGGCCAATGCCAAGACGAACATTCCTATCCGTGCCCTTGCCGCAGCTATGATTGTAGCGTTCATTGATGAGCATCGCAATGAACTCAAAACACTGTAATCCATTATATAATTGCATAATACTTTTATAGAATGATTGATCAGAAATACATTGATGAAGTTCTCGATAAAGTCGATTTGGCGGAAGTGGCAGAAGACTATGGTATTACTCTGAAACTTAAAGGCCATCGAGCCTGGGCCTGCTGTCCCTTCCACAATGAGGACACCGCATCGTTCTGCATCGATACGGCTAAGAATCTCTGGTATTGCCATGGTTGTAACAAAGGTGGTAATGTCATCACCTTTGTCATGGAGAAGGATGACCTTTCCTTCCCTTTGGCTGTGAAGAAACTATTGAAAGATAAACTGGGCCACAATCTGACGGATGATGAAATGAAGTCCACACCCGAAGAAGAGGAAAGATACAAGAAGCTGGAGTCCATGCGTATCATCAACGATAGGTTGAACACCTTTTTCGTTGAACAGCTTCAGAAAGACACGGAAGATGCCAAGGCTGCTAAAGCCTATATGCTTAACCGATGGGATGAGAAATACTGCCAGGAGCAACGTATCGGCTATGCTCCCAAAGACTGGTCTTCCGTTGTTGATTTTGCGACGAAGGCAGGACTGAGCCTTGACCTGATGCAAGAGATGGGCATCCTGAAACTGAGTGAGAAGACGCATTCGCTATACTGCGTCTATAGAAACCGTATCATGATTCCAATCAGAGACAGATACAATCATATCGAGGGATTCACGGCACGGGCATTGGATGAAGATGCCGATTGCAAATACCTCAATTCTGCCGATAGCGAACTATACCACAAGTCTCATTCCATCTTCGGCATCGACAGTGCCATACGTTCGGCTAAGAAGCAGGGAAAACTGTTCTTGGTGGAAGGGGCTCCTGATGTCATGAAACTACAATCGCTCGACATATCCAATACGATAGCCTCCCTTGGTGGCTCATGGACAGTCAATCAGTTCCAGAAACTGAAAGACTATCGCTTGCAGGATTGCACCCTCTGCTTTATTCCAGACTCAGATATTCCGAAAGACGGGGAAGAACTCGGTGCAGGCTTTTGTAACGTTATACGTAACGGAGCCCTTGCTATGCAGCAGGGTTTTACCGTCAGTGTCAGGGAGATACCCAATGACCTCAGCGTAGAACAGCCAAAGAAGATTGATCCCGATGAGTATTTCAGCGACAAGACCGACCTCAACAAATTGGAAGAAAGGGAGTTCTTGCTATGGGCATTTGAGAAGAAGTTCGATAAAAACGGGACTACTGAGGAAAAGCAGAAGGTTATCGATGAAACGTGCAATCTGCTCCTGTGTATCAAGGATGAAGCCGTTTTGGAGCGATACATCACGGAACTGGCTAAGATGGACGGCAACAAGACCATCTGGCGACAGGCTTACAATTCCGCAAAGAAGCGCCAGCAGGAACGTATCTCTGAGAAGAATAAGGAAGGTGGCATTGACATGCTCCGGTCTTTCGGTTTTACCGTTCAGCATGGATGCTATTATGGCTTCAACAAAAACGGTGACGAAGTACAATGGTCAAACTTCACATTGAAGCCGCTGTTTCATATTAAAGACGACATCCGACCTGTTCGATTATTTGAAATCGCAAACGATGTAACAGGGAACAATAGGGAAATAATAGAGTTGGATATGGACGCAATGACCTCGGCAAGGGCATTCCGTAAAAAGCTATTGGGTATCGGCAACTATACTTGGCTGGCAGGTGAGGATGCTCTGATACAACTACAACGGTATCTCGCCAGAGTTACAGAGACGGCTGTGGAAGTGAAACAACTTGGCTGGCAATCGCAGGGTTTCTTCTGCTTCTGTAATGGTGCGCTGGAAGAAGGCATCTGGAAACCGGTGGACGAACTTGGAATAGTCCGCTTGGATTCTGGCAATTATTACCTTCCCGCTATGTCTCAGCTCTATAAGAACTCAACAGTATTATATACCAATGAGAAAAAGTATTGCCATCTTTCCACCTCCAATATCTCACTGCACGACTATTTTGCCAAGATTATCGGTGTATTCGGGGATAATGCAAAAGTTGGGATCAGCTTCTACATCGCTACGCTCTTTCGTGATATAGTCATGGGCAAGACGGCATGTCTGCCTCTATTGAATATCTTCGGCCCTAAAGGTTCTGGTAAGACTGAACTGGCAGAGACACTGATGTCGTTCTTCATGACTGGCAACGAGCCGCTGAATATTGAAACGGCAACTGTTCCAGCCTTGGCTGATGCTATAGCCAGCGTAAGCAACATGCTTGTCCATGTTGATGAATACAAAAATGGTATCGACATAAAGAAGGTAGAGTTGATGAAGGACGCATGGGCAGGAATCGGACGCTATAGGATGAACATGGACAAGGATAAAAAGCGCGAACAGTCGCACGTAGATTCCTGCATCATATTGACAGGACAGGAAATCCCTACGGCAGACATCGCTCTTTTCTCCCGTCTTATATTCCTGACCTATGAGAAACAGCATCACACACTGGAAGAACGCGATAAGTTCTCTGAGTTGATGCAATACCGACAGATGGGAGCCACTCATATTACATTGGAAATTCTCAAATTGCGTCCTACGTTCATTGCCAACTTCGACAAAGCATGGCAGAAGGCCAGGATAGATTTACATTCCCGTACTGCTGCATACAAAATCAATGATCGCATCGAAAAGAACTGGCTCTTTTCACTTTCGGCATTCCTGACAATTGAGACCTGGATATCATCGCAGAAGATGATGACGTAGTTGTATTTGTAGAAGTGAAGACGCGCCGCAACAACATCTTCGGTGACCCCGAAGAAGCCATCGACTTCCGCAAGCAACGGAGTCTGCAGCTGGCCATCAACCACTACGTGAAGGAAAATCGGATACGGAAGGAGATACGCTTTGACATCATCGCCGTCACCGGCACGCCAGAGACAAGCCATGACATCCGGCATATCCAAGACGTGGCGTTGTTATAACTATTGTGAGAGATATAAAAGGATTTTGCGACAGTTATGGCAAGGTTTGCCGTTTCTGTCGCAAATTTCGTATATGCACCATAGGAAGGAGAATTGAAAAAATGAAGAATTGTAGGATTGAAGTTGGAAAGTGCGTACCTTTGCCGTCGTAATTAAGAAACAAAGTATAAACAAATAAAAAATTAAGATTATGGCAAAGAAATCATTTTTGGTAAAGACAGTGCTCATGAGCATGCTTACCGCAGTAACTTTCACTGGTTTTACATCCTGCCAGGACGATGACTTCGACCTCGACACCATGCCTGAACAGCCCGCGATGACCCGTGGCCTCGGCGGCTACGACAACGTCAACGACGAGGATTATCTGGCGTGTAATAACAAATTCACGAAGGACAACTGGCGCCAGAACGCTTTCATCTACCTCTACGACAAACAGTCGAGCGACGACTGGGGACTCCTGGCCCGCCAAGGCTATAAGAAGGTGGCACTGCCCTGGGCTTCGAAGGTGGACAACAGCCTGAGCGTGCAGAGCCACATCCCTTCTGCGCTGGTGGACCAGACAACCCCCGAAAACGGATGGGAGATGGTGCTCAACTATTGCGGATACAACCAGGACGCTAACGCCAACCTCATCTTCTTCTACAACAAATATACGGGCATGATGCGCGTGATGTACTACATTCCCGAAGACTTCAGCGGCGGCGGCGACCACTTCTGGGAGATTTCCGTGACCGACAACATGGCCTATCGCTCACCTTGGAGATACGGCGTGCCCATGGACAGAACCATTACCGACAAAAGCGCCATCAACCAGAATGATCAGGGCAATATGCACGACCTCGTGATGCCCTGGTGCAACGAGATGGGTGCCGACGCACGTACGCCAAACCAGGGATGGTGGGCCTTCGACTTCGACATGTCGAACTATAACACCAATCACATGATCACCGATAAAGACGAAATCGTGCTGACGATGCACACGCAGGATAAATCGGCAGTGACGCTGCAGAGTACCCTGACGGGTCAACTGAGCGGTACCATCAACCTTAGTTCCGCCGGCGGTCTCTCTGGCGGCGACTGCGCCAACGGCATCATGACAGGCATCGCCTCTGTCGGGAAGTTTATATCTGGCGGTGTAGCTTTCAAGAAAGCGACCGCCGTAGAAGCCTTCAGCGGACTGGCCGACGGTCTGGGTCTCGGTGCGGCTATGGCAGGCATCTTCGGCGGCGGAGACGGAACCAGCCTCGATGGAACCATCAGCCTCGGCATGACCGGCAACATCGATACGCAGGGTATCATCAAGTCGGCACAGGTTGCCAAGGGCTTCCCGTCGGCTCTCCATATCAAGATGGCCAAGTTCGACCTGAAGAACTCGCACATGGGGCAGGGCGTGTGGAACCTGAAGACGGCTCCGTTCATCTATATGACCAATCAGATGCAAGCTGGTTATAACGTCCCATGGAAGGATGAAAAAGATGCCAAAGCCGATATTCCCTGTTTCGGATGCATTTGGTTCTTCGACCCTCACAGTGTTCAGGTGGAGCTGAATCATGATATCTTCCCAGAAGGTCAGATTGAATCTATGAAGGTGGATGTCCTCCCTGGCGCCCGCTTCGCCAACAAGGTGACTGGCACCGACGGATATCGGAAATTCCTCGGACTCAAAGACCGAGACCTGAATAAGATTAATACTTTTGGTTTTAATACCGGATTGGGAGATATGGGGAAGATAGCTAGTAAGTATATAACATGGGGTCAGGCAAATCAGAGTGAGATACTCTCCTACTACTACAGAAATTGCTGGAATGATCGTCCTGAGGGCACAGAATATTGTATTTATGCTCCGATAGAGAAGGTGAATGGTAGCCCGCAGGTTGTATATGGTATGGGCATAAGAAAACAGAAGTGCATTGTTGAACCTCAGTTGGCGGTTAGCGCTTCTAGTAATTCATGCATCGCACCCCCAGTGGAAGTCAATGTGCAGGTAACGCTCACGATGAAAGATGGCAAGAAATACGTCTTCAACCGCATCTACCTGCCGCAAGTAGAGTTCAAGCAGAATACGCAGCAGAATCTGGTGGATCTGTGGAACAATAACTTCAACGTCAAGGACTACAAGAACTATCAGAAGTACGACCTTGAGACCTACGACTACAACCGCAAGCGCTGCTACGACAAGATCAAGTTTATGTTCCCCAATGCCAACATCAGCTACGAGGCATGGGACAAATAAGATGAAACAACCGATTTGCGGCAGTTATGGCATGGTTTACCATATCTGCCGCATTTTTTCGTTTTCTACTGTCAGGCCTTGATGAACGCCACCTTGCGGCGGTTCTGCTGGAAAACGACAAGATTTTGCCCTATAGACCACTTATGTCGTTTCGTTCCCACCCTGTCGCAACAACTCAGAGAAGATTTCGCCTAAATTTTTGGAATCAGGCAAAAGTCGCTGTACCTTTGCCGTCGCAAACAAGAGAATTAATAAAATAATAATAAGTAAAATTAAAACCCAAGTCCCGGAAGGGCATTAAGATTATGAAGAAAATGAATGTAAACAAGGAGCAGGTTTCAATGAGCGAGCTGGAACAGGTGAACGGTGGTATTCTCCTTAGTAAACATCTCCTTCCAAAAAGTGTTTCAGCATGGAATTCTAAACTCTAGTCGTAACACAATTATTGCGTTTATTAGCCAGAGGGCGCTATAAGTATCCATTACAGTGAAGGGGCTCGCAGCAATGCGGGTCCCTTCACTGTTTTTTGGAGCAAAGGAATCAATGGGAGTGAGGCTGACTTTTTTGTGGGTTTTGCGACAGTTATGGCAAGGATTGCCGTTTCTGTCGCAAATGTCGTATATGCACCATAGGCTTCTCTGCCGGAAATCATCCTTTTTGTTGGAACGGGCCACAAATCGCCGTACCTTTGCCGTCGCAAAACCGCGAATAAGCGAGTAAAGAGCCGAAAGAATTTCGAGCTATTTCGAGCGGAAGCGGTTTCGAGCTTTAGCTCAAACAGAAAATAAGTATAACAAAAAATAAGAACAATGAAAAAGAATTCATTCCTGGTAAAGACAGTGCGCATGAGCATGCTTACCGCAGTTAGTATT
>JAEEVA010000029.1 GCA_016286995.1 Prevotella sp.
AGGCTACCTGGAACGAATAAAGCGGTAAGCAACCATCGTGATATTCGTTGTAGATTGGTATGGTCAGCGTCCCCTTGTCTTCTTGGGGCTTGTCTTCTTGGGCCTCGGATTCTTGGTCTATATATCCTAAAACTTCATCATCCATAGTCGCCACGAAATCTGTGTTCGTCTTTTCATTGAAGAAAGGAACACCCCAAACACAGAAATCATCGTTTTGGGTACACCAGGATATTTCTGCCATCGCCTTTATCTGCTTCAAGAAATCATTTTTCCATTTGTCAGTTACAAGCAGATGATCTCCCTTGGGTTCTATGAAGAGTTGAAGGTTGTCATACTTGTCTTTCGAACCTTTTACGCGGAGGAACAGGACAAAGTCTGGCTCAAAAGGACGGCCTTCTGCGAAGTCATATATCCTCAAGTCCTTTTCATTGCGCACAAGATATATCTCGTCGTACTTCTCTTCGAACTTCTCCATCTTGCTCTCGATATATTTGACAAGAGCCTTCTCCTCGGATGTGCCGTAGTTGTCATTATAGGCATACCATTTGACTTTCAGCAGGTCGAGTGCATATTCTGGATTGCTCGGTGTCTTCATCGATTTTCCGAACTCTTGATTTCCGTTGGCCGGTATCGAGATGTTCAGCGATATCTTGTCTCTGAATATCGTGTTGAACTCTGATGGCTTGAATTCTTTTGTTCCCCGATAACTTCTGCCTCTGGTCCGTAGCATGGGTTCCAACTCTTTCAGCACCATTCTGGCAATATACAGCTTGTCTTCCTGTGTGTAGCCTGCAAGCGATGTTTGGCTACCGTTCACTTTGACTGCAAGTTTTGCCAGATAGTTGTCGCTCTCGATAAACTCCTTACACGACTTGAGTTGCGGATAGAGTTGTTTCAGCGAATTGAAATTGTATGTTGAAAAACTGTTTAGAGCCGTTCGTATAATATGCTTGCCCAATTCTTCTAGTTTTATGCTAATGATGACACTCGTCAGTACTTCACTGGGTGCAGCATCGCCAAAGATAAGACCAGAACGCATCTTACCTGTAGGCATAACTACCTTGAATGTCTTTTTCAGTATGGCACAGCCTATGGTTCCATCGTCTTCCAATTGTGCGAGCGGTTTTCGTTCGTTGGTAAACACGATACCTTTTTGGTAAAGGCGACTTCCCTTGAAATCGTCTTTCAGGAAAAGGTCGAGTTGCACTCTTGATTCGGGTATGATTCCTTTCTCTCTGAGTACAGTCTTGAGTTCCTGAATATAACGTGGATTGTGGGCACTATGATAATGCAGTTTCTCTATCACGCGAAGCGGATTCGATGCGTCGCCGTCGTATTTTCGTTTGTCGGTTTCAAACTCAGGATGGCTAGGGTCGGCGAAAGGCATATATCGTGCTCCACGCCCTATCAACTGGGCTTCCTGAATAGTCGTTTTGCCCGGTTTTCCGTTCTCCACTACACGTGAATCATATAGCCTGACAATATCATACAGGTTCAGCACATCCCAGCCTTCGTTGAGCATATCTACGGCAAAGATAGCACGGATACCATTCGATGGGTCTTCAAGCGTATTGAGCAATTGTTGCTTTTCCGCAGAAATGTTATTCCCATCTACAAGTAGGAGACGTTCTTCTGCGAATTCCTCTTTTAGCTCAAGTATCAAATTCTCAGCAGAGATGGCATGTGCGTCAAAGTAGTCAAAAGCTGCCTTCAAATCATCCTTGGCCCTTTCCCGTATCCTATTCACTCCGTTTATGTCAAGCCTTGAAACGGCACTTATGAACTCAGTATATATTTCTTTGTTGTCTGGGATGGTCTTGGATTTCAATAGCACAACGGGCTTGATGTTCAGCCTTATGCTAGCAAACAATTTACGCTTATACTGACTTAGAATCATTGCCTGAAGCGCTCTGTCAAGTGGGGCGAGGTCGGTCTCTACCACCTCCACATCTTTCGAGTATCGGTCCTCGCGAAACTTCTTGAGTTGGTAGTCAAAGATGATTTTATCTTCGTATTTCTGGGCAATGGCAGAATCTGAAAGATCAGCAGTAGCAGTAAACTCCAGCAAGATGTTGGGCAAAGCACCGTTATCCTTGTTGAAAATGTTCGTTATAGTCTGTTCCCAGTTCTTGATGTGCTGTTCCTCTTCTTTCGTCTTAGAACCGCGTTTGGTCCAGGCATTCATGTGGTGAGCTTCATCTGAAATCAAGACAACAGGCTGGTCTGTGAAATCATCATAAGTCAGCGCATTCTCCTTTTCAGAGTTCAAGTCTGAGTGAAGCCCTTGAATAGTGCAAAGACAGAGGTTTATACAGTCTGTTGCCGCACCCTGGAAGTTGTCAACATTCCTGATTTCCACCCGATTCCCATTGATTGCTATCTGTGGTGCAAAGAGATATTTACTTGATGCAGCGTTGAGAAAGTTATCCTTTGTTTTCTCTACGATATTAGTGCTATCTACAAAGAACAGAAAGTTGCGGTAACCCTGTTCGTAGAGATAAAGCATTGCACCAGCCATTATCAATGTTTTGCCAGAACCTGTTGCCATGTGAAACAGCAGATGAGGGCGAGCCTGCTTGCCATCGAAGTCGTTAGCAATATACATCAAGAAGTTCCGAAAACACTCTACTTGATATGGCCTGAGTTTTCTTGAAAGACTCGTTTCAAAATAGTCGGGCAGTGGTACGCGATTTATCGTACCATTCATCAGCCCACTGTAGAACAATTCCTTTATTGCCATCGTTATGCCTTTTTGTAGAATTCACGAGTTAAACGCTTGTCCTCTTCGCTGATAGCATATTCCTCACTATCAATATCGCTGAAGGGTACGTAGAGCATGTTCTTGTCAAGGCACTCTATAAGGAAACGCTTCTGGTCTTCAATAGAGAGAGCTTCAAAGTCAGAAGCATTAGCATCGATTGTAGCAATATTTATCTTGTAACTGAGATATCCGGTTTCCTTCATTTGCGTCCAAATTGTCTTCAACTCATCAGTAGTAGTTGCAGTCTGTATCATGTCCACAAATATATCATTTGCTTTGGCTAACTCACAATAAATGAAAGAACCGCCACCTTGCCAGTTGACAAGTTTGCTGATTCCCGATTGTTCGCCAACAGAAACATTCTTTAGGCGTTTCATGGACATTTCTATTTGAGAGTCAAGCTGATCGCAAGTTATAAACTGACGCCCCATTTTGTATGCTACAGAAGCTGTAGTCCCGCTACCAGAAAAGAAATCCAAAACAATATCGCCAGGATTGGATGCCATGTTTATGATTCTTCTAATCAACCTTTCTGGCTTCTTGCCACCTTTTAACTTCACACCCCCTTCTTTTGCAATACCTTCATATGAAATATCCGTCCACATGTTCGTTAATTGCATGCTAGGAGTTGTCTCACCGTCTATTTCTCTAACTTTCTTTGAGTAGAATGCGATTTCTTGCGCTTTCGTTACATACAAGGTGTAATTGTTTGGCCTTTCAAGGCTATAGATAGCCTCAGGGTTTAATCGCGATTGTTCTCTTAGAGCTACGGCTTCAGCTGCTGCATCATCATTAATTGCAGTCAAACGGAATACACGTTCTTTATTCTTCAAGGCAAAATCACCTACGAGTTGCATGAAAAGATGCTCGTTGACTTTCTTTAGAGCTGCTTTTTTGTCAGAATATCCCAGTTCCTTTGCAACAAGAGAATCAACTCTTTCAAACACCCAATCAGAGCAAGGCTGGTCTGGGTTGGTTATATAAAATGCATAGTTTGCATCATATTCTGATTTCACATACTGCTGATTGAATTTCCATTGAGACTTGTGCTTTGCAAAAGCAAGAATATATTCTGCCGTCTCAAAAACTCCAGGATTCACACTGGCAAATCCTGAAGGCGATTTTGTCTTGACAGTTATCTTGTTAATGAAATTGTTCTCTCCATCATTATTGAATACATCTTTCAAAATGAGATGCAGTTCACCAACGCCGTCATCGCTGATTTGCACAAAGATGGCCCCATCGTCACTAAGTAATTCTCTGGCTATCTCCAATCGGTTCTTCATAAAAGTACACCAAGTGGAAAGTTTGAAGTTCGAATTGTAGTTAAAGGTATCCTCCTTCTTATTTGCTACAAAATAATATGGAGGATCTATGTATATCAGTTTTATTCTACCAGCAAATTTTTTGCGGAGAGAATAGAGGGCCAGAAGATTATTCCCTTTGATGATAAGATTGTCAGTAGAGAGCAAATGTTCTACATCATGCTCTCCATCCTTATCAAACCTCTTGAATTCCGTAAAAACCTTAGGCTCAGTCAGTCGATTGATGGCATCAGGTGCAAGTATTTCGCTCCAGAAGATTTCGTCACGCCTGGCATCTTCTTTTGTCTGTCCTCCTTCAAGCATGCAATCTTTGTATGGCCAGGAAAGAACCACCTCACGGCTCTCACTAACGTATCTACCATCCTCATCTGTAAGCCCAATTTTATTCTTATATGAGGTATAGCTGTCAGCCAAGAAAGACTTGTTCATCACGAAGCGTTGGAACTTCACTTTGTCAAAAACCTTCACGCCTTCTACATCAGTAAAAAAACAAGCAGCGAGCTCTTCGTTAGCCAGTAGTAGTCTTATCAAATTCGGTTGAAGTGAAAGTGCTGCTTCAACGATGCTGTTCTTTATCAATTGCCCATCAGCGGCACAGAATTGATCTTCCATTCTAAGTGCCCCTTCCAACACGTGGTATAAATGCAGATTGTCCATGTATCTCTTATGTCATGCGCCTACAGATACCCACAATAAGCAGACTTTTATATGATTGCCCGTCTTGTTTGACTACATACCAGAAAAGAACGAGGGTATCTCCTTCTGCCCGTTCCGACATTTAGGCCGTAGGAAGTGCCTTCTCAATAGAACGAACAGATTCGATACCCTCAGACGGTATATATACAATGCACCCAAAAGTGTGCGTGAGGGCATACTGTTAGCCCTCGGCACACTCCGGCTGCGCATGATATACACATCCGTAGGCGTCACCTCTGCGTTTGTCTTTGATTGAGATTTGAGTTTCCTACGTTCAAATGTCCAAAAACAAAGCGTACAGTGTCGCTTTTCCAATATGTAGTGCTCCGCCCTGCGGCTCCGTCGTCCTCAGATGACATCGTTGCCGCAACGGGCAGATAGCATTTGCAAAGATACAAAAAATTCTATTATCTTTTTAAAATAAGGTGTAATTTAAATCAATTTTAACCGTTTGAAGCTGATATCCTACATCTCGCAAGCTCATCTGGCCCTTTTCTGTTTCAATTATTCCATCTGAACAAAAGATTTTCTGTCAGAATCTGTCGAAATCTCATATTTGAGTTCATTTCGACTGTTTCTAACAGAATATCTGGTGCAAAAGATACAACTTTTTTCCAGAAATAGCACGAAATCCAACTTTTTTGTTGCATTTCTACCAAGAAAAAGTTGGTTTTCGTGTATATTTTCATTGTTTAATCGGTTGAAAACACCTTAGATGGATGTTGTCTGTCATCCGAAGTCCCAGTCTGTTTCGTAGTGGTCGAAATGGATGCCCTCTGTACTGCAGAAGTGGGATAGGATTTGCATGATGTCATCCTGCTGCTTGGGCGAAAGTTTGTTTTCGCCGTGATGGTAACGATAGTAAGGACCCATGCCGGCGCTAAAGTATAAACGCACACAGTGGCGGGCCTCCGCCTTTTGGTGACGCGGCACATTGTCATACAGATGACTAAATCCCCAAGCCTTCCTCACCAGTCGTTTCTCGCAATAACAGTGGCACTCGCCATCCTGCCAAGCCGTAGGATACACCGCCTGACCAATATGCCGTTCCTGCGGGCTCGTCAACACATTGGCTAAATAGTGCATACAGGTGTCCTTGCGCTTGCAAGCATCGTTGAAACATCGGGCATAGCCCCAAGGAATGTCTTTCGCTTTCAATTCTTTTTCTTCCATATCTCTTAACTCTTATCTATTATCTCTTATCTTTTTGACTTTTTCAAAAAAAATCTCTCATCTCTCCCACAATCGTTGGAATCGCCTTTGTACAAAGAGGTTTCAGCATGGGAGAGATTTTTTTCATCTCTCCCATATCTCTCCTTCATCTCTCCCATCACCCCTCATGCAGCCTTCAGTGGAACGACCTCGTAGTAAGCCACATGAGAATGTTCCTTGTGCTTGAAACCAAGGGCCGAGATGGTCTTTCCGAGCCTGACCTTGTTGCCAACGGTGTTCTGCAGCGACGGATAGTCCTTCTGCATGAGGCTAATCATTTCACCACAGTTCATCATCTTCACCACCTCGCCCTCATGAGGCTGACGGAAGCAGGCCACAAACATCTCACCCAGGTCCTTCTTCTCCATGAAATCTTGGTTCAGCTGCTGGATGCGGGCCACCTCATCGTTGTTAAACCAGTAGGGCGCCTTCTGCTCCAGCAGTTCGTAGGTCACCTGCGCATACAACTGACCATAGTCTATGTCGCCCGTGTTGTCAATCATCTGTCCGTCAGGAATCAGGATGCAGATGTAGCGACGCGAACCTGTGGCATCCTTCAGCGGATGACGATTGTTGGTAGTTGCCACAAACGAGGCAAATCGCGTGCGGTCCTCCTGGGCACGTCCGAAGATAGGACGTCCGTTCACCTTGCTGACACTCAGCGTCTGTTTCAGCGACGACTGCTGAGAGGGACGGATGGCGTCGAGCTCATCCAGGTTGACGAAGAGATTGTTCGTCAGCGCCATCTCCTTGTCGAACTTGTTCGACAGGTTCAGGTGATCCAGATAGTACTCGCGCAGATGGTGAGGCAGCAAACGGCGCACGAAGGTCGTCTTGCCACAGCCCTGCGCACCAATCAGCGTAGGCACACACTCGTTGCCGTGCAGCATGTCCATCTGCATCCAGTGGGCCACAGCCGAGCGTAGCCAGATGGTCAGATAGTTCAGCTGTTCGGACGTGATGCCTGGAATGCGAGAGAAGATGCGGGCAATGTGATTGTGTCCGTCCCATTTGGGCAGACTGCACAGAAAGCCCTGAACGGGATTGTGTTCAGGAACCTCCTCCGACTGCACATACTCCGTAATCTCCGTTTTCGGACTACCCTTTTCGAGCACCTGTTCGCGCTTGGCACGAATCACGATGCTGTTCAGAGCAGCCTGTGTCAACGGCCTGTAAATCAATTCAGCCTCATCAGAGGCGCCAGAGAGCTTTGCCCCAGTTTCCTTGGGCAGGATTGCAAACTCTACCTTTCCGTTCAGAACGTTCCTACGGAAGCGGTAGTTCTCGTTGAGGAACTGCTCAATGACGAGCGTTACCTCCTGTGAAGCAGCGAGTGCCTCACCAGTTGTGGTCATGTTTTTCTCCATAATATATGTTCTTCAAAAGATTATTCTATCTCCTTGCTGCCATCTCCTTGTAGCAGTTTCGTTGCGCTTTTCACAGCGTGTTTTTCGATGGTACAAAGGTACGTAATTTATTTGAGTTATGCAAGTCTTTTCTTAAATTATTTCCAAGTTTTTCTCAATTGTTAAAATCAAATCTGCGGAGTAGGCAGTCGGTTGAGACGTCGACACTCGTTTTAGGTGTATCGACGGGAGAGATGACGGGAGTGATTTGGGAGAGACGTGGGAGAGATGACGGGAGAGATGAAAATGGCAAGATCCCTTTGTTTAAAGGGCTCGGCACCATCCGACGGGAGAGATGGACCACTTTTCGTTAATACTCTGTCGTTTTCTGTCAATAATGCAAGCTTAATTTTCAATAATGCCGCCTTATTTGTGCTAAACCTTGCTTTATTTGCGTCAAATGTTCCCTTACTGGGAACTATTTATTCCCAGCTTGGGAACAATATATTCCCGGCCTGGGAATAAAACATTCCCACCGTGGGAATGTCGTTCGTGCCATTAAGTCATCTTAATTTTCCTGCCTTTCGTATCTCCAACAGATAGTCATAGAGTATCTGTTGGGCTTTGGCTCTATAAGGAAGATGATTGTGGTTTCGACTCGAATGGCCAAATGATGCAACAGCTCCATAAGTTCGATTGTCCTCGCTATAAAGTTCGAAAACGTTATATCCAATGAAAGTATAAGCCCCAAAGTGAAAAAGAACTGTTGGATGATGTGCTATATCAATGACTTCAAAAAGCGGGACGGGCACTTCTGCATTTTTCTGATTTAACTCCTCGCAGACTTTGTTGAGCTCGGTTTGAAAGTGAATGATGTCAGTATAGTTGCTCACACCATCGTGAAATTCATATAGAATCTCGTAGCCGTCTTCGGTTTTTACATATACAGCGATTAGGTCATCAGGGTATTTCTGATTGAATTTCTCAGAGATGCGTTCCATGTCATGATCAAAACTATACCATGAACATCCAATTTCTGGGTCATAATTGGCATCGCTTATACACAGTATGTTGAGAGGTTCCCCATCGTACTGATAGACGGTTTCCTCTCTCAACTCAAAAGATAGTTTCTCTTCTTCAATAAGGGATTGAAGGTATAAAAGTTTCTGTTTGTCGTTATCGTATAGAAAAATGGAATGTCGTGAATAGTAGGCCATGTAATTCGTTTAACTGTTTGTTTTCTTCCAATGAAACTCGATAGTTCATGTCTTTTGTCCTTACATATCTTCAAGAGACAACGACCCGACATGAATCGTCATCTTACGAAGCTCGGGTGTCTGTTCTAGAACTTTGTCAACCTTTTCGCGGAAGGCATCTTCTTTGTAGCGGTAGCCTTGTTTTTTTAATTCATAGATCCACGCCTCTTTCTCGATGATGTCAACGACTATGAGGTCGATTTCGTTATCGCCTTTCCTGTCCCACCATTTTCCGACGATATAGCGGCCTTCTTCCTGGAATTTCTTCGTGAAGTAACGCTCCATCATCAGGCCTGACACTCCGCTGTAGTCGCGCTTGATAATATCGCCAAGTGCCTTCAGAGCCTTGTTCTCAACCAATGCCTGATACTTGTAGAAGAAGCGGAACCAGAATATCAGGAAGCAGTCGTTCAGCACATATCGTACCTTCTTACTGTTCTCCTTGGCAAAGATGGGCAGCGACTTGGTGATTACCTTATAATATTCCTCCAGCTTCACCAGGTAGGAACCAATGTTGTTATTCTGAAGCTCGTTCTCTATCTCCGCACGGGTCTTCATACCGCTGGCTATACAAGTCAGAATAGAGAAGTAAGTAACGTAATCTGTGCCGAACTCCTCAATGAGGATATTTCTTCCCTCATTGATGAAGGGTGAGTTCTCATCAGTCAGTGCTGCCAGCATTTTATTTTTGGTGGTCTTGCCCTTGTCGAGCAGCAGCGTGACATACCAGGGTACACCGTCTGTAATGCTATACAGGGCCAGCAAGTCCTCCGGCGTATATTTCGGATTGAAGTCTGCCAGAATTTGCTTCAGCACATTGGTAGTAAACGGCTCAAGGGTCATCTTCTCGTCGGCACGTCCGAACAACGGTTCTTCCTTGTCCTCGAAGATTTTCGTCATCAGCGTGAATACCGAGCCGCTGATAATCAGGTTCAGATGACAGCTGCGCTTATGTAAGTCCCAGTTGCGTTGAATGTCGCTGAAGATGGCAGGGTTTATCTTTAAGAAGTTCTGGAATTCGTCGATAATAAGTGTGAACGGACGGCTCTCAGACAACTGGAGTACAAACCTGAATACTTCGGAGAAGGAGGTTGGTGTGCCAAGAATTGGCGCATCCAGCTTCTCGCGTATCTCACGTACATAGTCCTGGCACAGTAGCGTCTCAGCCTTCTTTCCCACAAAGAAATAAAGTACGGTGTCGTCACCGCATCGCTGTGAGAGCTCTGTCTTTCCAATACGTCTGCGTCCCATCAGCACCGTCATTCGTGCTTCGCGTCGGCTCTGCTGCAAAACCTCGCCAAGCACCTGTTGTTCGTTTTCCCTATCGTAGAACTTCATATCTTAAAATAGTATTTGTTATTACCGTAACCGTCATTACTTTTGCAAAGGTACAAAAATTATTCATACCAACAAGCAAAATAGGATAAAAACTTTCATTTTGTGCCATTTTTTATGTTCTATCGGTATAATTTAGTTTCCTTTTCTTGCCGTTATCGGCAAAATTTAGTAATTTTGCAGCAGAAATGACAATAGAACTTGCCGATAGTCGAAGATGGAATATATTATAATATGAGTGCAACTTTTTTCTCTCATAATACGTCTAACAGATAGAAACTTTTAAAATAAACGATTATGATACTCTCAACAACCCCACAAATTGAAGGTCATACCATCCGCGAATACAAGGGTATAGTGACAGGTGAAACAATTATCGGTGCCAACATGTTCAAGGATTTGTTTGCTGGCATCCGCGACATCGTAGGCGGCCGTGCTGGCGCTTATGAGAAAGTGCTTGCCGAAGCAAAAAACACTTCCATGATGGAGATGCTGCAGCGTGCTCAGGCTCTTGGAGCCAATGCCATCGTAGGCATCGATATCGACTACGAGACCATCGGTGCCAACGGCTCAATGCTTATGGTAGCAACAAGTGGAACAGCTGTAGTTATCTAAATGAACAAAGACGAGAAGCGTGAATTGTGTCCTTCAAGAGACAACGACCCAATATGAGTCGTCATCTTACGAAGCTCGGGAATCTGTTCCAGAACCTTGTCAACCTTTTCGCGGAAGGCATCTTCTTTGTAACGGTAGCCCTGCTTCTTTATCTCGTGCGTACGCGAAACTTTTGTTGACCAACGAAGGTGCAAGTGATGGTGCGGCGGCCGTGTGGTTCGAGCGTGATGTAGTTATCGTCGAAGTCGACGCCGTCGATGAGTTCACCTTTCGGTGTGTACAGGCCTAGATGGATGAAGTAGGCCACGCGGTCGGTGGGGTTGGTGACCTCGATAGTCACGATGGTGCGACCGCTTTCGAAGACGTGGCGTTCCTTGAGTTGACACTCAGTAGTGCTGCCGGTGATGATGTCCTGGTGGTCAGCGTGGTGTAACATGGGCGTACCCGTCCAATCGGACTTCTCCCAGTCGAACACATCGGTATCAGTAGACAGCGGGTAGACGTTGTGCGAAGTGTTAAGTGACGGGAATTCAAGGAATAGGAAGGCGTTTTTCGTAGTCAGGGGCTTTAGCGTGAAGGCGTCGGCATGACCGCCGGCAGGGATGTTGACGGTGGTATGCTGTTCGTCGAGCAGCTGCCCGTTGGTGTCGTAGACGGTCAGGCGGGCTTCGGCGCTAACGGGCTGGAGGGTGCTGTTAACGGCACGCACCTCATGAGTTTTGTAGTTGTAGATGAGCTGTACGGGCTGCAGGGCCTTACGGACGGCATAGTAGGCGGCTGTGGGACGCAGGTAGTAGTCGTAGAGCTGCCAGTAGAGGCCAGGACGGGCACCGTTGAGCATCCACTGTACGATGCCTGTTGCCCGTGGATAGTTGTGGCGGAAGGCCTCGAACATAGCCCGTGTGCCGTCGTAGCTGACCATAGAGCCTTTACGGATGAAGTCATTCAGGTCCTTGGCCTTGCCATAGCGCTGACGGATGGTCTCAGAGAGTACGCGCATGCTGTTGAACTCAGAAGCGGATGCCGTGCAATGATAATTTATAAGTGAAGAGTGAAGAGTGAAGAATGAAGAATCGGCTGGTGCCGGTGAAGTGTATCCCCCAAGCATTTGCTCTATCGATTCCTTGACGGGCAGTGAAGCCCCGACACAGGTCTCGGTATTGAAGCCGAAGGCACCGCCAGGAGCTTCGTCAGAATACCAGTAGACGGGAGCGACATACTCGTATGGTCCAGCCATCTTCGTGCCGGAGGTGCCGGAGAGGTCGCTCTCCAACTCCTTGGCGGAGATGATCATCGGACGGTCGTCGAGGGTCTGGCGTACCAGGTCGTAATGCTGTTCGAGGGCAGGTGCTGGACGGCGGTCGCTGCCCGTAAACCATGCGATGATGGAGGGGTGGTGGCGCAGATAACGCACTTGGTCGTCGTAAGACTGCGAGATGAGTCGGATGTCTTCATCGCTGATGATGCCGCCATAATTTACTTCGTCGGTGGGCTTGCCTAAGTAGCTCTCCCACTCCCAGTGGCAGCTCCAGCCCGCCAAGAGCAGGATGCCCATGCTGTCGCAGAGGTCGTAGAGTGCCTGTGACGTACCCCAGAAGCCCTCCAGTCTGACGGTGTTCAAGTTCATGTTCTTCACTAACTGCAGCTGTTGCTCGTAGCGTTCAGGTGTATCGCGTAAAAAGATGTCATCCGTCCAGCCTGCTCCCGTCAACAGGAAGCGTTGGCCGTTGAGCGTAAAGGCACGGTAGCCGTCGCGCGTGATAAAGCTTCCCACCTGCCGAATACCGAAACGGACGGTAGAAAGTGAAGAGTGAAGAGTTAAGAGTGAAGAATCGGCTGACGCCGGTGAAGAGGGAACTATGAACTGAAGACGTAGTGTGTAAAGTTCAGGACTGCCCATGGTGTAGCACCACCAGAGACGCGGATGAATGACGTGCAGTACTGGGGTGTCGTCAGATGTGATGCGTATCGTACGTTTCTCGTAAGCCTTGAGAGTGTAGGGTACAGAGAAAATGCAGCCTTCCAGCTCACCCTGCAGTTCACCTGTATAGGGTTTGTCGCTCAGATTCTCCACATCAGCCTCGACAGTCAGCCAGGCCTCGTCGAAGGTCCGCAAGTTGACGATACTGCGCACGTTAGGATGACTGATACGGACTGGTCCCGTGCGAATGATGCTGACTGGTCGGAAGAGTCCCATGCTCTCGTCGGCAGGGCGCGGATTCCAGTCTACGAAACCGATGTTGGGGTCGCCAGGCTGGGCACGATAGACCTCCACCTTCAGCGTGTTATGGTCTTTTACAAGTGCGGTGACGTCAAATTCAAAGATGCGGAAAGGTCCTTTGACCGTCTCACGTCCAGCCACCAACTGGTCGTTCAGCCAGATGTTTGCACTATAGCTGATACCCTCAAAGCGTAGGATGAGGTGTTCGTAATGGCGTAGCGGCTCCACGTCAAAGCTCTTCTGGTAAATCCAAGGGACGTCAAAACGGCTCTTGTCGATGTGCTTGTAATTTATGCCCTCCAGCACGTTAGGATACTCGCCGTTGGCAGTGAGTACGCCCATCACCGTAGAAGGCACATTGGCCTGATACCAGCTGCCGTCAGTCACGGCTGATGACTGGCACTGCCAGCCGTCGGAAAGAATTGTCTCATGCTGTTGTGCCCATGACGACAAGGTTAACATCAGGCTAACAATAAGGAGGATTAATGGTTTTTTCATCATGTTATTGGTTTTTTAATTATCAACTATCAATTATCCATTATCCATTATCCATTAGCGGAGCGCTACCCTGCATTCCTCAAGGATCTGGATCAGTTCGTCGGCTTTCTCGGCTCGCAGCATGCGGATACGTGTTTCGCGGAAGTTAGGGATGCCCTTGAAGACGGGACTGGCGGCCAGATGGCGACGGGTGTGAAGAATGCCACAGAGTTCAGCAGACTTTTTCTCGGCACGCTTGTCGTTGGCATCAATATGCGCTATGTTGATGCGCAGCTGTTCCTCCAGCACGTCAATCTTCTCGTCCAGCGATAGCTCGCGGCGACTAAATATCCACGGACAGCCAAAAGTGGCACGGCCAATCATCACAGCATCGACGCCATACGTGTCGAAGGCCTGGTCAGCATCACTGAGTGACTTGATATCCCCATTGCCGATGATGGGGATATGGATGTCGGGGTTGTGCTTCACCTCGCCGATGAGCGTCCAGTCGGCCTCGCCCGTGTACATCTGACTACGTGTACGTCCGTGAATGGTCAGTGCCTGGATGCCACACTCTTGTAACAACGGTGCCAGCTGGGTGATGGCGAGCTGTTCACAGTTCCATCCCAGACGCGTCTTCACCGTTACAGGTACGCTGACGGCTTCAACCACCTGTCGTGTAATCTCCAGCAGCTTGGCGTTCAGGTCAATGCTGCCATCAGGCAGCAGGATGTGTTGCAGCATACCGGCTCCGGCACCCTTGCTAGCCACCTTCTTCACAGGACAACCGAAATTCAGGTCGATGAGGTCCGGTCCGGCCTGTTCCACAATCTTCGCAGCCTCGACCATCGCCTCTATGTCGCGGCCGTAAATCTGGATACCCACGGGTCGTTCCTCGTCGCTGATGGTCAACTTGCGCACGGTTGACTTCACATCACGAACCAATGCCTCGGCACTGACAAATTCAGTGTATACCATAGCCGCCCCAAACCGCTTGCACAGCATGCGGAATCCAATGTCGGTGACGTCTTCCATAGGTGCCAGGAAGACGGGTCTTTCACCCAATTCTATCTTTCCAATCTTCATTTCTGCTGCAAAGATACGATTTTTAAGTGAAAAGAGAAAAGTGAAAAGTGAAAAATATGTGAAAGCTCCTCCAAGCACAAAATAATCTGAATATCTTTTGTCATTGTCACACAAAAGCACTACCTTTGCAGGCTGTATGACAAACGAAACTAGCAGTCCTACCCTGAAACGACAACTGAAGATGCTCACAATCCCGGTATTTATCGAGATAGCGCTGGTGATGCTGTTGGGTGCCGTTGATACCATCATGCTGAGTCGTTATAGCGACAACAGCGTGGCAGCGGTGGGACTGGACAACCAGCTCATCACACTGGTGTTTCTGGTCTACCAGTTCTTCTCGATGGGTGCCGCCATTCTTTGTGCGCAATACATCGGGGCAGGACTGAGGAAGCGGTTGGTGCAAGTAGTCGGTATGGCGCTGGTTATCAACCTGATGCTGGGTTTGACGGTGAGTGCGCTGCTGTTCTTCTTTGCTGAGCAGTTGTTGCATCTGATGGGACTGCGACCAGAACTGATGGGCGACGGAGTGGTGTATCTGCGACTGACGGGAGCACTGTCGTTCTTCCAAGCCCTGTCATTGACGTTTTCTGCCTCACTGCGCAGTGCCGACAAGGTGATTTATCCGATGGCGGTAACGGGCATTGTCAACGTGCTGAACATCGTGGGCAACTACGCGCTCATCTTCGGCCATTGGGGGTGTCCGCAACTGGGCGTCGAGGGTGCGGCCATCTCTACGGCAACGTGCCGGGCCGTGTCCATGCTGTTGTTGGCAGTCATCCATTTCAAGGTACATATCCCGCGATACCCGCTCAGCTACTTCCGTCCCATACCTTGGCAGGAACTGCGCAACCTGATGCGTATCGGCATTCCTGCCATGAGTGAGAATATCTCGTACAGCTTGTCGCAGGTGGCCATTACCTATTTCATTAATCAAATCAGCAACGAGGCGTTGGCGACACGTACCTACTGCTACAATATGATTATGTTCGTCTACCTGTTCTGTGTTAGCATCACACAGGGTGGCGACATCCTCGTGGGCCATCTCGTAGGACAGCAGCGCCATCAGGCAGCATACGTTCTTGGCAACTACTTCTTCCGATGGTCAATGATTATCACACTTACCGGCTCGGCCATTCTCGCCATAGCAGGCAAGAACATCCTCAGCGCCTTTACCGACAATCAGGAGATTATCGCCATGGGAGTCTGGGTACTCGTCGTCGACTGGTTTTTGGAGATAGGCCGAACGTCGAATATTTTTGCTGGTAGCACGCTGCGGGCCACGGGTGACACCGTCTATCCCTTTGTTGTCGGTGTCATCTTCCAATGGAGTATCGCCGTGGGACTGAGTTACGTCATTGGCATCCCGTTGGGCTATGGCCTTGTTGGCATGTGGGTGGGCTTTGCCCTCGACGAGAACATTCGCGGTGTCATCCTCGTACGTCGCTGGCGGTCAGGGAAATGGAGAACAAAGGGATTTGTTAGAAGTCATGAGCCTTGAACGAGGAACAAAATGGTGAAAAAATGCAAAAAAACATACTGCGGAAGCAATTTTTTCACTTTTCGCTCTTCTCTTTTCACTTTTTTTCGTACCTTTGCACCCGTTCAGTGGAATGAGAGACTCCAACGAGAGCCTCTCATTCTCGTTTTTTAATATTTAAATAGCGTTTATGATTGACAAGAACGTAGTGACAAAAGCTGTTGAGGAATGGTTGCAGAAGGGCGACTATTACCTCGTTGATGTAGAAATGACCGCTGACGACCGTATTGTGATTGAGATTGACCACGCCGACGGTGTATGGATTGAGGACTGTGCCGACCTGAGCCGCCACCTGCAGGAGACGCTGGGTGACGAGCTGGGCGACTACGAGCTGGAAGTAGGCTCGGCAGGTATCGGCCAGCCGTTCAAGGTTGTTCAGCAGTATCGCAACCACATTGGTAAGGATGTGGAAGTGATGCAGCAGGACGGCCAGAAGGTGCAAGGTATTCTGAAGGCAGTCAGCGACGACGATAAACAATTTACCATCACCATCCAAGAGAAGCAGCACGTCGAGGGCAAGAAGCGCCCTGTATTGGTCGATGTCGACAAGACATTTGCCATCAGCGACGTGAAATACTGCAAGTACCTGCTGAATTTCAAATAAAAAATAGATATATTATGGCAGTAAAACAAGCGAAAGGCCCCTCAATGATTGAGACCTTTCAGGAATTCAAAGAGACAAAAAACATTGACCGCACGACTTTGGTAAGCGTGCTGGAAGAGAGTTTCCGCAACGTCATTGCCAAGATGTTCGGTTCGGACGAGAACTTCGACGTCATTGTAAACCCTGACAAGGGTGACTTCGAGATTCACCGTAACCGCATCGTGGTAGCTGATGGCGAGGTGAAGGACGAAAACAAGGAGATTGCCCTTAGCGAGGCCCAGAAGATTGAGCCCGACTACGAAGTCGGTGAAGAAGTGTCAGAGGAGGTCAACTTCCAAAAGTTCGGCCGCCGTGCCATTCTGAACCTGCGTCAGACCTTGGCATCGAAAATCCTTGAGTTGGAACACGATTCGCTGTATCAGAAGTACAAGGACCGTGTCGGACAGGTTGTCAGTGGTGAGGTGTATCAGATGTGGAAGCGCGAGGTGCTGCTCATCGACGACGAGGGCAACGAGTTGCACCTGCCGAAGCAGGAGCAGATTCCCTCAGACAACTACCACAAGGGCGAGACTATCCGCGCCATCGTCAAGGAGGTACAGAACGAGAACAATAATCCGCGTATTATCCTGTCGCGTACCAGTACCCAGTTCCTGGAGCGTCTGTTGGAGGCCGAGGTGCCTGAGATTCAGGACGGTCTCATCACAATTCGTCGCATTGCCCGCATGCCTGGTGAACGTGCCAAGGTGGCCGTCGAGAGTTATGACGATCGCGTCGATCCTGTAGGAGCCTGCGTCGGTGTGAAGGGTAGCCGCGTCCACGGCATCGTCCGTGAGCTGTGCAACGAGAACATCGATGTCATCAACTTCTCGAACAACACCCAGCTGTTTATCCAGCGTGCCCTCAGTCCCGCCAAGGTTACCAGCATCACGCTGAATCCCGAGGAGCATAAGGCTGAGGTTTACCTGCAGCCCGAGGAGGTCAGCCTGGCTATCGGTAAGGGTGGTCTGAACATCAAGCTGGCTTCCATGCTGACAGAGTACACCATCGATGTCTTCCGTGTGGTCAACGAAAATGAGGCCGACGAGGATATCTACCTCGACGAGTTTGCCGACGAGATTGACCAGTGGATCATCGACTCCATCAAGGCCATCGGTCTTGACACCGCCAAGCAGGTACTCAACGCTCCCCGTGAGCTGCTTATTGAGAAGGCTGACTTAGAGGAGGAGACCGTCGACCACGTCATTGAAGTACTGAAGGCAGAATTTGAATAATTATCATTTTTCAATTATCAATTATCAATTAGAATAAATGGGAGTTAGATTAAATAAAGTATTATCAGAACTGAATATAGGACTTCAAACGGCAGTTGATTTCCTAAAGAAAAAGTCGAGTCTGGGCGAGGTCAAGGACGAGATGACAACGAACACCAAGATTTCCGACGAACAGTACGAAGCTCTGGTCAACGAGTTCAGCACCGACAAGGCTGTCAAGACCAAGGCCGAGCAGTTGTTTGCCAAAAAGCCCAAACCCGAGAAGAAGGTGGAGAAGGTGGAGCAGAAAGCCGTTGTTGGCGGCGACGAACTCCTGGACAGTCGCCCGCAACTTAAGCAAGTGGGTAAGATAGACCTGGATGCCATCAACAAGCCCAAGGCTGCTGCTAAGGTTGAGCCAGAACCACAGCAGGAAGAACCAGCTCCCGTGGCTACTGCCGAGCCGCAGGAAGAAGAAGCCCCGTCCAACATCCTCCCACAGGTGGAGGCTACTGACGTAGCACCCACTGCCAGTGAAGAAAAACAGGAGGCTGAACCAGTAGCTGACGATGTTGTCGACGACGTGGAAGATGCTGAAGAGGAAATCGTTGAAGATGAGGCAACTCCCCGTCAGGTGGAGTTGGCCAAGACGCCCGGCGATGCCAAGGTGGCCCAGAATGCTCCCCAGTTGAATGTGGTGGGCAAGATAGACCTCTCAACGCTGAACCAGAGTACGCGTCCGAAGAAGAAGACTAAGGAAGAGCGTCGCAAGGAACGTGAGGAGAAGGCTGCCGGTGAGCGTAAGAAGCGTGAGCGTATTCGTCAGGGTAAGGTCGACATTGAGGCTGCCGCCAAGCAGGCTGCCAAGAACGACAAGAACAACAAGAAGAACCAGCAGCAACAGCAGCAGAACCAACAGCAGGGCGGCAAGAAGAACAAGAAGAATCGTCCTGTGAAGCCCCTTGAGGTTGACGATGAGGCTGTAGCACGCCAGGTTAAGGAGACGCTGGCCCGTCTGACATCGAAGTCGCAGAACAAGAAGGGTGCCAAATACCGTCGTGAGAAGCGCGACGCCGTTGCAGAGCGCATGAACGAGGAGATGGCCGCCGAGGCAGCACAGAGCAAGGTGCTGAAGCTGACGGAGTTTGTGACCGTTTCCGAGTTGGCCACTATGATGAACGTCGGTGTAAACCAGGTCATCGGTACCTGTATGAGCATTGGTATTATGGTATCTATCAACCAGCGTCTGGATGCTGAGACAATCAATATCGTGGCCGACGAGTTTGGCTTCACCACGGAGTATGTTTCCGCTGAGGTGCAGAACGCCATCACTGAGGAGGAGGACGACGAGAACGACTTGATCTCACGTGCTCCGATTGTCACTGTCATGGGTCATGTCGACCATGGTAAGACGTCGCTGCTCGACCACATCCGCAACACCAACGTGATTGCCGGTGAGGCTGGTGGTATCACACAGCACATCGGTGCCTATAATGTGAAGCTGAAGGATGGCCACAGCATCACCTTCCTCGACACCCCTGGTCACGAGGCCTTCACCGCCATGCGTGCCCGTGGTGCCCAGGTGACGGATATCGCCATCATCATCGTGGCTGCCGACGACTCTGTGATGCCTACCACCAAGGAGGCCATCGCCCATGCCCAGGCTGCCAACGTACCGATGGTCTTCGCCATCAACAAGATAGATAAGCCCGGTGCCAATCCTGATAAAATCCGCGAGGACTTGGCCAATATGAACCTGTTGGTCGAAGACTGGGGCGGTAAATACCAGTGTCAGGAGATTTCTGCCAAGAAGGGACAGGGCGTCTATGAACTGCTGGAGAAAGTGCTCCTCGAGGCCGAGATGCTCGACTTGAAGGCCAATCCCAACCGCAAGGCCACAGGTTCTATCATCGAGTCTTCACTCGACAAGGGTCGCGGCTACGTCTCTACCGTCCTCGTATCGAATGGTACGCTGAAGGTTGGCGACGTCGTGATTGCAGGTACTGCATGGGGTAAGGTCAAAGCCATGTTCAATGAGCGTAACCAACGCATTGAGAAGGCAGGTCCTGCCGAACCCGCCATCATTCTGGGTCTCAACGGTGCTCCTACCGCCGGTGACTCGTTCCATGTGATGGAGACTGAGCAGGAGGCCCGCGAGATTGCCAACAAGCGTATCCAGTTGCAACGCGAACAGAGCCTGCGTACCACTACGAAGCTGGGTCTCGACGAGTTGTCGCATCGTATTGCCTTGGGTGAGTTCCACGAGCTGAACATCATCGTCAAGGGTGATACTGACGGTTCTATCGAGGCACTCTCCGACTCGTTCATCAAGCTCTCGACTGAGAAGGTGCAGGTTAACGTCATTGCCAAGGCCGTAGGTCAGATTTCTGAGAACGACGTCATGCTGGCCAGCGCTTCTGAGGCTATCATCATCGGTTTCCAAGTACGCCCTTCTGCCGATGCCCGCCGTTTGGCTGAGCGCGAAGGTGTGGAAATCAACACCTACTCGATTATCTACGATGCCATCGACGATGTGAAGCAGACCATGCAGGGTATGCTCGACAAGGTGAAGAAGGAGATTGTCACGGGTGAGATTGAGGTTAAGCAAGTCTTCAAGATTTCCAAGGTGGGTACCGTTGCCGGCGGTCTTGTCATCGACGGTAAGGTACACAACAAGGACAAGGCTCGTGTGGTTCGTGACGGTATCGTCGTCCACACTGCTCCTATCGATGCCTTGAAGCGCTACAAGGACGATGCCAAGGAAGTGGCTACGGGCTTGGAGTGTGGTATCTCACTCGTCAACTTCAACGACATCCAGGTAGGTGATATCATCGAGACCTTCACCGAGATCGAGGTTGAACAGAAACTGTAAACATTGAACATTGAACATTGAACATTGAACATTGCTTGCGCCTTGTTCTTTGACTCAATGGTCAATGGTTAATAGTCAATGGTCAATGAAAAAGAATAACGAGTTTGTCCGTCAGGTGGCCGAACAGAAATATGAGTTCGGCTTCACCACGGACGTACATACTGAAATCATAGAGAAAGGGCTGAACGAGGATGTCGTTCGGCTCATTTCTGCCAAGAAGGGGGAGCCTGAGTGGATGCTCGAGTTCCGCTTGAAGGCTTTCCGTTATTGGAAGGAGCAGACGGAACCCAAGTGGGGTCACGTCCATGTACCCCCCATCGACTATCAGGCCATTTCCTACTATGCTGACCCCACTGCAGCCAAAAGCCAAAAGCCAAACGCTAATGGCCAAGAGATAGACCCTGAACTCGAAAAAACCTTCGACAAGCTGGGCATCCCCCTGGAGGAGCGCTTGGCCCTCAGCGGCAACACCGCCGTCGACGCCATCATGGACTCCGTCAGCGTAAAGACCACCTTCAAGGAGAAGCTCCGTGAAAAGGGTGTCATCTTCTGCTCCATCGGCGAGGCCATCAAGGAGCATGGCGACCTGGTGCGGCAGTATTTAGGTACCGTCGTACCCTATCGCGACAATTTCTTTGCCGCCCTCAACTCAGCAGTGTTCAGTGACGGTTCGTTTGTGTATATCCCCAAGGGGGTGCGCTGTCCGATGGAACTGAGTTCGTACTTCCGCATCAATGCCAGAAATACAGGTCAGTTTGAGCGGACGCTGATTGTGGCTGATGACGATTCGTATGTCTCCTATCTCGAGGGTTGTACGGCTCCAATGCGTGACGAGAACCAACTCCATGCTGCCATTGTGGAGATTGTTGTGATGGACAGGGCAGAGGTGAAATATTCTACCGTTCAGAACTGGTATCCTGGCGATGAAAACGGTAAGGGTGGTGTGCTGAACCTGGTGACGAAACGTGGTGATCTGCGTGGAGTTGATTCGAAACTCTCGTGGACACAGGTGGAGACGGGCTCTGCCATCACTTGGAAATATCCCTCATGCATCTTGCGAGGTGACAACTCCCAGGCGGAGTTCTATTCTGTCGCTGTCACGAACAACTATCAGGAGGCTGACACTGGCACGAAGATGATTCATTTGGGTAAGAACACCAAGAGCACGATTATCTCGAAAGGTATCTCAGCAGGTCATTCGCAGAACTCTTATCGTGGTTTGGTGCGTGCAGCAGCCACCGCTGACAATGCCCGCAACTACTCGTCGTGCGACTCACTGCTCTTAGGCTCGGATTGTGGTGCCCATACCTTCCCCTATATGGATGTGCACAACGATACGGCTATCTTCGAGCATGAGGCCACAACGTCAAAGATCAGCGAAGATCAACTCTTCTATTGCAACCAGCGTGGCATCCCCACCGAACAAGCCGTCGGACTCATCGTCAACGGCTATGCCAAGGAGGTGCTGCAAAAACTTCCCATGGAGTTCGCTGTCGAGGCTCAGAAACTATTATCAGTATCATTAGAAGGAACAGTAGGATGAATCAGATTATAGCTGTTATTGGGATTCTTCTCCTTGCTTGGCTCGTTTTTATCATAAAGAATAAAAAACAGATGAGGTTGGTGCAAAGCAGCCGTATAGGCATCAAAGATGTACAGACAATCTTTGATGAATATGGTGAGCCAGACGAGTTAATTGTGCTGGATGCAACCAGAGCAGGTGAAGCTGAAGCCGTTGTAGTCGTATACAAGCGAAAGGGCTTTTGGGTTATCAATGGCTCTCCTATTAGTCAAAGTGCTATAGTTGATGTTACCTTCAATAATGCATCTACTCCATATGGTATAGATGACTATCAAATTGTGCTTCGAACTACGCGAGATGATACACCTTATATATGGCTTCACGTCGGAAATGACCGTAATAGGGCAAAGGAGATTTTTGAAAAGATACAAGCTTCTCTGATTAAATAAGATTATTATATGTTAGAAGTAAAGAACTTACATGCCAAAATTGGCGACAAAGAGATATTAAAGGGTATCGACCTCGTGATTAACGATGGCGAGACTCATGCCATTATGGGTCCCAACGGCTCCGGCAAGTCAACCCTGAGTGCTGTACTCGTGGGTAATCCGCTCTATGAGGTGACTGAGGGCGAGGCCTACTTTAATGGCAAGAACCTGTTGGAAATGAAACCCGAGGACAGGGCCCACGAGGGATTGTTCTTGAGTTTCCAGTATCCCGTTGAGATTCCTGGCGTGTCGATGACCAACTTCATGAAGGCCGCCATCAACGAGAAGCGCAAGGCACAGGGGCTGGACCCGATGAATGCCGCTGAGTTCCTGAAGTTGATGCGTGAGAAGCGTAAGGTCGTGGAGCTCGACTCGAAGCTGGCCAACCGTAGCGTGAACGAAGGTTTCAGCGGTGGTGAGAAGAAGCGTAACGAAATCTTCCAGATGGCCATGCTGGAGCCTAAGCTGAGCATCCTCGACGAGACCGACTCCGGACTGGATGTCGACGCCATGCGCATCGTGGCTGATGGTGTCAACAAGCTAATGACTCCCGAGACGTCATGCATCGTCATTACCCACTACGACCGTCTGCTGGAGATGATTAAGCCGCAATACGTTCATGTGCTCTACAAGGGACGTATCGTGAAGACGGGTGGTCCTGAACTCGCCAAGCAGATTCAGGAACACGGCTACGACTGGATAAAAGAAGAGATAGGCGAGGAGTAATCTTAATTGAAAATTGAGAATTGAGAATTGATAATTATGGTCACGAATTATATAATAATTATTCGTTCTCATTCGTGGTTTAAATTATTCTCATCATTCTCATTCGTTTCAGAAATAAGAAAAAGATGAATAGCGAAAGACAATATATTGAGTTGTACGAGGAGTGCCACGAGATGATTTGCGGGCATAGCAGCGACGTGATGAATGCCCAGCGTGACGAGGCTTTCAAGCGCTTTGTGTCGAGTGGTTTCCCCAGCCGAAAGGTGGAGCGCTACAAATACACCGACATCGCCGCACTCTTTGCCCCCGACTACGGTTTGAACCTGAATCGCCTCCAGATACCTGTCGATCCTTACAAGGCGTTCCGTTGCGACGTACCCAACCTCTCCACGAGTCTCTACTTCGTGGTCAACGATATGTTCTATCACGACGAGAAGCCCAAGGGTCATCTGCCTGAGGGTGTCATCGTTGGTTCGCTGAAGGATTTTGCCACCAGCGAATACTACAACCACCTGGCAGGTCAAGCCAACGACGCAGTGACCGACCTCAATACCATGCTGGCTCAGGACGGACTCTTCGTCTATGTACCCAAGGGTGTGAAGGTTGACCGTGCCATTCAGGTGATCAACATCCTGAAGACCCCCTTTAAGTCCCCTCGTTTAGGGGGACAACAAGAGTCCTCCCCTAAACAGGGGAGACAGGAGGGGTCTCTCATGGTGAACCGTCGTGTGCTCATTATCTTGGAGGCGAATGCAGAAATCAAGATGCTGTTCTGCGACCATACTGCCGACGACCGCCGTTTTCTGACCACACAGGTCATCGAGGCCTTTGTGGGCGAAGGCGCCAGCCTCGACCTCTATTGTCTGGAGGAGACCCATTATAAAAATGTACGCGTGAGCAACGTCTACATCGACCAGCAGCGCGACAGTCGTGTGAACCATAACGTCATCACGCTGCACAATGGTATCACGCGCAACAAGCTCGACTTGACGCTCTCTGGCGATGGCGCTGAGTGTCAGTGCTATGGCTGTGTCATTGCCGACAAGCAGCAGCATGTCGACAACAACACGCTCATCACCCACCGTGCCGCCCATTGCACCTCTAACGAATTGTACAAATATGTGCTCGACGACGAGTCCACGGGAGCCTTTGCCGGTCGTGTGCTGGTACAGCCCGGCGCCCAGAAGACCGCGTCGCAGATGACCAACCAGAATCTGACGGCCACCAAGAAAGCCCGCATGTATACCCAGCCCATGCTGGAGATTTATGCCGACGACGTCAAGTGTGCCCATGGCTCTACCGTCGGCCAGCTGAATGATGCGGCCCTCTTCTACATGCGTCAGCGCGGCATATCCCTGGAGGAGGCCAAGACGCTGCTGCAGAATGCCTTCATCAATGAGGTCATCGACCATATGGAACTGGCACCTCTCCGCGACCGTCTGCACTATCTGGTGGAAAAGCGCTTCCGTGGTGAGCTGAACAAATGCGATGGTTGTAAGCTATGTAAATAGTTCATAGTTAAGGTTAGCGTTAAGGTTAGCGTTTAGATGACAAACAAAGAATGGAATGATATTCGTGTGGTGGCTTTCGATGCCGACGACACGCTATGGGACTGCCAGTCGTGGTTCGACGAGGTGGAACATAAATGCTGCGAGCTGCTTAGTCCGTGGGCTACGGCACGCGAGGTGAGTGAGGGACTCTTTGCCACCGAGCGTAAGAACCTGTCGCTGACGGGCTATGGCACCAAGGCCTTCACGCTGTCACTCATCGAGAATGCCGTACGTGTCAGCCACCACCAGATTACTGGCGACATCGTCATGCGACTGCTTGAGCTGGGACGCGAACTGCTGCTCTTCCCCACCACGCCGCTGCCTGAAGTGAAGGAGACGCTGGAACAGTTGTCGCAGTCACGCAAATACCGGTTGGTGGTGTTCACCAAGGGCGAACTGCTCGATCAGGAAAACAAGCTGAAACGCTCAGGGCTGGAGTCGTACTTTTCGCACATGGAGACCGTGTCGAACAAGACAGAGAAAGAGTATCGCCAGCTCTGCGAGAATCTCGGCGTAGCCCCTGAACAAACCGTGATGGTGGGCAACTCATTCCGCTCCGACATCGCTCCTGCCCTGACTGCTGGCGCCTATGCCATCCACATTCCCTACCACGTAGTGTGGGAACTGGAAAAGAGTGAGGAATATCCTCACGAGCGGTTGCGCAAAATCGCGCATTTCGGCGAGATAGCCGACCTTTTATAAAAAACGTACTGATGTACCCAATATGAAGAGTTTTGAAGAATTAGGTGTCTGCGAAGGGATTCGCCGCGCCATTGAGGAGATGGGTTTCGTACAGCCCATGCCCGTACAGGAGGAAGTAATACCTTATTTGTTAGGTAATAGAAATGACGTCATCGCACTGGCCCAGACGGGTACGGGCAAGACGGCAGCATTCGGCATTCCCGTGTTGCAACGGATAGCCGACATACCCCGTCCACAGTTAGGGGAGATAGGACGTGGACTGCCCCACGCCCTCATATTGGCTCCGACGCGTGAGCTGTCTCTGCAGATTACCGACGACATGCGCGACTATGCCAAATACTTAGACGGCATCCACATCGAAGCCGTCTATGGCGGTGCCTCGATAGAACAGCAGATTCGCGCCCTGCGCAAGGGCGTGCAGGTCATTGTGGCCACGCCGGGCCGACTCATCGACCTGATGAAGCGCGGAGTGGCACGCCTGGATGATGTCTATAACGTGGTGCTCGACGAGGCCGACGAGATGCTGAACATGGGATTCTCCGAGAGCATCGACCAGATTCTGGAGGGTATCCCTGAAGACCATAACACGCTGCTCTTCTCGGCCACGATGAGCCGCGAGATAGAACGCATAGCCAAAGGCTATCTGCATGACTATAAGGAGATTGTGGTAGGAAGCCGCAACGAAGGTGCTGAGCACGTGAATCATATCTACTATATGGTGAACGCCAAGGACAAGTATCTGGCCTTGAAGCGACTGGTAGACTACTACCCGCGCATTTTTGCCATTATCTTCTGCCGTACGAAGATGGAGACGCAGGAGGTGGCCGACAAACTCATCAAGGACGGCTACAATGCCGAGTCGTTGCACGGTGACCTGTCGCAGCAGCAGCGTGACCTCACCATGCAGAAGTTCCGCCAGCATACCGTACAGCTGCTGGTGGCTACCGACGTGGCTGCCCGTGGCTTGGATGTTGACGACCTGACACACGTCATCAACTACGGCTTGCCCGACGACATTGAGAACTACACCCACCGCTCAGGTCGTACGGGTCGTGCCGGTAAGAAAGGCACCAGCCTGAGCATTGTACACAGCCGTGAGAAGCACAAGATTCGCAACATCGAGAAGGAGATAGGCAAGCAGTTCGAACAAGGCACCATCCCGTCGGCAGAAGAGATCTGCAAGAAACAGCTGTACAAGGTGATGGACCAGATAGTGAAGGCCGACGTCGACGAGGAGCAGATCGCACCGTTCATGCAAGACATCAGCCGCTACTTCGAATATATCGACAAGGACGACCTCATCAAGAAGATAGTATCCTTGGAGTTCGGCAAGTTCTTAGCCTACTATGCCGATGCACCAGAGATTTCCGTTGTGTCCCCTAAGTTAGGAGACAACAGGGGTCTGAACAAGCGGCAAGACAAACGTAACAAACGAGGTGGTTCAGACCCCCAGCCCCCTAACTTAGGGGGTCCGTATCGCAAGCTCTTCATCAATCTGGGTAAGAAGGATGGCTTCTATCCTGGCGAACTGATGCAGTTCCTGAACAAGCATGTGCATGGCCATGTAGAGGTGGGCCATATCGACCTGTTGCAGACCATGTCGTACTTCGAAGTACCTGAAGAGGATGCCGACCGCGTCATGAAGTATGTCAGCGGCCAGCAGTACAAAGGCCGCGACGTGCGCTGTAACGATGCCGCCGAGGGCGGCAAAACCCCCAGAACCAGCAAGACGGATAGACCTTCTAGAGAATCTCGATCTTCTAGAGATTCTCGATCATCTAGAGCGCCCAGAAAGGAAGCCAAAACTTACCGCAAAGAAGACTGGATGCAGTTCCTGAACCCTAAAGGCCTTAAGCTAAAAGGCGAAATACCCGACTTCGGGGAAGAAGGCTGGGCCATCAGGAAACCACGGAAGAAGTAATTTCAGGAGATAAGAGCTATTCTCAAGAACCTGATACCTGACACTTTCATGCCAGTAAACCTCCACTTTCATGGCAGTAAAGTCGGAGTTTCATGCCAGTCCGAACGCCACTCTCGCCTCGTCCGAATGGGCCTCCTACCCCCTTCCGAAGGCATGTCCTTGGGCGAGAGATGCCTTCGGACGCACTGGGATGTGCCTTCGGATTATGACAGACGACTGACGTTTCCTGATTTGGGTTGACTGTCAAGGGTAAGAAATATTGAAAATGGCCAACTCCTAACCCACATGCCTGAATCACCTTTAAATAAAGGGGTTCCGAATGGTTAGCATTTGGTGAGGAGTTACGACAACTCCTAACACGCCCAACCCCCTGTCTACAAAGGCATTCCGAAAGATTAGGTTAGGTGTTGGCCTACTTTTGTATCGAGGCAGATGTAAGATAGATTTTATTCAAGAAAACTTGGGGACGGTTCTGAATGATCCACTTTTCAGTACATCCAGGCTCTGATAGATACTCGTGAGAACGAAGACATCAGCATCTTCGTCAATTGTATGACCCATCTGCACTGCCAACATCTAAAAGCAGATATTGACCACTATATTGAATCCACTTCGGAGAAAATGGTCGATAAACAGGGATTTGCAGAAGAAAATGGTCGATAAAGCCTTCTTTGGCAGAGAAACTGGTCGATATTTTGGACTTTGTGGTCGATAAGGGCGAATTCACCACAGAACAAATAATCAGTAACTTTGGCTTTAAGGGAAAAAGGTTGGTTTATGTTGCGGATATATAGCAAAAGGAGGTACTAAACTCAAAATATTTATATTATTTTTGGGAAAAACATTGTCGATTCAGAAAATAACTGTAATTTTGCAGCAGAAAAGACAAAGGAGATATAATTATGGCATTAGCAATCAAGGCAATTCCCACGCTCTACGGTGACGAGGCACGTCGTTTCCGTGAGATGGCAGACGAGACGGAGCGCAACTATGACAAGCGTCCTAAGCGAGACTTGACGGCAGATCCTCGCTATCAAGCTATGCGCACGATTCTAAAGAGGTCGAATATCAACTTCTGATACCACGATGGCGTTCCTCGAAGAAAATTGCGTACTCGATATATTGACAGATGACATTCTTAAGGAGTGTCATTGTTTTTATGCTGGTACCCCGACCGAGAATCGAACTCGGAACTAAGCTTTAGGAGAGCCTTGTTATATCCATTTAACTATCAGGGCAGTGTTTTTCGGGTGCAAAGGTACGAAAAAAAAATTGATAATTGAGAATTGATAATTGAAAATTTGCTGCCGCACACAAAATAATTCTCAATTCTCAATTCTCAATTATCAATTATTTCGTATCTTTGCAGCATAAAATGATTTAAAAAGCAAAAATTATGGGAAAATTAGTGATTAACTCGTATGACGAGTTTGCTGCCCATCTGGGTGAAGAGTTAGGAAAATCAGAGTGGCTAACGGTGGACCAGGAACGCATCAACTTGTTTGCTGACGCTACGCTGGACCATCAGTGGATACACGTCGACGTGGCCCGTGCCAAGGAGGAGAGCCCCTACAAGTCGACCATCGCCCACGGCTATCTGACGCTGTCGCTGCTGCCATATATGTGGGACCAGATTATCGAGGTGAACAACATCAAGATGCTGGTGAACTACGGTATGAACGACATGCGCTTCGGGCAGCCCGTCATTACCGGCAGCCGCATCCGTTTGGTGACCAAATTGGAGAACATCCAGAACCTGCGCGGCATCTGTAAGGCCGAAATCAAGTTCCATATTGAAATTGAAGGACAGCGCAAGCCTGCCCTGGAGGGCGTAGCAGCGTTCCTGTACTACTTTAAAGATTGAAGATTGAACATTGAAGATTGAAGATTGAAATCCTGAAATTTAATGTTCAATGTTCAATCTTCAATGTTCAATCTTCAATGTTCAATCGCGTAGCGGTGGTCGCGGTTGGGGAAGAATTTGTTAATTAGCCGACGCAGCTTGTCACCCGTGCTTGACTTGTGGACATAGACGGGAGTGCTCATCAGCAGCTCGTGGGTCACGGCAGCAAGTTCTTCCTCAACGGTGCTTTCACACATGAGCGACCGTACCAGCAAGAGTGCCGACAGATGTTCCCACTCGCGCTTGTTGCCCCAGTAGTGGCCGATATGGTCGTTAGCTGCACACAGTTTGGTGTGTTCGGCCATAGATACCGACGTACTGTATTGTTCGAGGATAAATGTATTGGCACCGTCGTTGAGCATGCCGTCGCAGATGGCCAGTGAGGTGGCGGTAACCTGTGCGACCAGACCAGCGGGAATGCCTGTCACTCCGGCATTCCACATATCGTGCTTCTCGCCAAGGGTCACACCACCGTAAGTCTTCCCCTGTACTTTCTTCCACATTTTCAGTGAACCACCACTCATCTTCGAGGGGTGGCCTTCTTGCAGGTGCATGAGTCCACAGCCTTCGTCAAGCCGTTGGCGCAGGGTTTCAAGACTGCCAAACAGGAAGGTGTCGCTGTCAAGATAGAGCAGATGCTCGTCAGGATAGCGTTGTCCCAAATACTCAAGGGCCTTGATCTTGATGCGGAAGAAGAACTTGTGCGGTCCCTTCCATTCTTCAATCTGCTGTTCGGAAATGGGCAGAATCTGTACCTTGGCATGCCGGTAGTATTCGGGCTTGGTCGTGAGAACGAATATGCGGTCGTCTTTGGTCAGCTGTTTCTGAAAGGACAGAATGGAGAGGTATGCTTCCACATGATAGTTCATGTTGTCGCCGAAAACGATATATAATAAGTTCATAATTCACAGGAAAATTAGAAATTAGGAATTAGAAATTATGATATGCTTGAATCCTCATAGTACAGATTAATCTTCAATGTTTAAAGGATATGCCGAAAGAGGTTGTCGAAAGTGTCAAAGCATTCCAGGCGCAGCGGTTGGCTGATGTCCTGAATCCAGTAGAGCGGCACGTCGTGATACATCGATGCTACGAGCGAGAAGGTGCTGGGAGGACCTATCAACCATTGGCATTGCGACAGCAGGCAGAGGTCTTCGCCGGGATTACCGTTGGGGAAGACAACGTCAGCCTCGGGGAGGGCCGTCGTGTAGGCTTCACGGTCGAGGGTGGGGTCGTTGCCACAAATGAATATCCGAAAGGTCTTGCCCGGATGTAACTGCAGGAACTGCCGGATGATGCTGATATACTGTGCATCGGAATAGAAGAAGCGACCGTCGTACCACGTCTGATAGTCGCCTCGGCGGATGTGGACGCCGAGAGAGCCGTCCCCATGATCCAATAAAGACTGGACGTGCTGTTTGATGTCGTCGTTGAAGTCGAAGAGTTGCAGAATCTCGTCCTTGTACTTCAGGAACAGGTCATACCAACGGGCATACCAGCCGGCGGCCACACAGCTATGCTGCAGCATCTGCTGCTCTTTCTCGGCCAACAGGTCGGGAGCCATTTCCTTTTCGTCGAAGCGGACGGTGGGGAGGAGGTGCCACTTGGCGGCATATTTGGCAAAGACGTAGGTTGGGAAGTTGTGGTGGCGTGTGTGGCAGATGTGGAAGTAGGGATATTTGTAGGCGAAGCGCATGGACATGGTCTGACGGCCATGTTCCCTGCCCCAGGCATAGAGGTGCCCATATTGCAGGATGTTGTTTGCCATGCGGCCTCGGTCGTGAACGAAAATCATTGGATGCCCCTTTCCCGTTTCAGTTTCTCCAAATCATATTCCAGACTGACTCGTCCTGTCTCAGGGTCAAGGCGAATGTTATATTCTTCGTGGGTACGCTTCCAGCGGTTGTGTGTCCACAGATAGGGAGCAGGATCACGGCGGATGCTCTTCTCCAGTAAGTCGAAATAGATGTCGGTAAGTTCGAACTCCTTCATCTCTTTAGGGTTACGGGTAATCAGCTTGTATTCAGCCTCATAGTAGCCGCGGCGAACCCGGCGGATGTCGGTATAGAACACGGCATGGTTCGTCTGGCGTATCAGTCGTTCTGTGCCAGTGAGTACGGGTGTGTCGTGGTTCAGGAAGTCCAGCCAGTGATGGATGTTGTTCCAGAACGGCGTCTGGTCGCTGATGTAGCCGATGATGACCGGTTGCCCCTCTTGACGGTATTTGATGATTCGTCTTAATGTCTCAGCCATGGGTATGCACTCTGCTCCGAACCGCTGGCGGAGTTTGAGAAACAGCTTGTCGAAGGTAGGACTCTCCAGTGCATGGTAAATCTGTCCGCAATGTGCCTTAGGTGTGACCCAAAGGGGCATCGATGTAATCCACTCCCAATTGCAGTAGTGGCCCAGGTAAAGGGCAACCGACTGTCCTTCGTTAATGGTCTGGTCTATCAAGTCAATCCCCTTGAACACCATGCGCCGCTTCAGGTTCTTTTCACTGATGGAAATGAACTTGATGGTTTCTGCCACATAGTCGCCGAGCCAGTGATAAAAGCCCCGTTCGATGGCTTTTATCTCCTCCTCGCTCTTGTCTGGGAAGGAAGAGGTGAGGTTGTTGCGTACCACATCACGCCGGTATCCTACGACACGATACATCAGGAAATAGAACATGTCACTAAAAGCGTAATGTACCCAAAACGGCAATAGTGACAAGATGTAAAGGAAGTAATAAATACATTTCATGGTTGCAAAAGTAGTGTTTTTTATCTAATTTTGCAAATTTATGCCATATTTATTTTGCAAAGTGGTATTTTTCAACTACCTTTGAACCCCAAAACAGGAGAATGACCCATGGCTTCGTATGATATCAGAACGTTGCAAGGCAACATATTGAAAATACTGTTGGCTGTTGACAAAGTGTGCCAAGAGCACCACCTGCGCTATTATGCCTGGGCAGGCACGATGTTAGGAGCCGTCCGACATCACGGATTCATTCCGTGGGATGACGATATGGACATCTGTATGCCCCGTCCTGACTACGACCGTTTTATGGCCCATGCCAAGGAATGGCTGCCCGCTCCCTACGAGGCAGTGTGTGCCGAGAACAATCCAGACTACCCCGGTGCCTTCGGAAAGGTGATTAATGCCGACACCACGTTGATAGAGCGAGAGCACAGCGACTATCTGGGCGGCATCTATATCGATGTGTTCCCCATTGACGGCGTCCCCTCATGGCGCCTGGCACAGAAGTGGGTCGTGACGCGCTATGCCCTGTTTGACAAGCTGATCTATTTCCTGAACCGCAATCCCTTCAAACACGGACATGGTCCCGAGGCGTGGCCCGTCCTGCTGTTGCAGTATCTGTTTTCGAAGCGATGGGCCCAGCGGCAAATTCTCTGGTTAAGGACCCGTTATGACTACGAACGCTCCCGTAAGGTGCTTGACTATGACGATGGTATCAATGGCATCATGGATAAAAAGACCCTGGGAACGCCTACGCCGATTGACTTTGAAGGGGAGCGCATCATGGGAGTAGAACACTGGGACGACTATCTGAAGGGCAAGTACGGTGACTACATGACCATTCCTCCCCACGACGACCAGCGGCAACACAACTTCTTCTATTTAGACTACAACCTGCCTTATCGCGAATATCACGATGAGCGGCGTTTCGTCCATCACAAGCATTAGTTATGGAACATCAGCCCAAAGTGACGGTCATCACCGTCTGTCGCAACAACAAGGACGCGTTACAGGAAACCATGCGCAACGTCCTGGCCCAGCAATATGCCCCCATGGAGTATATCGTTGTCGACGGTGGCTCTACGGATGGCACGTCCCAACTGCTGGAGGCTTGTCAGGAGGAACGTATGAAGTGGGTTTCAGAAGCTGACGGCGGCATTTACGACGCCATGAACAAAGGAACCAGGATGGCCAGTGGCGACTGGGTGATATTCATGAATGCCGGTGACACCTTTGCCGACAATCAGGTGCTGAGCCGTGTTTTCGGGTCACCACACGACGGTGCAGATGTTATCTATGGTGACGTTATAAAGGGTGACAGTGTCAAGGTGGCTGAAGCACCCCATAATGCCCATCGTATGTACTTCTGTCATCAGAGTGCTTTGGTCAGGCGGCCGTTGTTGCTGCAACATCCCTTTGACACCAAGCATCGCATGTCAGCCGATTTCAAGCTGATGAAAATCCTGTATCTGAAAGGCTGCCGTTTTGTGCAACTGCCTTTCCCCATTGCCCGTTTCGACACGTCGGGCATCTCGAACACCAGCCGTTCGAAGGGCTTGTGGGATAACATCACGGTGGTTTGTGAAGTAGACAGTTTGGCAGACAAGATCCGTTTGTTACCCAAATTGTGGTTTGTCTATATCATGTGCCGCCTCAGAGGAAAGTAGTTCTTAGTTATAATTAGGAATTAGAAATTAGAAATTAAAAATTAAGAATTAGAAATTAAAAATTATGATATGCTTGACTGCTCAACTGCGGGCGGAAGCGAACTCTTACCTCTTACTTCTTAATTCTTACTTCTTACTCGCGAAGCGATACCTCTTACTTCTTCCCTCTTCCCTCTTCCTTCTTCCCTCTACTGCGTTCTTCAATGATTTTGGAGACGAGCGAGAACTGATAGACGGCAGCAAGACCGGCACGTATCACACCACGGGTACCCATCTTGAAGGCTCCTTCCAGGAAGTAGCACTGCGAGAAACGCCATAGCGGTCGCCATAGCAGCGCCCACAAGCCATAGCCTTTCTGGCGCTTCTTCTCAACCTCATTGTCGGTGTATTCGTTCAGCTTCGCCATGTACTCATGCATCGTTTCGTCCATCAGGTGTAACATACGGGCCTCTTTGGCGGCTTTGAGTTTCACGACACGTCCCTGTACCTTGGGGAATGTGTGGACGTAAGGTGGCCATTCGGTGCCTTCCCGGATGAAGAAACGCAGCTGGTAGTCGTAGTGGAAGTCGCGAACGAACATGCCCATGAACATGTTTTGGCGGGGAATATAAAAGCCCTCAGGACAGCCGGGTTCCTGAATCTTACGGTAGAGTGCATCGCGCAGTTCGGGGGTAACGATTTCATCGGCATCGACCACCAACACCCATTTGTTGCTGGCCGACTGGATGGCGAAGGTGCGTGCCGGTTCGGCACTCTTGTGGTCGGCTTTTGGGAATGTCACCACCTTGCAGCCATACTGGCGGGCAATGTCCACCGTGTTGTCGGTACTCTCCATGTCGCATACCACCACCTCGTCGAAGTCACGCACTGCGTCCAGCACCTTGGCAAGATGCTGGCAGGCGTTATAGGTGTTGATAACCACCGAAATCTTCTGCTCTTCATTCATAATCAACTCTTTTTTCTGCGTGCAAAGGTACGAAAAAGTTCATAGTTCATAGTTAATGGTTCATGGTTATTTTTGTGCCAGATGTGGTAAAAGATGTTAAACGGCGGCAACTATGAACTATGAACTATGAACAATGAACTGAAAAAATCGTACCTTTGCAGCAAATATGCTTGAAACAGTATGAGCAGCACCCCAAGAAAGAAGCAGAAGAGTCCTTTGGCGATATGGTTTCGTGATACGTATAAGCAGATACGTATCTTTGTTGCCTGCTATCTGTTGTATCTGCCCTATGTCGTGGCCTTCAATCTGAAATACCTGCCGCTGAGTCAGGCATGGAAGCTACCTATCTGGGTTCGCTGCCGCAACCGTGGCGCATGGAAGCTCAATGGCAAGGTACGCATTGACGCCAAGAAGGTACGCTGCGGCATGATTAAGATGGGTTTCAAGCACGACTTCTATTACAAGAAGGGCATCTCCTACAAGAATGTGCGTGGCCTGATAGTGTTCAAAGGCCACTGCCAGATAGGCAATGAGTCGATGTTGGAAGTGCATCCCGGTGCCGTCCTGACCTTCGGCGACGGCTTTGGCGCTTCTTGCAGCAAGATATTCTGTGCCCAGGAAGTGACCTTTGGTGACGGCACGCTGTTAGGTTTCGGCACCACCGTCATGGACTCCGACTTCCACTATATGGTCGACATGATAGGTCGTCGGTTTATCAAGCCGTCAGCCCCGGTACGTATCGGCCGTCATAACTGGGTAGGCTGTCAGACGCTTATCATGAAGGGTACGCAGACACCAGACTGCTGCATCATTGGAGCCCGTGCCATCTTGAACAAGAAATACAAGCTGCCGAAATACTCGCTGATTGGCAACAACCAGAGTGCGCAACTGATAGAGGAGGACTATCTGCTGGCTCCCGACAACGACCCGCAAGGTGATCCGACCCGTAAGCTGACGCCAGAGGAGATTGAGGAGATGAAACGTTTTTATGAACCAAACGAAGCATAAAGCAATATGGAACTGAAAGAATTTATAGACAAGTTTATTGAGACCCTGGAATTGGAAGATGCTACAGACATCGACGCCCAGACCGACTTCAAGTCGCTGGACGAATGGGATTCCCTGGCTTCCCTGTCCATCATTTCGATGGTTGACGACGTGCTGGGCGTCACCATCAACAACAAGGAGGTCCGTGCCTGTGACACGATTGAGGATTTGTTCAACATGGTAATCAGTAAGAAATAGAAAAGATGCAGAAGAGTGTCATTGAATATCTGGTGAAGACGGCACACCGGCTGCCCGAGAAGGTTGCCCTCGTCGACGAGCAGGGTTCTGTCACGTTCTCGGAGTTGCTCAGGTCGGCCTTCGTCATTGCCGATGCCATCAGGGAGACCGGTGTGGAGCGTACCCCGATTGGTGTCTATATTCCCAAGAGTGCGCTTATGATCAGGGCTTTTGCCGGCATCAGCATGAGCGGCAACTTCTATGTCCCCTTGGACACCAAGTCGCCCGACTCCCGTATCATGACCATTCTGGAAACCCTCCAGAGCCAGGTCATCATTACCGATGCAGCCCGTCTGGACCATGTGCGGCAGATTGCCCCAGACAAGCAGATTGTCCTGATTGACGACGCCCTGCAGCGTGAGATGCAGGCTGGTGCCGATGCGGAACAGTACCTGTCGCACCAGATCAGTACCGATGCCGTCTATTCGGTCTTCACGTCCGGCTCTACGGGTACGCCGAAGGGTGTGGTCATTGCCCATCAGGGTGTCATCGACTACATCGACTGGGCCATCGAGACCTTCAAGATTGACGAGACGGCCATCATCGGCAATCAGGCACCGTTCTATTTTGACAACTCCATTTTGGACATCTATCTGATGTATGCCACCGGTGCCACGATGGACATCATTCCCGAGAGCTACTTCTCATTTCCTGCCAAACTGATCGACTATCTGAACGATCACCACATCAACTTCATCTTCTGGGTACCCTACGCCCTCATCAATGTCGTCAACTTCGACATCCTGAGCTCGAAGAAGCCCGCCTATCTTCGCGACGTGTTCTTCTGTGGCGAGGTGATGCCCAACAAACACCTGAACTACTGGCGTCGCCACATGCCTCAGTGCCGCTATGCCAACCTGTACGGTCCTACTGAGATTACCGATGCCTGTACATACTATTTAGTCGACAGGGAGTTTACTGACGACGAGCCGCTACCCATTGGTCGTGCCTGCCGTAATACGGAGATGCTGATTCTCGTCGACCGCCAGCGTCGTGCCGAGGTTGGCGAACCGGGCGAGCTGTGTGTCCGTGGCACGGGGTTGGCCATGGGCTACTATGGCGACTGGGAGAAGACATCCAATGCCTTCATCCAGAATCCGCTGAATCCGTACTTCCCTGAGCGCATCTACTGCACAGGCGATACCGCCTATTACAACGACCGTGGGGAAATCATGTATGTGGGCCGCAAGGATGCCCAGATCAAGCTCAACGGTTTCCGCATTGAACTGGGTGAGATAGAGAATGCCGTGCTGTCGAGCCACATGGTCGACAACTGCTGCATCGTCTTCGACCGCGAGAACAAGAAAATCGTGCTGTTCTATCAGGCACAGCAGGACCTCGACCTCGGAGCCTTCCGTAAGGCCGTGCTCGCCAAGATTCCCCGCTACATGCTGCCTTCTGAGTATCACCGCGAGCCTTCGCTGCGCCAGAACGGCAGCGGCAAGACAGACCGTTCCTATTATAACAAACTGATAAACGAATCCAAATGAAAGAGAGAATACTGCAAGTGCTTTCGGAGTTGCGTCCGGAGTACGACTTCACGGAACCCGGCCATGACTTTGTGGAAGAGGGTATGATTGACTCCCTCGACATCGTGTCCATCGTCGACGTAGCCGAAGAGGAGTTCTGTGCCAGCATTCCCGGCACCGAAATCCTGCCCGAGAACTTCAAGGACATTGACGCCATCGTCCGTATCATCACCAAGTATCGCACCGCATGATTACCACCTTCCACAACAAGCGTATATCCGCCGTACTCACCGTGCTGCCGTCCCGTGAGATAGACTTTGTCGACGAGATGCAGAACTACGGCTATTCTGAGCTGAAGATGCAGAAGCTCAAGAAAATCATGGGCTACGGCACCCGCCGTGTCGCCGAGCCCGGCGATACCGTTTCCGACTATGCCGAATACGGCATACGCCACCTCTTCGACAACCACGTCATCACGCCCGACGAGGTCGGTGCCATCATCGTGACCACCACCTCACCCGACTACTTCATGCCGCCGGTCAGCAACCTCATACAAGGTCATCTCGACCTGTCTAAGGAGTGTGTGTGCATTGACATCTCCCAGGCATGCTGCGGCTATAGCGTCGGCCTGTGCTATGCCATGATGACTCTGGAACATCTGACCGACAAGAAAGTGCTGTTGGTGAGCGGCGACCTGATGACCTTCAAGGTCGGCCAGCGCGACCGTGCCAGCCGTCCCATCATTGGTGACGCCGTGACGGTCAGCATCGTCGAGAACAGCGACAGCGACAACACCATCTACTGCTCCTTGAAGAACGAGGGCCAGAGCGCCATGAGCATCGTCATTCCGGCAGGTGGCACCCGCATGCCCATCACCCCTGAGACCTCCGTTGAGACACAGGACGAGGACGGCAACTGGCGCAGTCCCGAGCAGTTCTTCATGGAGGGTGACCTTGTGTTCAATTTCGCCATCAACGAGACGCCGGCCATGATCAACGAACTGTTGAAAGCCTCCGGTAAACAAGTGTCTGACATCGACTACTTCATCTGCCACCAGCCCAATCCCTTCATGTTGAAGAAGATGGCCGAGAAGGTGGGCGTCCCTCAGGAACGTATGCCTAACGACATCGTTCCGAAATACGGCAACTCCAACAGCGCCACCATTCCCGTCACGCTGTGCGAACACTATCAGGAGATGTATGCCGACAAGAAGTCGCTGACGCTCTGTCTGGCATCCTTCGGTGCCGGCTTGTCATTAGGCAGCTTCATTCTCGAAATGCCCGAGCTGGACTACTGTCAGTTCATTGTTCATAAGAAAATTAGGAATTAGAAAAAAATTAGGAATTAGAAATTAGGAATTAGAAATTATGATTTGCTTGACTGCTCAATTGCGGGCGGTAGCGAACTCTTACTTCTTACTTCTTAATTCTTACTTCTTACTCGCGAAGCGATACCTCTTACCTCTTACCTCTTACATCTTCCTTCTTACATCTTACTTCTTACTTCTTCATGTCCTACAATCCCTATTCCCTACAGGATAAAACCATACTGGTCACCGGCGCCTCCTCAGGCATCGGACGTCAGACAGCCATAGAGTGTGCGCGCCTTGGTGCAACGGTCATCATCACCGGTCGTAACGAGCAGCGGTTGCAAGAGACCCTCGACCTCATCACGGATACTGAGGGCGGTAGCGAATATGTTGTCTGCGACCTTAACGATCCCGAGGCCATCAGCGCGATGGTGTCGCGTTTGCCTCGTCTCGACGGACTTGTGAGCAATGCAGGTTTCACCAAGCTGCAGCCCATACCCTTCCTCCGCGACGACGAAGTCCGACGCATGTTCCAAACCAACGTGCTGTCGCCCATGCTTCTTATCAGGGAGCTGCTCAAGGCGCGCAAGCTGGCCAAGAAGAGTTCCGTAGTGTTCACCAGTTCACTCGACGGCATAGGTCCCACGACGGTAGCCAACAGCGTCTATGCTGCCACGAAGGGTGCCCTGAGTGCTTTTGTACGCGGTGCCGCTTTAGAGTTGGCAGGCCGCCAGACTCGTGTGAATGCCGTCTGTCCAGGTATGGTCAACACCCACATTCTCGACGACAGCAGTATCACAGACGAAGACCTGCAGGCCGATCTGCAGCACTACCCCCTGCGCCGTTATGGCGAGCCCCGCGACATCGCCCTGGCCATCACCTATCTGCTGAGTGATGCTGCATCATGGGTGACAGGCACCAATCTGGTTATCGACGGTGGCCTGTCACTCCAATAAATATATACGCTTAACGTAAAAATGGATTTT
>JAEEVA010000060.1 GCA_016286995.1 Prevotella sp.
CATCTTCAATCGTCACACCAGTAAATACAGGATCTGAAATGTTAGAACCACTTGCCCACTTCACCACGAACGGTGTACCAGCATATATGGTAGCAGGAGCATCAGTGAAGTGTACGGTAAACGTATTGCTTTCAAACGTCGTTGTCGAGGTATCCAGCACCTTCACTGTAGCACCGTCGAGTGGACTGCCAGCAATCGTCAAGTCAAACGGCAGACACATTGAATTCCATGAACCGTCCTTGTAGAGCGTACGGCCGCTGAGCTTAACATCGGCCAATTCACCCTCATTGACAGTAATAATGGCATCATTATCATCTGCGTTATAAAGTGTGATATCGATTGCCGAATTAGCGTTCTGGTCGGTCGTTTGGCCGTGCTGCGGCAGTAAGGGTAAATCAGCCGTTCCGGTCTTAGCTATTGTTGCCAGACTTAGGTCTTCAGAGCTGAAGAGAATCTTACCAGATGCAGCAACCTTAATGAAAGCACCTTCTCCCGGAGCTAATGATACGGCATTATCATATACGTCATAACCATCGCCTGCTGCATTCAGTTTATAGAAGGTGGCAGGCAAGAGGTCGTCAGAGTCATCCACATAATATACATAGCCTGTGCAGGTGAACGGGTTACCAATCAGGCTCCAACCATTGAAGAAATTAGTGGATGTGTTATCAAAGTCGACATCCTTAGTGATAGTATTGTTGACACTCAGGCCAGTAGTACCCGTGAATTCCAACGTCTGGTCTGCTGCGTTTGCGCACAGATAACCACTACCATAAACTAAGCCATAGTTATTGCCTGCCGTGAATACTGCGTGCTCTGAATTAGCTTTATAGTTGGCCCATTCCAGTTCCTGAGTGGGATCGAAGCCATAAAGGTCATATTCGTCACTAATCAGATTAAGTACATAGCTCCAAGTTCCAGGATTGGTGACAATTTGAGTGGTACCGCTAAACGGGCTGCCAATAAAGAAGTTCTTGTTGGCGGTAACCTCCTTCTCCATCGTCACCCACAATGAGGCGGAGCTTTGCTTCAGCTGGCCACCATCCTGGATGGTAACGGAGCCGTCGTCGCCCAGCGTGGCTTTCTTGGCCACGGCAATCACACCAGCAGGAATGATAGCCTCAGCATCGATGCGTACATTGTTGCTAACGGTAGGAATATTCACAGCAGCATTGCCTTCTGCATCCGTCCAATTAGTGACATCATTCCAATTACCGTCCGTAGCAAAAATGAGCACATCATCCTTGGTCTTGAAGAAAGAAGAGACGAAACGGCTTTCATCACCACCGCCACAAACGCCTTTCACCTGCCATGCGTATGGTGTGTTGGGAGTCAGGCCTGTAGCGTTGTAAGTCGTGGCTATCTGCGGTACTTCAACAATGCTGTTCTCTGTTGAGACATACACTGCAAAGTTCTCTGCGGGATAATTTGGATCTTGTCCACGAGCCTTGAAACTGATACTGCCGCCCATCGGAATACCAGAGATAATCAGCCAGTTGTCGGGATGCAGGGCTCCGGCAGAACTATCCCAACTTGCGGATACAATGCCATAACTGCCATTCACGTTGGTGCTGGGCGATGAAGCAATTCCCCAGACAAAGCCATCACCGTCTAAGTCCATGTTGGTCAAGGCCGCAGGCATACTGCCTCCACAACTTTCAAAATCTTCGGAGAATACGACATCGTTATCTGCATTTTTTACTTCAATATCATCGACAACCAATTGGAACACGTCAGAAATGTCATAGTGACGGATGGCAACGGAACCCGTACCGCTGAATGCGCTAAGGTCGTAGGTATAGGTCGTCATTGTACTCGTGGCGATGACATCGTCGCCAGCAGGATTCCAAGGACGATATTGCAGCACGTAGCTGTCGTTGGTTCCATCCCAGCTCAAATCAGCGCTGGTGGTAGTGATATTGCTTTCTGCAAGATTGGTGGGTTTAGCACAAGCCTCAGCAGTAGTGAAGGCTACAGCGTCCGACCAACGACTCTGATCAATGGAACTGCAATAAGCGCGAACTTTCACAGTGTACTCGGTATCACCTGTCAGACCTGCCAGGGTATAAGGATTCGCATTCACATTGATAAGGTGCTCTTCATCGTCGTTGATGCAAATCTGCCAGTTGTCGGCTTCGCCATTCTCAGTCCAATGCAGCTCCACTTCATGTGCTCCAGGAGTGCCAGCAGCAAGGCCTGTGGGCTTGGGACAAGACGGAGCAGTGGTAAAGCTGACGGCATCTGACCAGCAACTCTGGTGGGTAGCGTCACAATACGCGCGAACTATAATGGAATAATCCGTATCAGCAGTCAAGCCTGTCAAGGTATAAGGGTTCGCATTCACATTGATGAGGTGTTCTTCATCGCCGTTGATGCAAATCTGCCAATTGTCGGCTTCGCCATTCTCTGTCCAACTCAGCTCCACTTCATGTGCTCCAGGAGTACCAGCAGCAAGGCCAGCGGGCTTGGGACAAGCCTGAATGCCGAGATAGTAGAGCAACTTGCCATCGCTTAAAGTGCTGGGCTTAGTGAAAAGTATAGTACCGTTCTCGGTGAAAGTGAAAGAACATTCGCTGTCATAATTACCTTTTTGCCAGATGAACTCGTAATAGTCGCCACACAAGGTAAGAATGCCACTAGCTGAATTGCCATTTCCTAAGGTTAATGTCTCAACAATATTACCACAGCCTTCCATAACAATGATGGCAGCCCCATTCCAACCATCACCATATTGGTCTGTCAGAGTATACTCAATAACATGTCCGCCTATGCAATCGGGAGTAGTGAAGTTGAATGCGTTGGACCAGTCGCTGTATTCACCGGCACCACAATTAGCCTGGACCATCACGGTATAGTCTGTCGACAGTTCTACAGGGAATTCGTATGGACTTGTAACATTGTTCGTTATTGTGCCGTTAATGTCAATGTTGTAAGTGGTTGCTGTCCCTTCCCATGTTGCTGTGGCTGTGGCACCGTCTGTGGTCACAGTTAGACCCGTCGGGGTTACGCATGAAGGAGCCTCAAGCACACGGAGGGTGTAATCTTGGAAACAAGCATACGAGCCTGTATAACATGGATTGGCTGCTGACGGACTAGAACCCAAGCCACTGTCAGCACTGCCGATACGCAAGCGGAAGTCGCCTAAAGTTTGGTTGGCAGGAATGGTGAAGTTGAGGGTCAGAGTGGTGGGATTGGTGCTACCGCTTTCTCCGTAGCAAACAACTTCATCAGCATCGAAGCTCAGGCTGTTGTCGAGGTCGACCCAAACGTAGGCGTTGTAAGTATAGCCTGTCTTGAAGGTAATGGCGATAGTTGATTCCACGCCAGCCTGCACAGCACCGATTTGGCTGGTGTAGTCAGCGTAGGTGGCTTTGGGAGTATCGTTATTAACAATATAGTCGCCCATACCGAAGGTTACATTGGAGATACCATTGTTGTCCACTGAAGTAGGAGCAGGCACGCAGTGGCCGATATGGAAAGAGATTGGACCGGCCCAAGCACTGTGTTCAGTCTCACTACAATTAGTACGTACCCACACAAAGTGGTCACCCAAAGCTAAGCTCGTGAACTCATACGAAGTCTCAGTAGACGTACCAACGATAACATTGTCTGGCTCAGCACTGGCATCTGTTGAGTGAGCAATGGTAAATGAAGTTGCTTCACTCTCCCACGTGATTGTAGCGTTTAAAGCATTGGGGGTAGCATTCAATGAGATAGGCTTGATGCATGATTCAGGCACTGTAAAGCTGAAGTCATCCACATAAAGGTAATACTTATAATTGGAATAGTAGTGGATAGCTACAAACTTGGTTCCTGCGGGGAAAGTTTCCTCAAACAGTTTCCATGAATTGCCTGTAGCACTGATTTCTTCTCCGAAAGTAAAACTTGAAATGTCGTTATCAGTGGTGGAATAACCAACTTTGAAAGTCTCTGCACTACTATAAGAATTCTTATAGTAGAATTGTACGGTGACACCAGATGCGGCACTCAACTCTGGAGAGATGAGGTACTGGTCGTAACTTTCATTGTCCTTGTCGTACGATGAGAACCTGAAACCATAGTCGCCGTTTTGTTTGGCGACATCTATGATACCGAATTTATCAACGTTTTCCGTTCCGACACTCTGTGCGGTCCACCCATCAACGGACAAATCGTTGTCTTCGAAACCATACTCGTACGGTAAAGCTTTCTGTGCCCACGCTCCAGTAAATGAGCAAAGCACGGCGAGCAGCAATAGGACTGCCCTTCGTTTTAAGTCGATTTTTATCATAAGCGTAATTATTTATTAATAATGTGTAGAAAATGATCCTTTTGATGGTTTACGGTCGGTAAAGGTACAAATAATTGTTAAACTAACACAACTTTCATCCATCAAAGAACGGAAAATTAACGAAATTTAAACAACTAAGGTTACAAATAGAATAATATCGGAATAAATAACCAATAAAACAAAGCGGTAATAAATATGCGTTAAGAGGCAAAGATCTATTTTTATAAAAAGTAAACTGAGTCACTTTACTCAGCAAATTCAGTGAATTTGGTCAGCAATTTCAGTGAATTTGGTTTGCGTTCCTTTTTCTAATTATTCATAAACCCAAATAGGTTACTAGAAACGAATTGCCATAATGATTGTAATTTTATCCGTAATAACTACTGATGGTCACTCAAAGAGGGCGGCAACCTCACAGAGTTCGTTGTACCAGTCTTCGCCGAAACGACGGATAAGGGGTTCGCGCAGGAACTGATAGACGCGTATGCCGTCGGCCTTGCCCTTAGCGACCGCGTCGCGGCAGACCGCCCAGCGATGATAGTTGAGGGCTACAGTGCCGTCGGCGAAGGTCTTTTCACGAATGGGATAGAGGGCACAGCTGATAGGCTTGATGAATTGAGAATTATTGGCTGTCGCCTTCTCTCTGGCCACTTTTTCCAACATACAAAGCCAACAGGGGTCAGCACTCCCCTCGTTCACATGACTCCCCTCGCCCTTTGGAGAGGGGGCGGGGGTGAGGCTGGGGGTGAGGCTTCTGGCAAACACACACTCCCTGCCACTGACGATGCTGGTCACCATGTCGCCATCACGGTCGGCGTACGCGACACCCTGACGGTCGATAACACTCTGAGCTGAAGCAGACAGCAGGGGCCACACGTCGTCGAGGCGCTCCTCGATAGCAGCAATCTCGTCGAGGGTCACGGGGGCTCCGGCATCGCCTTCAACACAGCAGATCCCTTTGCACTTTTCGTAGTCACAACAGAAATACTCTATGAGAATGTCGGAGGAAATCAGCACGCCACCGACGTCGAGAATTGGAGGAAGCTTCATTTAATTGATAATTGACAATTGATAATTGATAATTTGCTACTGCCCGCATTTGAGGACTCAAGCAAATCATAATTCTTAATTTCTAATTCCTAATTTCTAATTTCCCTATGAACTATGAACTGTGAACTTACCATTGGATGGGAGTGATGCCACGCGATTGGAGGTACTGGTTGCAGCGTGAGAACTGATGCTGACCGAACCAGCCGCCACGGTTGGCACTGAGCGGTGAGGGATGGACGGATTCAAGCACGAGGTTCTGCTGGCGGTCAATCATCGAGGCCTTCGAGCGAGCATAGCCACCCCAAAGCATATAGACCAGATGTTTGCGCGAGGTGGCCAGTGCGTGGATGGCTGCATCGGTGAAGGTCTGCCAACCTAACATGGCGTGGCTGTTGGCCTGATGAGCGCGGACAGTCAGCGTGGCGTTGAGCAGCAACACTCCCTGCTGGGCCCAGCGTGTCAAATTACCAGAGACTGGCACAGGGGTTCCCAGATCCTGCTCAATCTCCTTGAAGATATTCTGCAACGAGGGTGGAAACTGCACGCCGTCCTGTACGGAGAAGCTCAGTCCGTGGGCCTGTCCAGGCTCGTGGTAGGGGTCCTGTCCGATGATGACCACCTTGACCTTGTTGAAGGGACATAGGTTGAAGGCATTGAAGATAAGCCGCCCTGGGGGATAGCACGTCGTGGTCCGGTACTCCTGGCGCACGGCATCGGTGAGCTGGGCGAAGTAAGGCTTGTCGAACTCCTCCTGCAGCTGCTCTTTCCAAGTGGAATCAATTTGTACGTTAACCATTAAAGATTAAACATTTAAATTAAACTATAACATTTTGCTTGCAAAGTTACGATTTTTTTTGTACTTTTGCAAGCGAAAAGTGTAAGAACATGAAATTCTGGAGAAAAAAAGAGAAGGAAGGTTATCCCCGTTCGTTTGCCAAACGACTCACCTGGCGCATCATGCTGATGCAGCTCATCGTGATGGGCGGCATCTCGCTGCTGATTTTCTTATCAGCCATGTTAGCCATTGTAGTCAGCTACGAGCTGTTCATCCCACAGGTTGTCACCACCAAGACGGAGAGTGTGGGCAACAAGCTGTCGGAAGTTTCAGTGGCAGCTATCAATACGGTACCCGATATTGAGGCAAGCATCGACCAGCCCGACAAGATGTACGACATCATGGAGCGGCTGATCAAGCTGAACCCCCAGGTACGCAGCAGTGGCATCAGCTTCATCGACAACTACTACCCCAAGAAGGGTCACAGGTTTTGTCCGTATGCCGTCCGGAAGGACAGCGCCGCCATTGAGCGTCAGACGCTGGGCGACGAGGCCGATGACTACCTGACTGCCGAATGGTTTACGGAGACCATTGCTGCCGACAGTGCCCACTGGTCGAAACCGTTCTTCTCCGCTTCCGACAGTACGGACATACCGTTGGCGGCCTATCTGGTACCTATCCACGACAAGACGGGCAAGGCCGTTGCCGTGCTGGGTGTCGACTTCTTGCTGGACGGCTTCCTCAGCAATGCCTTCAAGAGGTCAAAGGCAGACAAGGACACCGTACAATGGTCCAGTAAATGGGAAGCTTATACCTTTGCCATCGACAACACGGGTATCTACCTCTCGCATCCCGACCGCAAGCGCGTCATCAACGAGAACTTCTTGACCCGTTGTGAGGCAACACCCGACACGATGGACAACTACGTCGCCAAGACCATGACGTCCACCACCGCCACCAAGTATGACAACATCTACGAGCTCAATCTGGACGGTGAGGATGTCACCATGTTTTACAACCAGATTGACAACACCAAATGGACCGTTGCCATCGTCATCCCGACGCTGTTCCTCGACCTTGCCGGCTACGTCTTCGGCGGCTTCCTGCTATTCTTCATCCTGATAGGAATGATTGTGGTGTTCTTTGCCGGCCGCAGAGGCATCAAGAAGACCTCCAGGCCCTTGAAACAGCTGGCGGCATCGGCCGACGAGGTGGCAAAGGGAAACTTCATGGCACCGTTGCCCGACATCCAGAGCCGCGACGAGATACACCTGCTGCGCGACTCGTTCGAGAACATGCAGCACTCTTTGTCCAAATATACCGAGGAGTTGCGCACGACGACAGCCCAGAAGGCCTCGATGGAGAGTGAGCTGAAGGTAGCCCACGACATCCAGATGTCGATGCTTCCCAAGGTGTTCCCGCCATACCCCGACCGCCAGGATGTTGACATCTTCGGCTCGCTGGTACCCGCCAAGGGTGTTGGTGGCGACCTGTTCGACTTCTTCATCCGTGACGAGAAGCTGTTCTTCTGCGTTGGCGACGTCAGCGGCAAGGGTGTTCCCGCTTCGCTGTTCATGGCTGTTACGCGGTCACTGTTCCGTAACATCGCGACCCATGTGGCCGTGCCCTCTGAGATTATGCGTACGCTCAACAACGCCATGACCGAAGGCAACGACACCAACATGTTTGTCACCGTGTTTATTGGCGTCCTCGACCTGCCGACGGGTATGCTGCGCTATTGTAATGCCGGCCACGACGCCCCCCTGCTGGTCGGTCGCGACGTAGGCACCCTGCCGTGCGATCCGAACCTGCCCATCGGTGTCATCGCGAATTTCAACTATTCGCAGCAGGAGGCCGACATCGACTCGCAGACCACCATCTTCCTCTACACCGATGGACTGAGCGAGGCTGAGAACGGTCTTCACGAACTGTTTGGCGACATGCGCATCTGGAACGTTGCCAAGCGCCTGTTGGGAGAGCGTAACCACCAGCCGCAGCAGTTTATTAGCGAGATGAGTGCCGCGGTCCACCGCTTTGTGGGCAATGCCGAGCAGAGCGACGACCTCACGATGCTGGCGATACAGTATAAGGGAAAAGTGAAGAGTGAAGAGGGAAGAGTGAAGAGGGAAAAGTGAAAAGTGAAGAGTGAAGAGTGAAAAGTGAAGAGTGAAACATGACGACGATTAATGAGTTCTTTCAGGCGATAAGTTTCTTCTTGTGGGGCTGGCCGATGATCATATTATTGTTAGGAACACACGTGTTTCTGACTTTCCGGTTGCGTATTCCCCAGCGCAAGCTGTTGACGGGTATACGGCTGTCGGTGAAGAAAGACCCCGAGGCAGAAGGTGACGTCAGCCAGTTTGGTGCGCTGGCCACAGCCTTAGCTGCCACCATCGGAACAGGAAATATCGTCGGTGTGGCAACGGCAGTGGCACTGGGAGGACCGGGTGCCGTGCTGTGGTGCTGGCTGACGGGTATCTTCGGCATATCGACGAAGTTTGCTGAAGGGCTGTTAGCCGTGAAATATCGCGTAAAAGGAGAGAACGGACAGATGTACGGCGGTCCGATGTATGCGTTGGAACGTGGTCTGAACATGAAGTGGCTGGCCATGCTCTTTGCCATCTTCACCGCTTTGGCATCATTTGGCATAGGTTGTACGGTACAGGCTAACTCTATCGCCTTGTTAGCCAACGAAACGTTTGGTATTCCTACATGGATTGTGGGTATCTTCGTTTGTGGCTTGGCGGCTTGTGTCATTTTGGGAGGTGTCAAGGCCATAGCCCGTGTGTGTACCATCTTTGTTCCTTTTATGGCGTTGCTCTATGTTGTGGGATGTATTGTCATTCTCTGTATGAACAGCGCATACGTGTGGCCTGCTCTCCAACTCATCGTGGATGCTGCCTTCCATCCAGAGGCTGCTGGTGGTGGCTTTGTGGGTGCAACAGTGATGATGGCAGCACGCTATGGTATTGCCCGGGGTCTATTCTCTAACGAGAGTGGTATGGGTTCTGCACCTATAGTGGCGGCAGCAGCCCAGACACGCAATCCTGTGCGTCAGGCATTGGTCAGCAGTACGGCAACATTCTGGGATACCGTTGTTATCTGTGCTTTGACGGGTGTTGTATTGGTGAGCAGTATCATTGCCTATCCAGACATCACTTACGCTGACGGAGCAGCCCTTACCAAGGTGGCTTTCTCAAAAATTCCATACGTTGGCGCTCCGCTGCTTACCTTTGGCATTCTGACCTTTGCCTTCAGCACCATCCTGGGTTGGAGCTACTATGGCGAGAGTGCCGTCAACTACATTGAGCACCGCAGGTCCAATCGTTTCTATCGCATCCTGTATATCGTGGCCCTGTTCTTTGGCAGCATCATCAACCTCGACATCATCTGGAACATCGCCGACTGCATGAATGCCCTGATGGCTATTCCTAATCTTGTGGCATTGCTGCTGTTGAGCGGTGTGGCAGCACAGGAGACTAAAAAGTATCTTTGGTCGGGACGACTGGACGAAGAGGATCATGATCCCTGACCCCAACCTATCCTTCCAGGTTTACCTGTTCCTGCCACTTGCTGACGCTGATGCCAGTGCATGAGACGAAAGCACGTGAGAAGGTGTTGTAACTTACGAAGCCGCTGTCTTTTGACAACTGCTGCAGGGTGAAGATGGTGCTTTTCTCTTTCATGGCTTCGCGGTAGAGCGACTGGAAGTGGTCTATGCGCAGCTTATTAATATATATATAATAGGTGATGCCCTGCGAGGCGAAATAGAGACTCAGATAGGTGCGGTTAGTGTGGCAGGCCAGCGCCAGCGTTTTAAGCGACAGGTCGTGCTGCAGATAGAGTTGCGTTTCCTCACAGTGCTTCCGTAGCAGTTCTCCCGTCTTATAGATGATGATGTCTTTCCTGAGAGCTGGTGCCTCCTGCGACGTCGTATCCTGACTCTTTTGCACCTCCTCAGCCGACTCCTCTGCCAGCGGCTCCAGCACATGCTGGCGGTCAATATGCCAGACAATGAGGAAAATGAAGATGGTGTCGGCAACGTGGATGGCATACGTGCAGACAACAATGGTATGCATGTCGCTCTGGAACATTGTCAGCAGATAGTTGATGGTGGAGAGAAATATAGAACTCAGGATCATCCAACTCCATACAAGCTCCTTATGCTCCAGGTCGGCGTAGTTGTCGGCCAGAAAACGATGGTAGGCCTTCGTTGCCCTGACGTACCAGACGATGAAAGTGACCAGTTCAGTCAGGTACAAAC
>JAEEVA010000061.1 GCA_016286995.1 Prevotella sp.
TCCCCCAATTTTTCACTTTCCTACGGTGGTTGGGGGATTTTTCTTATCCTCTACAAAGGTACAAAATTTATATCACATTGAAAAACAGACAGTTGTAAATAATCTTAATATTTAACGATAGTCCCTAATTATTGTTTATCTCGCTGATATTTAATTAGATAGACAAAATCTACCGCTCAATATTCATCCTCGTTGAAGTATAAAGCACATGCTGATACACAGCAAATTACGAGGCTTGGGGTGATTATTGTGTTACTAATTTGGCACTGATTTGCACCAAAATCCATGTCATTTCCATTTTTACCATATGCAATATGTTATAATTCTGGGTACAAAAGTACTAAATAATAATATATTTGAGTTATTCATTGACTGCACTATATCACACACAGGGTTATTCTAGCTTGCCACCACCACCTTGCTGCGGATTGCAGTACAGCTCCTGCAGGTTCGTGTTGAGCCAGCGGCCCCAATCCGTCAGTTTGTGGAAATCACACTGCTCGTAGCCAACGTTGTAGTTGTTGAGTATAGAAAGATAAGGGCGATTGGTCTTATAGTCGTAAATGTAGGACTCACGACTCATCAGGCAGACGCTCAGCGTGTAGTGGTCCAGGTGCTGCTGGCTGTTGCTCACGTCCCGATAGTGTACCATTGCCTCCCCGAAGGCTTTGTCCATATCGGCAGAGATGGCTTTCAGTTCGGCATCGTCGGTCTCCTTGGCCAAGTGGTGGGCATAGTCGGCAATGTCGAAGAATGGGCAAATGTATTCCAAGTTCACCTCTTCATCACCAGGATACTTATGGTAGCGATACACCTGAAGGGAGGCGCGGTCAATGGCCTCCTGCTGTGTGGGATAGAGCGCCAGCAGACGGTCGCACAGCCGCTTGGAGGCATTGATGATGGCATCGAACTTATCCATGCGAATCATCTTAAAGTCGCCGTTGTAGTATATGTCATTGACTTCCTCCACATAGCCGTTCTGCCAGTTGGGGGTACTGCGCTCGAACATCAGTCCTGCTGCTTTTTCAGCATCACCCGTTTCCACGAGTCCGCGCACAAACTCCGTCAGTATCTGCCCGTCGCTACTGAGCGCATGGGCCGAGGCCGCGATGTAGTCGGCAAATTGCCTTGCCTGCGTCAGGTTCTCTATATTGCCCATCAAGCAGTTGTGGAAGTACAGCGTGTTCAGGTGGTCGATGCCTGCGGCCTTCACGGCGGCATACATCTCGTACATATCCATCGTCTCGTCGTCCAACCACTCATCGCCTATCACACCACGTGTTGCGGCAGGCGTAATGTCTTCTACCTGGTACTTTCCCGGCACGTCGTTCATAGCATTAAAGCCGGAACCGTGGCCCCAGATGGCGAGCGAATAGGTCTCTGCCGGACATACCAAGCTGCTGCACTCCAGGAACAGACGCATCGTGTTAGGATTGCATATCTGCAGCAGCTTGGCTAATACGCCCAGACCATGGGCCTGAAACCCCTCCTCCTTGATCTTGTTGAGGTCGGTATCGCTGGTCAGTTCGAACCACACGATATCGCCAGGTTCAGCATACTTACCAGTAAAGGGATTTCCCATCTCATCTTTTTCCTTACCGTATTTATAGAAGCAGATTACGCGCACGTTGTTGTAATCGGTGAGGAATTCCTTTGCCCTCTCCCAGAAGCCATATTCAATGTATGTATCCATGGCGCCACCGGCATTGCCATAGACGAAGATGGTGTGTTTGGCGGGTTGTGGCACATCGAACACCTCTTCCGTCTGGCTCCATGCGTCGAACTTCACTGCCATATCGCTGGTGGTCTTTGTGAAATTCAAACTGATGTCGTCACCATTACTGAGGCGCAGCTCGTTGCCCATCAGTTGCCATTTGGCTTTCATCGCCTCCCTATCCTTCGGGCTCATGGTCAGCGTTCCGTCGGCAGAAGCCGTATAGGTAAAATTGATCTTCTCAATGCCGAGGGGTTTGCCATTTAACATGTAATAGATACGAGTGCTGCCTGTCCCGTCGGCCTTGAACTCAGTGTTCTGCCACGTCTCGCCGTAGTTCCACTTGGCATAGGTCTTTCCTGAAACATTCGTGTACCAAGTGCCTATGATTTTACCATCAATACCTGTTGTCGGATCGGTTGCATTGTCGCTGTCAGAACATGCGGCGAGGAAACTTGCGCCGCAAATGAGGGTAACGGCTATTATCCATTGATACATTCTATTCATATCACGTTATTAATTTATAATTATCTTTTCACCCTGGTAGATATAGATGCCGCGCCTTGGTGGCACTGCTCAGCCAGTCGAGTTGTCCGATGCGTTCACTCATGCGCCGGCGCATATTGTCCATTATTTCACGGCAGCCATCCACATCACAGTCCTTCAGGAGCGTGGCTATGTCATAGTCAAATGTGGCCGAGGGAGCCAGCGTCTTCACGCGCTGAATGACGTTATAGGCGTCATTGTAGAAAGTCTCTCTGGCCAGTTCCTCGGCAGCATCGTAGGCCTGATCGGACGCCACGGGACTCTCGTCGGTGGAACACGATACAAACCATACCATGGCGCAGACTAACAGCGCAGCCCTTACCCATTGCATCTGTCTGCTCATGCAATATTCTTTAACTATTTAATTAATTCATTTTCCTCATAGAAAGTCTTGGCATCAAACCATGTGATGGGCGAGGCATGCTCTTCGCCGCCGCCACGATAGATGACCTTTGCACCGACTTTGGTCCAGGTTAAAAGCCCGTCGAGGGCCAAGTCCAGCATGATAGTCTTGCCTCCACGGATAATACCGGAGCTTATATTGAGGTTGTAGGGTATTTCCACAATGTCGTTCTCCAAACCCTTATAGTCGGTGGCACGGAATACCATTTCGTGCTGTTGGCCGTCTTTCTCGTAATAGACGATGTAGCTCAGCTTATCGGTCAGCAGGTCGGAATTGTCGTCAGCGATGAGGGGAATCTCGACCGAAAGCCTGATAACGGTTTCAACAGTGTTATAATCCATTTTAACCTCAGGTGCTGCGGGTGTTGCCGCTACCTCCTCCTTCTTCGTGAACTTGTTGTTTCGGAATACTAAGTACCCGTAGTAATCCAATATGCGATATGAACTGTTGATGCACATCGTCTTACTGGAACTGATGATGTCCTGCTGGGCGTCGTAGTCAAATACGATGTTTGTCAGCTCGTATTCCGTATTGCCTTTGTCCACAAAACCTGTCAGATAATAGTCTTGACGAGGGTTATCTTCTTCTTGCCATGAGCCGACATACTGGAGGGATGGGATGGTGATGGTCTGATGGTCGGGGCTGAGCGTGCCTTTGGCCCATCCATTGGCATCGACATGAGGGAATTTGAAATAGACGTCATTGCCGTCGAAACCTATCAAGACCTCCTCCAAGGCATCACCAGCTTTTATCAAATAGCCATCATCATCAATGTCAAGTATCTCATATTCGAAACGGTACGGGCTGGCTGTCACGCCGGAAGGAAGGAGAATGGGGTCGGGAACGACATAGCGCTCCTTGGTGATGTAGCAAGCGGCGAAACCATAGTCAACGGAATGTTTGTCGATGTCATACAGAGAAATCGCATAGTCGCTCTCCATGATTCCCTTCCCGGCATCGTAGGTCAGTTTTATGTCACAGATTTCATCTTTTTCATCAAGACCCAAGAAAAGCGTTTCACGCCATTTCCAGTAATAGCCCAGGGACTGTCCTTTCTCAATTGTGATGACACCATCCTTCAGATGACCATGTAACCACGCCAGAGGCATCTCCTTGAAGAGTCCCTGTATATAGACATCCTCCCCGTCGAATCCTATTGTCGCGCCGTAGTTGAGGCAATAGTCATAATTGTCTCTGCCCGTGATATACCACTGCTCGGTGGTCACTCCTTCCGGCAGCGTCACGACGGATGCTTCCTTGAAGGTGCCCGGCATCACGGTGATGTTCTTCATGATGTTTGACACTTGGGTATGGCTGGGCGCATCAGACTCTGCTACAGCGAATTTCGCATCCTCAGGAATGGTCAGGATGCGCATCTCCGGATCGTAAGTGCACTCAAAATCGGTCAGCTGTTTCGCCTTGTCGCTTGTGTCCATGATGCCGACAACATACTTCTCGCCCGTCTTGTCCTCGCCGACATACTGACCGCTCTTGAACAGGCAGGTGCCTGCACTGGTCACCGTACCTTTCACGAAACTCTCGGGGAATGACGAGGAGAAGCCTGTGACATAGACATCCTGTCCGTCGAAGGCCACCTGTACGTTTTTCTTTTCATAGGACGTCTGCTCCCGGTCTGTCATGGTCACGATTCTGACCGTTTGCATAGTGCAGCCCTTGCTCACCACGCCCTGCGGGAGCGTCACTAACTTTCCCTGTGTGGACTCTGATGGTGTCGCCAGGCTATCCGAGTCGGAACAGGATGTGAAGACTGGCAATATACTAAATAGGGTAAGCACTCCTTGAATCATTCTTTTCATGGCATATACTTATTTAGTTCTTGGTTTCTTTCTGGGTTCGTTGGCATTATAGCCTTCGGTAAAGACGCTCATTGTGGGCGGACGCTGCTTGTTGGTCTTAATCCAGCGACTCCAGCCTGTAGCTTTGTCGAAAGCCGTCTGCTCGTAGGTGTCGGCAAAGGTGCTGGCCCAACGCTGCACGTCATTTACCTCTGTTTCCGCTTCTTCAATATATAGTTCAACCTTGCCGTCGGGTTTGAACACGGCTGACTCGCTGAAGACCCAGCTGCCCTTGTCGTACTGCCAGTTAATCTCTTCATACTGGCCTTCCCAGCCGAGCAGTATCGAGCCGTTGATGCCCTGGGCTCTCAGGTAGGCACAGGTTTGATGAGCCACGAGGCATTCGTTGTCGTAGCAATTCTTCATCTCGAAATACGGAGCTTCCAATTCCGGTGCCTTGGCTGCCAGCATGACGCCATAGATGAACAGGTCGTAGAAAGGCATGTCCCTGTAAACCTTCAGGGCGTTTGCAGTGGCTGTATTGACAGCGCTGCGTTTCTCGTCGCTGCTCTGGTAAACCTGCAGGAGTTTGTCGGTGAACGAACGGACCTTCTGACCGAAAGCGTCGAGACCACGGGTGCGAACGACCGTCATGTCGGTAAACGACTCTACAGTCTCGTCGCCAAAGTTCTTGTCCCATTGCTCAACGCACGCCTTGTTGTATTCCTTCAGTGCGCTCTCGGTATCCTCGTTGCAGCCCGCAAGCTTGTTGGTGAGCACCGTATAGTCGCCACCCCATCCGGGCACCAGGAACGACGAGGCTACGATATAGTCGGTGTAGTCCTTCAGTTCAAACTGATACTCAAAGCAGTTCATCAGGCAGGCATCGAAATATACAACCTGGGGCTTGATGCTGGCGTTGGCGATGGCGTATTTCAGCGCGTTGACGGTGAGCTGCTCTTTCTTGTTGTTGTCGATAAAGAACGACCGAGTAGTGTTTTTGGGGGTATAGGGCAAGTCTTCATTGGGCATATAGCCTGCGCCATGATCGCTCAGCAACAGTATATAGTGTTTGGCAGGACAAACCTTGGCCGCCCAGTCGATGAAATCAAGCAGAGAGTCGGCAGTGGCGATATGGTCGTTGTTGCAGCCATGTACGTTGTCGGCTACCATCTGCTGCTCCACAGTTTTCTCGGGATCGACGGTGAATCGGAAGGTGTAACAGCATCTGTTCTGCCATTTCGCAATCCAGGACTTCATTTCCTCCAGATATTCCACGGCCTCGGCCTTCTCTTGCGGGTCGTCAAAGTTATCCGGGTCATAAACCATCAACAGCTGCTCGAATTCTTCCTGACTGCTGAACTTATACTGTACGGCAATCTTCACCTTGTCGTAGCTGGCAGGGTCGGCAGCATAGAACTGCTTGATGTTATTCAAAATGTCGTAGTCCAGATTTCCGCCACCGTATCCATAAAACAGAATAGCATAGTCGGCCATCTCAGACTCGTTAGGATCGATTGAATCGACGGCATTGTCATCGCTGTTGCATGCCGTGAAAACACTCGCACCGCAGAACAGCAGTGTAACGGCTATTATCCATTGATACATTTTATTCATATCACGTTATTAATTTATAATTATCTTTTCACCCTGGTAGATATAGATGCCGCGCTGCGTAGGCTGGCCCATAAGGCGACGGCCGTCCAGCGTGTACCACACATCTTCAATCATACTTCTAACATCTTCCATTTCCATCTTAATGATGCCCGTACCCTGCTGGATATAGTCCAGGCCCTTCTTGGCATTGATTTTGCCATAGCCCCAACGGATAGGATTCTTGGCGGTAAACTCATCGTTGTCACACGAATTTGCCAGGACGTCCTTAACGTCGGCCAGTGTGAGCTTTGGATTGGCCTGCAGCCACAGGGCTATGATGCCCGCCGCAGCAGGACAGGCCATCGATGTGCCGCTCATGCTTACGTAGGGGTAGCCCTGCCACGTCATCGTTTCGATGTAGGTAGGAGCGACGCCATTCACGACATCGTTGTACTGGTTTCCCGCCGACACCACATTGACGCCCGGGGCGCAGACGGTTGGCTGTGTGACACCGTTGAACATCTTGCCATAGCTGCTAAAATAGGCGATGTCGCCCAGGGTGTACGTTTCTGACTGGTCTTGATCCTCGTTACCTTGTTCGTTAGCACGATCGGTGGTATTGGCGCACCATGCTCCCACGCTGATGACATCGGGAGTGCTGGCCCAGTCATTGGCAGAAATGACATCGTCGCCGGTGATATAGCCCTCACCCACGTATGGGACGAACTTGTAGGTGTCCTGCCACAGGTCAACGGCAGTGCCGGATGAGCCTGCCACGGTGATGGTCAGGGCATAATATGCACCATCCTTGGCCTTCGCGCAGTAACCGTAGGGAATGATGGTCAGCTCCTGTCGGCCACTATCCAGCGTGCGGATGGCCAGGTACACCTTCCCTCTGAAATATTTCTCCACTTCAGGGTAGTCGGCCGAGTTGATGGTCACCATCTGGTCGGGTCCGCCCAGAGTGCCTGTGACGGCCGGCGATGACCAGATGTAATCCAGGATTGCCTTCTTGCTGTCGGTAGCCACCATATTTAAGCGCAGGCTTATCTCACCACCCTGTCCGGGACGGGTGTAGCCTCTGACCTCGTTGGAGAATTTCGTGTAGAAGGGATAGTCGGGGTCGGCATCTTCTGGTTCGTACGTGGTAGGAAATGCCAACAGACCGACGCTGAACGACGGCTTGTCCTCAGCAAACTGATAGTAGACATGACAGCCGCTTCCACCCTCGTTACTACTGGCAAACACAGGAATGGCGGTCTTGGAGAGGGCTGAGACGGCTTCGGGCACGGTGCCGGTTCCGTCGTGAGGTCCCATGTGACTGCCAAGGCTGGCACTCAGCACCATGGGCTGGTCGCTCTGTTGGGCGTAGGCATTGGCAAAAGCCAGATGTTGTTCTAAAATCTGATGGGTTTGGGCATCCTGGGTGGGGTCGGGGTCCTGTAGTGTTTCGCTCTCTGCGTTAATGCCTGTATCGGTGTCCACGTCGTCCTCAGTGAAGAGAGTGCCCAAGGCCAGATATACAATGTCGGCATCGGGAGCCATGCCGCCAAAGCCCTGCGGCGACAGCGAGCCGGCAGCGATGCCTGTGGTATGACCGCCGTGGGCCGCGAGCTTGGTGTCATAGACCAGTTTGGAGATAAGCTCAGGCGTGTCGAACACGCTGCCCGGAAACTCAATGGTGCCGGCCACGGGGTCGTCGTACACGAACTTGCGGCCTTTATCCGATATCGTATTGTAAACGCACTTGATGCGGGAGCGCCCCTGGGCATCCTTGTAGGCGGGGTGGTTGAAGTCTAAGCCTATGTCAATCACACACACCGTCACGCCTTTACCCGTAAAGGGCGAGGGCACCGTGGGATGACTGCCGTTGAGGAGGTTGACGCCCGTCACCTCGCGTGACACATCGGTCTTCAGCTCCCCCTTATGGCCTACGTCCACGCGGAGTATGCCGTCCATCTGGGCGATGGTCTCTACCTTGTCGAGCGGCACCTGCACGATGGCTTGCTGCCCGATGCGGCCCCTGATGGTCACGCCCTGTTCTCTCAGACGGGCATACGTGTCGGCAGCCTGCTCATCATCTACTTTCACGACGAGCGGCAGCGCGGGTTGCTGTGCCGGTGACAGTCTCGTCCCGTCCACCGCCATATGCTCCACCTTGGCTTTCTGCTCTGCCACACGAATCATCGCGTCGGCAGTCAGCACACCTTGTGCCTCAATTCCCAGTGCATACACAAACATAATGGTAGCAACCAACACCCATTTCAACATTTTCTTCATACCTTTATTTATTACATTGTTGTTAATAATATATCCAAAACTATAGTTTAGCTTGGCTATTGACTGGGTGCAAAGGTAATAAAAAAAAATGAGATTTAATTCAACTTTCTGAAGTTCTTGGACGATATTTTAACCGAAGGTCAAAGCTCGAAGAGCTAAAACATCATCAGAGGGGTTTTTCCCGGTTTTTGTGTAATAAGCAAATTATTGATCATTTTATTTCCGTTTTAAAGCTAAAAATGCCTTTTTTAATCAGTTTATTTGGCCTTAAAAGTCCGAAAAAAGCAACATGGAAAATCTTATTGATTTATCCATGCTGCTTATTTTCAATTAGTTACGTTTTTCTCGAGCTGATTTAAATGATCAGTACTCATCCTCGTTGAATAGAAAATCCTCTTTGGTAGGATAGTCGGGCCAAATGTCCTCGATGCTGTCGTAGACATCACCCTCATCTTCTATCTCCTGTAAATTTTCCAACACCTCAAGCGGAGCACCTGAGCGGATGGCATAGTCTATCAATTCGTCCTTGGTTGCGGGCCAAGGGGCATCTTCGAGTTTTGAAGCTAATTCCAGTGTCCAATACATAGTCTTAGTTATTTAATTTTTATTCTTAATTATTTGTTTCTCAAAATTTGCCCGCAAAAGTAATCATTTTTTTCTTATTTACAAGCATTCTCCCATATTTTTTCACTCATTCCTGCAATAAAATTCAACTTTTTGGCCAAAACAAAGAAATAATCGCTTAAACGATTAACATATTGCAGAATTTCAGGGGACACAACAGCTGTATCAGACAGTTCTACGATACGGCGCTCAGCACGTCGACATACCGTCCGACATACATGAGCCTGGGCTGCTTCCTGACGCCCGCCGGGCAAAATGAAGCCCTGCCGCTCGGGGAGTTCTTTCATCACCATGTCAACCTCCTGCTCCATCAGCTCTATCTCGCCTTCTGGCAGATGTGCAGAGGGATATAATGGCGTCTGCTCCTGATCAGTAGCCAGATTGGTACACACATTAAACAGTACGTTCTGGATACGCTGCACCATTTCGCGCTCATGGCCTTCGGGGAGCATTGCTGCCAACAATCCCAGATGAGAGCTCAGCTCGTCAATGGTACCATAAGCTTCCAGCCTGATGCTGGCTTTCGACACGCGCTGTCCGCCGACCAGTGAGGTCAGTCCCTTGTCACCACCACGGGTATATACCTTTGTTATCTTCATTGTTTATCAGAAATTAATGATATAATGTTGTTTGAATCTACTTTTGTCAAATAAAACAATCCCCAAATAATATAAATCAAAAGTGACACATGTGCGTTTGTCACTGACTATCTCGCGCCAAAAATCTTTGTCACGTTGTATGCCATCTACAATGAGTACAGACCGTTCGTTCACCTTATTATATATAGACAACAGACGACTACGATAGTCACTGTCAAGCGTCAGCATGATCAATTCCTTAGAATCCCCAAAAGAGGCCTTGTGACATCCAGCATGAAGGTACTCCCTGTAACTATCACTCTCTATGACCTGCGGCTGACGCCAGTTTGCGATACGGAAATACAAAAGGCCCAGTTTCCGTGTCAGCCAATCGTCATCTCGTCCCAATGTCGCATACGAATAGTACGGCCAATGCTCATTGATAACATAGCGCACCAGCCAGTAGTCCGTAGGCGACTGGATGCCGAAACCGCGACAATGAAAAATACGGCTCAGCCAGACAAAAAAATGTCTTATTCTCTGCATTCCAAATGCAAAGGTAGAAAAAATAATTGAAGCAACAAAAAAAAGCCCCGAAGATTTCTCTTCAGGGCTTCACTTTGAAAAGTGGCGGTCTCCTACTCTCCCGCATTGCATTGCAGTACCATCGGCGCAAGCGGGCTTAACTTCTCTGTTCGGAATGGGAAGAGGTGGGACCCCGCCGCAATAACCAC
>JAEEVA010000030.1 GCA_016286995.1 Prevotella sp.
TGTTCGACAAGGCCTCGACCATATAGTAAAGGCACCATCCTGTAACCACAAAATAGAAGCTCATGATGGCCAGTACACACAGCAGGTTCGTCCATGAGAGCCACTGCCACCTGTTTGTTCCGCTCAGGCTGCGGTAAGCACCAAATGCGCTCCTGCCTGACAACTTGCCAATCAGAAACTCGTTCATGACCAAAGGCAGTCCGAAGATCAGCGAACAGACGACATACAGGATGATGAACGCCCCGCCGCCGTTTTCTCCCACGACGTATGGGAATTTCCATATACTACCTAGTCCTACGGCACTGCCTGCAGCAGCCAACAGGACTCCGATTTTCGACGAAAAGGACTTTTTCATAAAATTTATTGCTTGTTACAGGTCTTCATTATTTATTCACGCTTCATTCAAACTCAAAGATGTTTATGAATCCTGTCAGTTTGAACACGTTCTTGATGTCATCGTTAACATTGCGCATCACCACACGGCTGCCTGCCGACTTGGCACCTTTCAATATGCTGATCAGGATGCGCAGACCGCTGGATGCAATATACTCCAGATTGGTGCAGTCGATGATAACATCCTTTCCATCACTGGTGTAAAGTGGTTTCAGTGTTTCTTCCACTTCAAGAGCTGCTGCTGTGTCCATTTCTCCTTCTAAAGTGGCGACATACTTGCCATCAATCTCTTCAAATTTTGCGTTCATAATCTTTAATTTTAAATTATTAAATAATGTTTGTTGTTTTCTTCAAAAGCGTAAGCGTGTTACGCCCGTTTAAATGTTCGTAATTGACAGAGTCCATGATCTCACGAAGCAGATGAATGCCAAGTCCTCCCACCTGACGTTCCTCTGCTGAGAGGGAGATATCAATGTCCTCTTTTAAAGTGGGGTCGAAGGGTACACCAGAGTCTGAAATAATGACCTTCAGGCACTGGCCGTCTGTCATCATGCTGATATCCACCTCGCCCTCTACCCCGGCGGGATAAGCATAGTCTATCACGTTGACTACGGCCTCTTCCACAGCTAACCGGATCTGACGTGCCATCGATTTCTCAAATCCCGGATAACTGGTGTCTGCCATCATCTGATCGAAGAAATCTTTTTGGAAACTGCTGAGCCTCGACACTTCGTGCACATCATTTTTCAGGGTAAGTGTCTCGCTCAGTATGCTGTCAAACTTTTGGGGCGTATAATGGATGGCCAACTGCGTCAGGTCGTCGCTCTGTTCGGCATCCTTCACAAAGCTGCGTACCTCCTTGGTCATAGCATCAATGATGTCCTTTGGACTCAGCTGCCCATTGACACAGTTCTTGAGTAAGCCATCTATGCGCTTCAGGCCAAACTGCTTCCGCTCGGTATCCATTGCCTCCGTCAACCCGTCGGTATAGAGGAACAGTGTACTGCCAGCGGCTATGAAGGTCTCCTGCACACAGAATTTGAAATCGTCGAACAAGCCGATGGGTAAATGCGGGTTACAATCCAGCGTCTGCAGACCTGTATGACTGATGATAAGAGGTGCATCGTGACCGGCATCGCAGTAGCGCAGGTGACCGGAAGGCAGGTCGAGCACACCGATGAACAGCGTAGTGAACATATTGCTGTCATTACCCTGACAGGCCGATTCGTTGATGCGATGCATAATACGGGCAGGATTGTTTTCATGTGCCGAGAAAGCACGGAAGAGAGAATGGGTTCCTGCCATCAACATGGCCGAGGGCGTACCCTTGCCGCTGACATCTCCGATGCAGAAGAACAGTTTCTCGTCGCGAATGAAGTAGTCGAACAGGTCGCCGCCCACATCGCGGGCAGGCGCCAGGGAGCCGAAAACATCCACGTCATCACGCTGCAAATGACGGTGGGGCAGCAAACTCTGCTGTATCTGACTGGCCACACGCAGCTCTGAACTGATGCGTTCCTTCTCGGCATTTACCTCACGCAGACGCTCCAAATTGTGCTTCGAACGCCATACGATGAAGCCTGCCAGCAACAAGCCGGTCATCACCATAAACAAGAGGTTCCGTCGTATACGACGCAGTTTGCCGAAGACGTCATTGGCATCCAAGGCATTGAGGAGTATCCAGTCGGTCTTACCACCTACAGGCGTATAGAATACATGCATCTCTTTCCCCTTTTCATCCTCTACCACTATGTAGCCGGTCTTGTCAGGATCTTTTTTCAGCAGTTCGAGTGACCTCCTGAACAACTCATTGTCTTCGCCCGCAAGCAGGTTGTATTTTCCTGTGATAAGGAAACGCTGAGTCGATTTGTAGGTTTTGGCCTCGTTGATAATCTCTTCAAGCCATTCGAGTGAGAGGTCGGCTTCAACAACGGCCACAATCTTACCTTTTGCGTTACGTACAGGCACACCATAGGTGGTTATATGTCTGAAGGCACCAACGCTATCCAGATAGGGTTCGCACCAGCAGCTTTTTCCTGTAGCCATCGGTACGGTATAGAACTCGTACTTCGTATAATCATGGCTTGCCGATCCTACCTGCTTCGTCTCTATAGTGCCGTCCGGCTTGCGAACAGAATAAGGCTCAAACCAATATCCGATGTCTGGGAACATGTTTGGAATGCAAGCCACACAGCTGCCCAGGATCATTGGATTATTCTCAACGATCTGGTAGGTTGCCCGGAACAGGGAGTCCGGCTTCAACAGGTCATCTGTCACTATCCACGACATATTGTCGAGCACCACCTCTACCCCTGCCAGTTTGTTGCGGATACAAAGGTAGAGAGCGTTGTTCTCGCGCTCCATCTTTTGGACTGTGGTTTCCTGTATGATATCCTGACTGTTGTAATAGATAATCCCCGTTGTCAACTCTATCAGCAATGCGGCCACGACAATAACAATCAGACTGGTATGGGTTTTTACGATGTTTTTCAACCATTCCCATCTGCTATTTTTGTCTTTTCTCTTATTTTGCATACATCATTTACTACTTATTTTCCGTTCTTAGTTATATCATCCATTCGATTCACGACGATAGTTTTTAGCATTATGACGGCACAAATGTACAAAAAAATAAGGAAATAAATAAAAAAAAACATTTAAAACTTGTCTGAAAACATTTAAATCTTGTCTGAAAAGTCAAAAAAAACACCATAACGTTCGTAAAGTAGGTTTTTTTTTGTATTTTTGTCCCACGAAATTTAACTTTTAAAATAAAAAATAGAAGAATATAAAACGTACCTTATTTATTTTAATTATGAAAACATCTGCTCCTTTGTCAAAAACCCAATACGGCCTATACGTGGAATGTCTGAACCACCCGGGAGAGCCTTGTTATAATGTACCTTGTTTCTATATCCTCGACGGCAGTCTGGACGAAGAGCGGCTACGTAAGGCTATTGAGACCGTAGTGGCTGCCCACCCAACGCTGTTTACGCGCATCGAACTGACGGATCAGGGTGACCCCGTGCAGACAATCGACGACACTGAGACATTCTCGTTGCAAGTAGAGCATGTCGATGACATTGAGGCTGCCAAGAAAGCGATGGTTCAGCCTTTCAACATCGTAGGCGACCGGCTGTTCCGCATTCGCCTGCTGCGCGACAAAGAACACTTTTATTATTTCCAGGATGCCCACCACACACTTTTCGACGGAGGCTCTCAAGGAATTATGTTGGCTGACATCGAGAAAGCTTACAATGGTGAATCGTTGGAACCAGAACAGCTGACGATGGCCCAGTTGGCTGTCACAGAAGAGAAGCAGCGCCAAACGTCAGCCTTTGAGGAGGACAAGAAATGGTATGCGGAAAACTTCGATTGCGGTGACTGCTATTCACCGCTGCTGCCCGACCGCGATGACAAGCAGTTTGTGGATGCCATCTTGGCAAGGACCATGGCGGTGGACAAGGATCGGGTGGATGCCTTCTGCAAGACAAACGGCGTCTTCCGCAGTTCCGTCTTCACAGCCGCCTACGCCTATCTGTTGGCAAAATACAATAACGAACAGCAGGTGCTGTTCAACACGATACATCACGGGCGTGCCGACAAGCGCACAAACCGTACGGTGGGCATGCTGGTGAAAACGGTGCCTGTGTATGCCAAGTTCGATGGTGACACCCGTGTGCTCGACTTCATCAAGGCTGGAGAGGAGCAGATGAAGGGCTGTCGACAACATGGGTTATACAATTATAGTGATGCCATCAATGACTTGGGGTTGCAACCTGCCACGCTGTTTATTTGGCACGGAAACACGCTGGACAACAATCCGTTCTGTGGCAAGCCGATGAAATTTATTCTTCTTTGTAACAACAGCCGCGAGGTGTCGCTCTATCTGAAGGTCGTTATCAAGGAAGGACGATTCGTGGTGGAAGCAGAGTATAATGGCAACGAATACAGTGAGGCGCTCATGAGTCAGTTCATGGAGAGCTACGAGGCGGTCGTAGAGGGTTTCCTGACTCAGGAAAAACTGTGCGACATCAACATGACGACCGCTTCTCAGATGGCGTTGCTCGACTCGTTCAACGACACAGACCGTCCATATGACGACACGCAGACGGTGGTGTCGCTGTTCCGTCGCCAGGCCAAGGCTACCCCGAAGGCCGAAGCCGTCGTTTTCAAAGACCATCGTTACACATACGAACAGGTAGATGACATCAGTGACCGCATAGCAGGCTATATTCTGTCCAAAGGACTGGGCGTGGGCGATGCCGTGTCTGTCATCATTCCTCGCTGCGAGTGGATGGCTATTGCCTCACTTGGCGTGCTGAAGGCTGGCTGTGCCTATCAGCCGCTGGACCCCAGCTACCCAAAAGAACGTCTGAACTTTATGGTACAGGATGCTGAGGCGAAGTTGCTCATTGCCGACGAGTCGCTGCGTGATCTCGTTGACGAATATCAGGGTGATGTGCTGCTGACGAAAGACATTGAACATTTACCATTGACCATTGAACATTTACCATTGACCATTGACCATTTGCCTGAGGTAAAACCTTCGGACCGTTTCATCCTGCTCTATACATCAGGTTCTACAGGTGTTCCCAAAGGTTGCCAGTTGACCCATGCAAATCTCGTGTGTTACTGTAACTGGTATTGGAAATACTATGACCTGAAGCCTGAGCATCATGTGGCAGAATATGCCAGCTACGGTTTCGATGTGCATCAAGAAGGCATCTATCCGCCATTGACGGCGGGTGCCACCGTCCATATCATTCCAGAGGAACTGCGCCTCGACCTGGTGTCCCTGAACGATTACTTTGAGCGCGAACACATCACCCACACCTTCATGACTACACAGGTGGGCTATCAGTTTGCAACGAACATCGAGAACCACTCCCTGATGCATCTCTCGGTGGCTGGCGAGAAGCTGGCCAGTATCGCTCCGCCTCAGGGCTATCAGTTGCATAACGGCTATGGCCCCACAGAAGCCACTATCATCATTACTGTCTATCCTGTGACAAAGAAAGATACGGATGTGCCCATTGGTAAACCTTTGGACAATGTGCGACTTTATGTAGTCGATCAGCAGTGTCACCGTCTGCCTGTGGGAGCTCTGGGTGAATTGTGGGCTGCCGGACCGCAGGTGGCACTCGGCTACCTGAACAGACCGGATAAAAACGCAGAGGTTTTTATCGACAATCCATTCATTACTAGTGCATCTAGTGATTCTAGTGCCTCTAGTAAATATGCCCGCTGCTATCGTACTGGCGACATTGTGCGCTACCTGCCTGACGGCAACATCCAGTTTGTGGGCCGTAAGGACGGACAAGTCAAGATTCGCGGTTTCCGCATCGAGCTGAAGGAAGTGGAGGCCGTCATCCGCGAGTTCCCTGGCATCAAGGATGCTACCGTACAGGCTTTCGATGATGATAATGGCGGCAAGTTCATTGCTGCCTATGTCGTCAGCGATGAGCAGGTGGACATTGAGGCCATGAATAATTTCATCCTCGACAGGAAACCTCCATATATGGTGCCTGCTGTGACGATGCAGATTGAAAAGATTCCATTAAACCAGAACCAGAAGGTGAACAAGAAAGCCCTTCCGAAGCCCGAAAGAAGTGAAAAGGGAAAAGTGAATAGTGAAGAATTTGCTGCCGCCCCACTTAATGTGTTGGAGCAGGAATTGCATGAGATGATAGCAGGTATTGTGAACCATGGTGATTTCGGCATCACTACTGTTCTTGGCCATGCCGGTCTCACCTCTATCTCAGCCATCAAACTCGCTGTGCAGGTGAATAAGCGCTACGGGGTAACACTCAATGCAAAGACATTAGTGAAGACCGGCACCTTGCAGAGCATTGAAAATGAGATATGGAAGCAGATGCTAACCATTGACCATTCACCATTGACCATTGACCATTCACCATTGACCATTGACCATTCACCATTCACCATTGACCATTCACCATTGACCATTGACCATTCACCATTCACCATTGACCATTCACCATTGAGTTACGCCCAGACTGGCGTTTATTTCGATTGTCTGAAGAATCCTTCAACCACCCTCTATAACATTCCATATAAAATAGATTTTCCACAGGGTACTGATACACAGGCATTAGCCGATGCACTGAAAGAACTCATTAAGCGTCATCCACAAATGACCGTTCATTTCGATAATGACGGTTCTGACATCGTGCAGATGGTTGATTTAGAACAGACGGTTGAGATTCCGCAGACCCAGATGAGCGAGGAGCAGTTGGAGCAATACAAGCACAACTTCGTCCGCCCCTTCGACCTCAGTACGGGTCCCCTCTACCGCTTTGAGATTGTAACGACCGAGAAGCAAGTATGTCTGTTAGCAGATGTACATCACCTGGTTTTCGATGGCGGTTCGTTCGATATTTTCTGTTCTCAGTTGTGCGATGTGCTCAACGGTTTTCCCGTTGAGGATGAAGAACAGAGCTATGCCGCCTTCGTCGTAGCAGAGAAGGCTGCCGAAGGAGGTGACGAATACAATGCCGCCAAGGAGTTCTTTAAGAATCGTCTGGCAGAAGTGGAGACTGCTACCGAAGTGCAGCCCGATCTGCCTGAACCTACCAAAGGTACCATTAGCGCAGCCGTCGCTCCGTTGGATTTCGACACCATCACCTCTCAATTATCAATTCTCAATTATCAATTATCAACTGTTATCACACCGGCTCATCTGACGTTAGGCGCCATCTATTATGTGCTCTCACGTTTTGCCAACAACGACCAGTTGTGTATTACCACCGTCTCTAGTGGTCGTAGTAATCTGCAGATCCGCAACACGGTGGGTATGTTTGTCAATACGCTGGCTCTGAGCGCCCATATCGGCCAGCAGAAAGTGAAGGAGTTCCTACAGGAGGTGAGCAACAACTTCGACGAAACGCTACAACACGAGAACTATCCGTTTGCACAGATTTCAGCTGACTTTGGCCTGACTGCTGAGATTCAGTTTGTCTATCAGTTGGGTATCATGAGCCAGTACGTCTGCAAAGGTACGCCTTTGGGGGTGGAGAATTTGGAGTTGAATATGCCGAAGTTCCCCATCACCTTCTACATCAAAAATTATCAGGGAGTACCAAGTGTCTGCGTAGAGTACGACAATGGCAAATATTCTGCCCGATTGATGCAGAACCTAGCAGATAGTATACGAGTCGTCATAGGGCGCATGATAGCCAGTCCAGACGAAGCTCTTACAAGCATCAGCATCGTGAGCGACGAGGAGGCTGAGCGTATTATTAAGATCGGTACGGGTAAGCACATCGACGTGGACTTTAGCAAGACTTTCGCCAATCTCTTTACCGAACAGGCTAAGCGTACGCCCGATGTACCGGCAGTAGTTGATAGGGATAGTCAGCTGACCTACGCCGAGATGGACCACTACTCGAATGCATTGGCTCGTCAGTTGATAGACTTCGGTGTACAGCCCAACGACTTTGTATGCGTGATGCTCGACCGTTTCAAGGAGTTCCCCCTTTCAGTCTTGGCAATACACAAGGCGGGTGCTGCCTATACACCTCTCGACTTTGAATATCCCAACGAGCGACTGAGCTACATGCTCGAGAACTCTGAGTCGAAAGTGCTTATTACAACCCACGCCGTGCTGGAGGCGAAACAGGCAGAAGGTGATTTCAGCACGGCTGCCGCCAAGACCTTCTTCATCGATGATTTCATGACTACTGTGGTCGACGATTCCGTCGTCGCCACCCCCATCGACCTCTCAACGCCCGACGGTCTGGCCTACATGATTTACACCAGCGGTTCTACGGGAAAGCCTAAGGGTGCTATGTTGCATCAGGCTGGTCTGCGTAATTTCATCGCTGTGGTTATCGACATGGAAAAACTGACGGCCAAAGATCGTATCAGCGGACACCGCTCGTTCTCGTTCGATGCTCATATCGAGGATATGTATCCCGTTTTGACACTGGGCGGCTCGTTCCACATCATGCCGACAGAGATACGCAAAGACCTTGCTCTCATTCGCCAGTTCCTCTTTGACCATCAGATTACGGGTGGCGGCTATTCTACGGCGATGACCTGTCTACTGCTGAATGCTTTCGACGACCTGCCCATCCGCTTCACGACGGGTGGCGGCGAAAAGATGAGCGGTGTATATAGCGACCACATCGAAATCATCAACGTCTATGGTCCGACAGAGTGTACCGACGATACGTCGTATTTTGCCATCGAACCAGGACAGCGCATAGAGAACATCCCTATCGGCGAGAGTGTGGCCAATAACTGGAACTTCATCGTAGATTCTGCTGGCAACCTCGTGCCACAGGGCGTGGCTGGCGAGTTGTGCTTTGCCGGCATTCAAGTGGGTCGCGGCTATTGGCGACTGCCGGAGCGTACCGCTAAGTCGTTTGTTGATTGTCCGTTCGTGAGGGAAGATGCCTGGGGCCGTCCTGTCCGTATGTACCACACCGGCGACCTGTGCCGTTGGACTGAGGACGGACAGATAGAATACCTCGGCCGTATCGATACACAGGTAAAGTTGCGTGGCTTCCGCATTGAACTGGGCGAGATTGAAAACAAGGCCCTAAACATCGAGGGCATCCGTCAGGCAGCTGCCGAGGTGCGCAAGGTGATGGGCAACGAGCATCTGGTGCTTTACTATACAGTGGTCGATGGTTCTGCCATCGACGACGACCAAATACACCAGGCACTTGCCGCCTCATCATTGGCCGACTATATGGTGCCCGATGTTTATATGAAGCTGGATGTGATGCCGATGACGCCTAATGGTAAGATTAACCGCAAGGCCCTGCCGGCACCCGAGATGAAGCGTGCCACCGAGTATGTGGCTCCAGTGGGTGAAACTGAAGAACTCTTCTGTAACATCTTCTCTGAAGTGCTGAAGATTCAGGAAGTGGGTGCCACCGACAACTTCTTTGAGATTGGCGGTACCAGCATCAATGCCATCAAGGTGATTGTTGAGGCCAGCAAGAACGGTGTACAGATTGTGTTCAACGACCTGTTCACTTTAAAGACGCCGCGAGCCTTGGCAGCGTTCGTAGATAGTAATGAGACAGAGGACACTTCTGTCACTGAAGAATCAGCGCCAGCCAATAATTCTCAATTCTCAATTCTTAATTCTCAATTCTCCGACATCCTTTCGGCCAACACCCTCGATGCGCTGCACAACGGCAAAAGACAGCCAATTGGTGACGTGCTGTTGACGGGTGCGACAGGTTATTTGGGCATCCACATTCTCAACGAGTTGCTGACCCGTTACATGGCATCGCCACACTCTCGAGGAGAGAATAGTCACATTTTCTGTCCCCTCCGTGGCGAGAACGATGAGAAGGCACTCAGCCGACTGAAGTCGCTATATTACTATTACTTTGGCCGCACGGATGCTTTCGAGCATTTCGACGAGCACGTCACGGTGTTTACGGCTGAGGTTACGCAACCAGATGCCTTGAGTAATTTCTCACCTCTCACCTCTCACCACTCACCTCTTACAGTAGTGAACTGTGTGGCCAACGTGAAGCACTTCTCAGCAGGCAACGACATCGAGATGGTAAACATTGAGTCTGTTCGTTATTTAATTTCGTTCTGTCTGCGCACAGGGTCTCGTCTCATCCATATCTCAACCAACAGCATTGCCGGCTTGAGCATCGATGGCAAGCCTGGTCCTGAGGTAAGACTGACTGAACAGACGTTCAATATAGGGCAGAATATTGATGCCAACAAGTATGTCTTCTCCAAGTATAAGGCCGAAGAACTGGTACTCGATGCTATTGCTCACCACGGTCTCAATGCCAAGATTATGCGTGTGGGTAACCTCTCTGCACGACAGAAGGACGGCGAGTTCCAGATCAACTTCAATACGAACAATTTCCTCGCATGCTTGCGTGCGTATGTTATAATAGGTATGGTGCCTTACGAGGATCTTGACCAACGCTTTGAGTTCTCACCCATCGACGAGGTGGCACGTGCCATCATTCAGTTGGCCCAGACGCCTAAGGAGTGCATTGTATTCCATCCCAGCAACACCCATCGCCAGTTCCTCAGCGATATCCTGACCGGATTTGCAGAGGCAGGCATCACATTGAAGCGGGTTGAAAAGCCAGAATTCCAGCAGGCACTGGAGCGGATGATGGAGAATCCCGACCTCGTCACATTGCTACGTCCATTAATGGCCTACAATGTGAGCAGTAAACATACTATGCGCTGGATAGAGTCTACCAACGAATATACCACACAGGTGCTTTACCGTATGGGGTTCCAGTGGCCTCCTACTGCCACCGATTACGTTCATCGCTTTGTTGACACAATCGTAGGGTTTGACTACTTCACGGTGTAATTGATAATTGATAATTGATAATCGATAATTGATAATTGTGTATGACATCTAAAATTTTACTCTGCTCTCGCTTAATCGCAACCTTACTGGCAGCGCTGATATGTACTACAGTTATTTGGGCGCAGACCAACGTCTCTTCGGACGACGAACTACGTACAGCGATACAGACCAACGGTGCGAATATCACCGTGACGGCTGACATCGACCTCAGCAACAGTACGCTGAGTATCGCCAGCGGTACGACGGTGACCATCAATCTCGGTGGCCACACGCTGGACCGCAAGCTGAAGTGGCGCGGCGAAGGCGGCGGTCAGGTTATCACGGTACGTGAAGGCGCCACGCTCAACCTTAGCAACGGTACGCTGAAAAACGGCTGGGGCGGTAACGCCGGTGGTCTCTCCAACGAGAGCGGTACCGTGAACCTGACCAACGTCAACATCACCGACTGTGTGGGTGACGACAGTGGCGGCGGTATCTGCAATCTGGGCGGCACGCTGACGATGACGGGCGGTAGCATCACCAACAATACGTGCTACGACCATGGTGACCCTGCCGGTGGCGGTGGTTTGTTCAACGCCGAAGGTGCTACGGCGACACTCACGGGTGTCACCATCACGGGCAACGAGGATATGGTGTGTGGCGGTGGCGGCATCTGCAACTACGGCACGCTCAATTTGGACGGCTGCACCATCACCGGCAACAAAGCCAGAACCGTTGGTGGCGGCATCTGGAGCGGAAACGAGAAACACCTCCTGAGGATGCAGGGCGCGAACATCATCACCGATAATACTGCCGCAGGAGTCTCCAGTAATCTCTTTATGTTGGAGCGCCGGTGGATTACCCTCACCGGCAGTATCACGGGCAGCCGTATCGGCATCACCCTAGACGTGGCGCCCAACCAGTTTACCAATGGATATGCCACCTATCACAATGGTGAGGATCCCAATACTTTCTTTACCTGTGACCGGCCGGAGACCGAGTATCTTGACCTGATCCCGAATGAACCGCATGTTCTCTATGTTGGAGAAATAATACTAAAGAAGAAGGACCTTGATGGAAAGGTTCCCTATATCGAACGCAGTTGGGACAGCGAGAACCAGAAGGTGGTCACCACCGTCAAAACGCTGACCGAAGAAATCGGCTTTAATGATACGCCCACTAACGAGACGCAGTATAAAAAACTGCCTTCCTCCCCTGAAACCTATTTAACATTAGGAACGGAGGGCAGTGAACTGCATGAATATTATGTGGCGGAAGGCGACGAGTTGAATATCTATGCCCTCGATATCGAAGGCCCGAACGTGCATATCATTCTCCGTGATAGCGCCTGGCTTCATCTTAAAAATGACATAGGTGTCGAGCCCGGTAACACCGTCTATTTCCATGCCCAGTCCACCGGTTCGTTCATGGGAAAACTGACAGCGGGTAGCGGCATTGGTGGCGAGATAGTTGATGACGGGGCAAACATAGAAATACACGGTGGAAACTTCGATGTGCAGGGAAATTATAGCTGCGCTGCCATTGGCGGCAAATATACTACCAACGGTGACATCACCATCTATGACGGTCATATTAAGGCGACCGTAGGAGATGATGGAGGAGGTGCTGCCGGCATTGGCAGCGGGTACGGGTGCCAGGATTACGGGAATATCACTATTTACGGCGGCAAAATTGAGGCCACCGGCAGTGCCGGCATCGGAGGAGGTTCTAGCTGTGAAAACGGCAAACTGACCATCTGGGACGGAGCCATCACCGCCCATGGACAAGGTGAGTCGGCTGGCATCGGCAGTAATCAATATAGCGGTGATTACGGTGCAGGGACCATCACCATCAACGGCGGTTATATCCGGGCTTACGGTGACAGCCATGGCGCCGGCATCGGCGGTGGGGATGGCATCAGAGGAGGCACCCTCAACGTTAATGGTGGCCGCGTGGATGCCTACGGCGGCACAGATGCTGCCGGCATCGGCGGTGGTGAAGGCGGCAATGGTGGCATCGTGAACATCACCGGCGGCTATGTCTATGCCAAGGGTAACGACAATGGTGCAGGCATTGGTGGCGGTGAGGACGGCAATGGTGCTGATGTCACCATCAACGGCGGCGTCGTTATCGCCACGGCTGGAGGTGACCAACATGCCATCGGTGCAGGCTCGGGTGGCGATGACAACAATAGTCTGTCCTTCGCTGATAATCTGGGTGTTTTTATCACTGAGAATTTGTCTCGCTCCCAAAAGGCAAATCGTGTCAGCGACTGCCGCAACAACAAGTATGTCAGAATCACCGATTGTGCCCACGGAGGAGCCACAGCCACCATCGTCGACGGTGAAAAGCATGATATTTCCAGCTGTAAATGGTGCTACATTACTGGCGACGAAGCCCACACCTTCGGCGATTATGGTGAATGTCCCGTCTGCCACCTTGTCAGCCTGGCTAACGATGCAGACAACAGCGGCGTCATCACACATTGGGCCGAGGCAGGCGATTCGCATGCCGTCACCCTCAGCGGCCGCAAATTTTGGAAAGACGGTTCATGGAACACGCTGTGCCTGCCTTTCAACCTCGTGCTCGAAGGGTCACCCCTCGAGGGCGCTACCCTCAAGCAGCTCGATGTCGACGGAACGCATGATACCGACAAGCATACGGGATATGACGAGGCTACCGGCACCCTCTACCTCTACTTCAAGAACGCCAACAGCATCGAGGCTGGCAAGCCCTACATCATCAAGTGGGCGAGCGGCAGCAACATCACGAGTCCCGTGTTCAGCAATGTCACCATCAGCAACAGCGTGACTGAGGTGGAAAGTGCAGACCACACCCTCGTCTTCGCTGGCAGCTACAGTCCTCACGCCTTCACCCAGGAGAACAAGAGCATCCTCTTCGTTGGCGACGGCAACAAGCTCTACTATCCCGACGGCACCGGCACTACCATCGGCTCCTGCCGCGCCTACTTCCTGCTGAAGGGCATCGAGGCAGGCGACTCGCCAAGTGGTGTGCGAGAGTTTGTAATGAACTTCGATGAGGGCGAGCCGACAGGAATTGTAGATGTAAGAAGTCAGAAGAAAGATGTCAGAAGTCTGATGTCTGAAATATACTACGACTTGCAAGGGCGCAAGATAGTCAACGGCAAGCCGACACAGAAGGGTGTATATATAAATAATGGTATAAAAATAGTGGTTAAATAATACAAAAAACAAATAACAATGAAACACAAATTATTCACATTATTTGCAACACTGGTATGTGCTACGACATCCTTTGCACAGGTCACCGTCATGACGGATCAGGAACTGCGCAATGAAGTACAAATCAACAACGCGAATATCATAGTAGGTGCTGATATTGACCTCAGCAACAGGACGCTGGAAATCGCAGAAGGCAAAACGGTGACCATCGACCTCGGCGGTCACACGCTCGACCGCAAGCTGACCCAACGCGGCGAAGGCGGTGGTCAAGTCATCACCGTGCGCAACGGTGCTACGCTCATTCTTAAGAACGGCACGCTGAAAGGCGGCTGGGGCGGCGACGGCGGCGGCCTTGTCAATGAAGGAGGTATCGTGACGCTGACAAACGTCAACATCACGGGTAATACGGCGGACGACCGTGGAGGCGGCATCAGCAATCATGGTACGCTGACCATGACGGGCGGCTCTATCACCAACAATATCAGCAACGACGGTACTGACCCTAAGGGTGGCGGCGGCATCATGAACAGTGAAGGTGCTACGGCAACGCTCACGAACGTCACCATCACCGGCAACACGGTCAATGTGACGGGCGGCGGAGGCATCTGCAACTACGGCACGATGACACTCGACGGATGTACCATTACCGGCAACTCCTGCAAGATGAACGGCGGCGGTATCTGGACGGCAGCCAGTGCTACGCTGAACATAAAGGGTGCGAACACCGTGACGGGTAACACCACAGCCAACAGCGTGACGAACAACCTCTTCCTGAAAACAGACGCAGTCGTTACCGTCACAGGTAGTCTGACGGGTAGCAACGTCGGCATCATTATGGAAACGCCAGGCGTCTTCACCAGCGGCTATTCCACCTATCACAGCGGCACAGATCCTGTCGCATTCTTCACGAGCGACGAAGCACAGTTCCTGATGATGCCTGCAGACACAGAAGCCGGACTGGCAGTACACTATATCGAGCGCAGCTGGGACGAAGCCAACCACACTGTCGTGAATCATGACAAGGTAGTTGCCGGAGGCCACTACACCGTGCTGACCAGTAAGAACGGAGACGATGACGTCGTCACGCTTGGCGAGGGTGTATATGTGGTGAAAGGTTCAATCAACATCAATAATATCAAGTGCACAGATGCTGTGAAACTGGTACTCTGCGACGGCTGCACGCTGACGGTGAAGAACGGCATCAGGGTCGATGATTTCAAGGATTATGGCTCGATATTCATCTATAGTCAGTCCTACGGCGATGCGATGGGTAAAATCCGAACTACGGTTACTGACGACGACTTTCATGGTTCCGCCCTGGGTGCAGGCTCTAGCAATCATCTTGGTCCCATTGAGATACATGGCGGTGACATCCGCGCCGAGGGCAGAGACGGACATGAAGTCTGGATTTATGAAGGTTATTGGAATTATCAAAGTGGAACGGGCATCGGTGGTTCAGTTTGGAATGACGGTAACTACATCACCATCTATGGCGGCAAGATAGAGGCCATTGCCTATTACGAGGAATGCGCCATCGGTTTGGGAGGTTGTTGGAATTATAACATGTCTGATCCTAAAGGTTGTGTCATCACGATATACGATGGACACGTCACAGCCACGGCAAAAGGTAATGGCGCCGGCATCGGAAACAACTGCATCTATAACAATGATCACGGCGCCATCAATATCCACGGCGGTTATGTCGAAGCCCGAAGCACCGAAAACGGAGCAGGCATTGGTGGCGGCGGTCGCTCCTATAGTGGCGACATCCTGATTACCGGCGGCGAGGTTCATGCCTATGGCGGCAATAACGGTGCCGGCATCGGTTGTGGCAGCGAAAGTATTCTTAACGAGGGTCTCACATGTAACACCGTGACCATCACCGGCGGCACGGTCTATGCCTATGGCGGCACGGATGCTGCAGGTATCGGCGGTGGTGAGGATGGTGACGGCGGTACCATCAATATCTCTGGCGGCTATGTCTATGCCGAGGGCAACGACAATGGTGCCGGTATCGGCGGCGGCCAGGGCGGTGATGGCGCCAATGTGACCATCACGGGCGGTACCGTAGTGGTCAAGGCAGGAGGAGACCAACGCGCTATTGGTGCGGGCTATGGCAGCGACAACCACGGCTCGCTGTCCCTCGCAGACAATTTGGGCGTTTTCGTCACCACCGATTTGAAACGCTCCGTAAAGGAAAACCGCGTAAGCGACTGCCGAAACTTTAAGGATGTCAGAATCAACAAGTGCGAGCACGGAGGAGCCACATTCGCCAACCAGCACGACGGCACTCATACCGTCAGCGGCTGTAACTTCTGTTCTGCCGCGACAGAGCCGCACACCTACGACGAAAACAACCAGTGTACACGCTGCGCAGAGGAGAAAATCATCCTGGCCGACCATGTGGACAACACCGACATCATCAGCAACAACCAGAGCCAGGAGCGTACCGTCGTCCTGGAGGGTCGTACCCTCTACAAGGATGGCAACTGGAACACCCTCTGCCTGCCGTTCGATATGGTTCTCGAGGGTTCCCCCCTCGAAGGTGCTACGGTAAAGACACTCTCATCCACCTCATTTGATAACGGCACGCTGACAATGAACTTCAGCAACAGCGATCTGACCAGTATAGAAGCCGGCAAGCCCTATATCATCAAGTGGGATAAGGAGAAAAACGCCAGTGTCGTTATCCGCACCTACGTAGACTGGAATGCTTTTGCCACCATGGTAAATGAGCACGGCACCGACTTCAGCGGAAAGACGGTATTGCTGGCTGAAGACATTATCGTGGATAAAATGGTGGGCACGAGCGACCATTCATTCAAAGGCATCTTCGACGGCAACGGTCACACGCTGACATTCTACCAGACTGCTACTGAGGAATGTGCTGCTCCGTTCCGCTATGCTAAAAATGCTACCATCTGTAACCTGACTGTCGATGGTCACATCACCACCAGCGCCAAGTGTGCAGCAGGTTTCATTGGCCGCAGCTTTGGCAAGGTTAACATCAGCAACTGCCGCAGCAGTGTCATAATTGAAAGCAGCATTGACCTCAATAACTCGGAAAACGGCGACGGCACACATGGCGGTTTCATTGCCAGCATCGACGAGGGTTCAGCCACCTTCTCCAACTGCCTCTTCGACGGTAAGCTGCTGGGTGAGGGAACCAACCGTTGGGGCGGATTTGTTGGATGGAAGTCGACGTACAACGCTGCAAAAGCAAATTTCAACAATTGTTTCTTCAAGCCTTCCGAAGTGACTTTCAGCAGAACGTTAAGCTATACCATTGTACGTTCAGAAACCTTGATAAACTGTGACATCTATAATACCTATTATAAGACGTCTTATTCTTGTGCATACGAACAAGGAATCAACGCCAAAGATATGAGCAATGACGAACTGCTCAGCGCCCTGGGTGGCGGCTGGGAAATCAGAGGCGGCAAGGTCCTGCCCAAGAAGGTCTATGACAGCAACATCGTCAGTCCTGTCTTCGAAGGTGTCACCATTGGTAGCAGCACGACGAATACTGTGGAGACGGACTATGTGGACTTCTGCGGCACATACCAGCCTTTAGGATTCAGTGCCAACGACAGGACTATGCTCTACTTGGGCGGTGACAACACGCTGTACTATCCCAGCAAGAACATGGACATCTATGCCTTCCGCGGATACTTCCTGCTGGAGGGCATCGAGGCGGGTGACCTGCCTGCCAATGCCATCATGATGAACTTCAACGAAAAAGAGACGACGGGAATAAGCCTCACCCCCAACCCCTCTCCTAAAGGCGAGGGAAGTGATTACTGGTACACGCTGGATGGCCGCAAAATAGCTAATAGCCAAAAGCCAACAGCTAAAGGCCTGTATATATATAATGGTAAGAAGCATGTCATCAAATAAAGTATTAGTGGAAAACATATCGTTTAGAAATAGTTGCAGGCTATTCACATTGCTTGTGACGCTGAAAATCGGATTGACACTCTTAATTTTTAAACTCGCTTAACGAAAAACGAAAAAACCTACCCCCGTCATCTCGACGAGGGTAGGGTTCTTTTTTGTTAACGAGTTGTGAAACATTCTTAACGGTTTTGCAAAAATCGATTCAATGCAAATAGGGCTAAGCGCGGTACGCACCTTGTGCGCGCGAGGAACGGCAAAAAGTCGCTTCTACAATTCAAAAACATTTCCGACCTTTGCAACGTCGAAACAGCGTGCTTGGCACTAACTCCGAGAGAACGGCGCGCAAACTTAAAGAGAGCAGGCAGGTAGCTCCGAGCCACCATGCCGCCAGCACTAAGAATTAGACCATAATTAACATTTGTAGAACTAAACTAGAATTGAACTATGGCAAAAAATCAAATTCAAATCCGTCTGGGTATGCGCCAGAACAAGAACACCAAGAGCGCTGCCTATGGTAAGTATTATCCTTAGGATATGGCGGAGCAGCTGTCGGTGGTAATCAAGAAACCGAAGGCTGATGAGATGAAGCCTTTCGGAAGTCGGACGGACGCATGCCAAAATGCTTACGGAAGCGGTCGCAGAAGTAGGTGTTGCTGTTGAAACCGCAGTCGCTGGCAATCTGTATAATGCTCATATCGAGGTGTTCGACAAGTAGTTTGGCGGCATATTCCAAACGTTGCTGTTGGATGTAGCTGGTCAGCTTGCCGTGTTGGCTACCTTTGGAGAAGATGGTGCCGACTCGTTCCTTCGACAAATTGAAGCGGTCCATGATGGTCTGACGTTCGAACTTGGGGTCGAGGAAGAGGCGTTCGCGTATAATAATTTCGTGGATACGCTGGAAGAGCTGCTCGTCGGTGAGAGTGTTCAGCTCAGTGTCAGCAGCCTGTTTTTGGGCTATCTTTTCTTCCCAGTACTTCTTCTTGTAATCCATGGCTTCAGATATCTGCTGGACTAGGACGCTGTTCTTATGGTTGATGGCTCTGTTCTTGCTGACGACAATGACGGCAAAGACAAGGAACAGCAGGGCGATGATGCCGACGCCGACGGATATGAGGCTAACTCTGTCGGCTTTGGTCTGCTGGCGCTCGGCTTCCATCTGCTGCTGTAGGGCGTTGTAGCGGGCTATGTGTTCGCGAGCCGTGGCGTCACGCACACCGCGCTCTATCAGATTGAAGGCGGTAAGCATGTTGCCGTGTTCGCCCAATGCTGAGAAGGCTGCCGCGATGAAGCTCTTAGCCTGTTCGCGGTAGAAGCAGATGTAGTCGGCGCGTTTCTGCTCATTCTTCGGCTCGCGGTGGCTGCCGTCATGATAGTTGTCGGGGTTTGCCTCGTAGTCGTCGAGACGTTCAATGATGCGACGGGCCAAAGGCAGTGTCTCGGCATATTTGTCGTGCGAAGCGAGAATGACAATCTTCCGCTTCAGTGCGATAATCAGGGCGTCGAGCTCGTCGAACGAGCCTTTTTCACTTAACCGAGCTATCACGCTGTCCATTTTCGCCATGCCCTCGTCATATTTGTCCATTGTACAAAGTGCCGCACCGATTTCTGCCTCTGTGCGTAGGGCGCTGGTCTCGGCGTCGGGACCTATCTTATGGCAAACATCAACCAGTTTACGCGACTGTTTGAGCCATCCCAATGTGTCGTTTTGCTTGCGTTCGGTATAAGTCAGAACCTCGAGCACATCCATTTTTCGCTTCAAATCTGCCTTGATGGTGTCGTGGCTGAGCAGGCGCTCGCAGATGGCCTGGGCCGTGTCGAAACGGATGTCTTCAGGCCCGCCGAGCAACGAGTCCGCCTGGGCACCCATCAGCGTTGAGCTGTAGATACGCGCCCTGCATTGGTCAGCCTGTACCTCACTCATGTTGCCCACGATAACAGCCGAGTCTATGATTTGCAGCGCTCGCAAGGGCTGGTAGGCATAGATGTCCATGGCTGCCTTGCGGGTGTAGACGGTGTCTGTCGGCTGCCGCACGTTCTTTGTGTCGCCACTACTTGTGCAGCCGCTTAGTGCCGAGACTGCTATCATCATTGTAATAATAAGGAGTATGGTTTGTTTCATATCTGATGACACATTTTATATTTCTGGCGGCAAAATTACGAAAAGTCGAGAGTAAAACAAAAGAATTATTCTTTTTTTGCCGAGACGTAGTAATTTCGCGCTTAAAAACGCTGTCTCAGTAATTCCACGATACGCGCCATCTGGTTAGGTATGCGTATCTGCTGCGGACACTTCGGCAGACATTCCTCACAGTCGGCACAACTTCTGGCCCACGTCTCGGTGTTGGGCAATGCCTCGCGCAGACCGTCGGCAAACAGTTTCTTCTTAGTAGCATAGTCCTCCGCCGTCTTGTCTGGCAACGGCAGGAGATGGTTGTTGACGGCATCGTTGTAATAGGCAAAGTTACCTGGTATATCCACACCATAAGGGCATGGCATGCAATAGGCACATGTCGTACAGGGAATCGTGGGGAAGCCCGACAACTGGTCGGCAATATGCGCCAGCAGCGTGTTCTCCGCTTCCGTACACACCTCCAATGGTGAGAATGTTTCCACATTCTCCTTCAGGTGGTCCATGCGGTTCATACCACTCAGCGTCGTCAGGATATTCGGATAAGAACCCACCCAGCGGAAAGCCCATCGTGCCGTACTGTCGTTGGGGCGAACGTTTTGCAACTGTTCAACCAGTTCCTCGGCCATCTTTCCGAAGGCACCGCCTCGCAAGGGTTCCATGATGACACACTGCACACCCGACTTCTCACACTTATTGTAAAGGTATTCCGCATCAGCGTCTTTCCTCCAACCATTACCCATCGACGCGTGACGCCAGTCCAAGAAGTTCATTTGAATCTGGCAGAAGTCCCACTTGTACTCATCCTGATGGTCCAGCAAGTAGTCAAAGGGGCGTACGTCGCCATGATACGAGAACCCCAGATGCCTGATGCGACCAGCCTCGCGCTCCTTCAGCAGGAAGTCCAGCAGGCCATTGTCCAGGAAACGGCCCTTCAGCGCATCCATACCGCCACCGCCGATGCTATGCAGCAGGTAGTAGTCTATATGGTCCACCTTCAAGCGCTCAAACGACTGCTCATACATCCGCTTGCAGTCATCGAAGCCCCACAGATTCTGGCGCTGGTTTGACATCTTCGTAGCTACATGGTATTTCTCCCTGGGGTGACGGCTCAACGCATTACCTGTCAGCACCTCCGACTGACCGCCCATATACATCGGTGCCGTATCGAAGTAGTTCACGCCGTGTTCGATGGCATAGTCCACCAACTCGTTCACCTCGTCCTGATCTTTGGGCAGACGCATCATACCAAAACCCAGCAAAGAAATCTGTTCACCGGAGCCGTGCTGAACCCGATACGTCATGCGACTGGGAACCACCTCCTTCTCGTTCTGCGCAAACACACGGAGAGGCTGCATCATGCCCATAGCCACAGCAGCACCTGCACCCATTCCCAACTTGCGCAGAAACTCTCTGCGACTCATCCCGTTCCTATTGGCTTTCTTATCCATAGCACTTTGTTTAGTTTTCAGTTGTTGGTGCAAAGATACGAACTTTCCTTGAATAATACAAGAAAAACCCCAAAAATATCCGTTTGTCGGAATCAGTCACACAAAAATCACAGATATTCCGCCCAAGGACATGCACTTCGGGCGGGGCGTAAGTGCCATTTGGACTTTAAATCTTGTCTGGAAAAAGTTTAAATCTTGTCTGAAAGCCGAAAATAGGGCCTAAAATATTGCGGTAAAAACTTTTTTTTTGTACTTTTGCCGATGAATCGGCGAAGTTACTCCGTCTCGGAAAAATCCAAATTTATTTGGTTTTTCACTCGACTTTTCGTAACATTGCTCCCATTAAATTATGTAGAAACCTAAAAATGATGATAATGAAGAGACAAAAATTATTCACCATGTTGGCAGCGCTGATATGCGCTACGACAGCCTGGGCAACGGACTACTCCGTCAGTACAGATAGCGAGCTACGCTCCGCGATAGCCAACAACAATGCGAACATCACACTGACGGCAGATATTGACCTCAGCAATAGTACACTGAGTATTGCTAGCGGTACGACGGTGACCATCAACCTCGGCGGTTACACGCTGGACCGCAAGCTGACGAAGCGCGGTGAGGGTGGTGGTCAGGTTATCACCGTGCGCACTGGCGCAACGCTACATCTCAGCAACGGTATCGTTACCGGCGGCTGGGGCGGTGGCGGCGGTGGACTCCTTAACGAAGGAGGCACCGTAGAACTGACGAACGTCATTATTAGGGGCAACACGGCTGACGACCGTGGCGGTGGCATCTACAATGGAAGTGGCGGCACGCTGACCATGACAGGCTGTACCGTCAGGGACAACATCAGCAAAGACCAGACGAGCAATCCTGGCGGCGGCGGCGGCATCTACAACGCAGGCACGCTGACCATCGACGGCGGCAGCATCACCAACAACCAGGCCAGAACCGTTGCAGGGGGTATAGGCAATGTCGGCACGCTGCAGATAAAGGGTGCCATCACGGTGACCGACAATGTGATGCTCGACAACCTCGCCAGTAATATGTCGCTGATAGACGGTACTCCTGTCACTGTCGTCGGCAGCCTTGCTAACTCCAACATTGGCATCACCTATCCGGTTCCGTATCGGAACTTAATTGATTATAAGGTTAAGTTTTCTTCCGGCTATAGCGACTATAACAACGGCGTTGCCCCTTCCAGCATTTTCTCTTCTGACATGTCTTCCTACGGAATAGGTCTTGATGATGACAATGAGGCCGCCCTTATAATCACCTCCGGGAAAAACGTCTATTACATTGACCATGAGTGGGACGATGTGAACAAGAAGCTCGTATCCACGGTCAAGTATGCGACAAGCAAAGTCATAGTAGATGATCCTGGGTGGTTCCGTCCCGATTCTCATTATGATATATGGTATTTAGAGAATTATACTTATGTCATTGTCGGTAACGTCACCGTCAATGGCACATTAAGGATGTACGAAGAAGGCTGTCATCCTAAAATCATTCTGAGCGACGGTGCCAAGCTAACGGTAACTGGCGGCATATCTATCAACAGTGATTCGAATAATGGCTGCAGTCTGAGCATTTACGGACAGCTGAACAATACGGGACAGCTCTATGTCCATACGTCAAGTGAGTACAGTCTTCCTGGCATAGGCAGTGGCTATAACAGTCTCGCAACGCTCAATATTCATGGAGGCACCATCGATGCCAAGGGCTCACACAATGGTCCCGGTATAGGCGCTTCAGCATCGGCTAACAACATGACAACCTTCTTCCGGACTATCAATATCTATGGCGGTAATATCATTGCCGAAGGAGATGGTGGCGGTGCAGGCATAGGCACCGGCGGTACTGGTGACAGTAAAGGTAGTCCTGACGATTATGGTAACATCAACATCTACGGCGGTACGATTACTGCAAAGGGCGGCACAGGTGCCGGCGGTGCAGGTATTGGCGGTGGCGAATATAACGATAAGGGTACTTTGCATATTTATGGCGGTCAGATTACCGCTACTGGAGGACATGAAGCAGCAGGCATTGGCTGTGGTCAGTTTAATAACTCGAATCCTGGCACCATTATTATTGAAGGCGGCAAGGTCACAGCCTACGGTGACAACTATGCTGCCGGCATTGGTGGCGGCGACGACGTAATCGGAGCCGACGTCACCATCACGGGTGGCGAGATCTATGCCTATGGCGGTACGGATGCTGCCGGCATTGGTGGCGGTGAAGGCGGTGACGGAGGTACCGTTAGGATTAGCGGTGGCTACGTCTATGCCCAGGGCAAGAGTAATGGTGCCGGCATCGGCGGCGGTGAGGACGGCGCAGGAGCCAGTGTGACCATCACTGGCGGTACCGTCGTTGCCAAGGCCGGAAAAAACGAGACTGGCTGCAGGGCTATCGGACCAGGCAAGGGCAGTGGTGACTACGGCAGTCTGACCCTTGGCAATAGTCAGATGGTGACGTCAGAACGTAAGTTCTCTGCTTCAGAGCGTAAGAACGGCTGCTGGTATCGCACGCAAGTCCGTGTCGAGCCATGTACGCACGAGGATTGTACCTACACCATAGATGGCACTGGTCCCACCAACCACCATACAAAGCACTGTCCTTACTGCGCCACCACGTTCGAGCAAGAGTTGCACGACTATGCCAGCAGCAGCACCTGTAAGGTTTGCGGCGCAGAGGCTTCGGCCTTCCTCGTGAAGATATATCTGCCCAAGGACCAGAGCAGCGGTACCTACGACGGACATACCTACGACGGTAGTATAACGTATCAGATGGTGCCCAATACCAAGGTGAACTTGCCAGCCTGTCCCACCATCGTACCTGGAATGGTGTTTATAGGATGGGAGGAAACCACAATAAGTGTTAATCCTTATAGCTCGCCCTACACCGATTATATTAATGACTTACTGCAGGAAGGTGACGAATACACTATTACCAAGAACGTCAGCTTCGTGGCACGCTATAATGCACTGGACCTCACCCTGCAGGATAATGCCGACAATGCCGAGATTCTCTCGCTCTACGACGGCGAGGAGGTTCACAGCGTAACGCTCACAGGACGCGCATTATATAAGGATGGCGATTGGAACACCCTCTGTCTGCCGTTTAACCTCACGCTCGAGGGTTCACCCCTCGAGGGCGCTACGGTGAAGACCCTTGAATTTACGGACTTCAACAGTTCTACTGGCACGCTGACCCTTAACTTCACCGAAGATGCCAACAACCTCACCAGCATCGAGGCCGGCAAGCCCTACATCATGAAGTGGGACACCGACATATTGATTAACTCGGAAACGGCATGGGAAACCTTTGCTGCGAATGTGAACAGCGGCACGTCGTATGACGGCAAGATAGTACGTATGGCCGCCGATATTAGCGTATCCACGATGGTAGGAACGTCAGCCTCCCCCTTCAATGGCACGTTCGACGGACAGGGCCACACGCTGACCTTTACCATGACCTCAGATGGAGATTATTGCGCACCGTTCCGCAATGTCGATGGTGCTACCATCAAAAACGTGAACATCGACGGAACCATCACCGCTGGCAACAAGAAGTTTGCAGCCGGACTCATTGCCTATAACAAAGGTAACACTACCGTCAGCAACTGCCGCAACAGCATCACCATCAACAGTACGCTCAGCGGCGACGGTACTCATGGCGGATTTATTGCCCACCAGCCTTGGGGTGCAGTAACCATCACCAACTGTCTCTTCGACGGCACACTGTCGGGCAGCAGTACCACCAACTGCGGTGGTTTCGTAGGCTTTACAGATACCAACAACAGTGCCTCCGTGACCTTCAACAACTGTTTCTTCAATCCTGCCACTGTGGCTTTAGGTAGTGGTTGTAAGACGTTTGCACGTCTGCGCAGCGGCAATCCTTCCCTCACCAAATGCTACTATAAGAAGAAATTGAGCGATGACCAAGGTATCGATGCCACCAGCATGGAAGATAGCGACCTGCTCAGCAACCTCGGCAGCGGTTGGGAATTTAAAAACAACCAGATTATCCCCAAGACGGGTTCCGACATAGTTCTTCTGACATTCTCGGGCGTCACCATCGACAACACAAGGAAGAACGTAGAAACGAACTATGTGGACTTCGTCGGCCACTTCTCGCCTGTCGACATCGAAGGCGAAGACAGGAGCATCCTCTACATTGGTGATGGCAACAAGCTCTATTACCCCAATGCAGCGATGACCATCAAGTCCTGCCGCGCCTACTTCCTGCTGAAGGGCATCGAGGTAGGCAACGATGTCACCAGCGCAAGTATGTTCTTCGGCGACGAAACCACCACTTCGTTAAGTGAAGAGTTAAGAGTTAAGAGTGAAGAATATGCTACCGCCACAAGTTGGTACACCATCAGTGGTATAAAGCTCCAGGGCAAGCCGACGGCAAAGGGCGTGTATATCGTGAATGGCCGCAAGGTCGTGATTAAGTAAACATGAATTGCCATGGTAATAAGAAAGAAATTGCCATAATAATCGTAATTTTATCCGTAATAACAATGACTGATGATGTCAATTATGAAGCAAATTATGGTTATTACGGCCATTTCTTTCCAAAAAACAACATCATTTCTTTCCAAACATAAAGCCCATATTTCCTTCGGAACAAAACAATATAAATATGAAAAGGACTAAACTATTTATTTTACTGGCAGCGCTGCTATGCGCTACGACAACGTGGGCGGACAACTACTCCGTCAACACAGATAGCGAACTGCGCTCAGCGATAGCTAACAACAATGCAAACATCACGCTGACGGCTGATATCGACCTCACCAACAGTACGCTGGAAATCACCAACAACAGTACGGTGACCATCAACCTGAATAACCACACGCTGGACCGCAAGCTGACGGGGCGCCCCGCCAGCAATATTGCCGGTCAGGTGTTTACTGTGCGCGAGGGCTCTACGCTCAACCTGAACGGTGGTACTGTGAAAGGTGGCTGGGGCGGCGCTGGCGGCGCTATCAACAACGAAGGTACTTGTAACCTGACGAATGTCATTATTACGGGCAACACGGCTGATGACCGTGGTGGCGGTATCGTGAACAAGAGCGGTTGTACGCTGAAGATGACAGGGTGTACCATTACTGGCAATACCAGCAACAACCATGTGTCTAATCCTGGCGGCGGCGGCATCTACAATGCAGGAACGCTGAAGATAGAGGGTAAGAACACTGTGACCGGTAACACTGCCGGCGGTTCGACCGACAATCTCTATTTGGCGACTGGCACGGTCATCACCCTTACCGGCAAGATTACGGACAGCAATATCGGCATCTCCCTACAGGGCACTACCGGTATCTTTACCACCGGCTATGCTACTTATTACGGTTCTACACTGGATCCCAGCGGACAAATACAGCCCAGCGAGTTCTTTACAGCCGACGACGACATTTATTACGACGTGGTGCTTGAGAGTGCAGAAGCCTGCATCGCAACCGCTGCCTATGTCGGCCCCGTGACGACGGAGAGCCTGCTGCGCACAGCGGTAGCAACCGACGGTGTGAAAATCAGGCTGGGTTCCGACATTACCGTGTCGAAACATCTCACCATCCCAGGCAATGTCACCATCGACCTGAACAGCTACACGCTGCGAGGCGACGACACCCCCGTTACACAAAGCGGTGACTTCAAATGTATATTCATCGTGGCTCCTGCGGGTAACCTGAACCTGAGCAACGGTACGCTGGCCGATGCCGACAACAGTGCCACCGACAACACCACGCATAATGGCGGTGCCATTGTCAACAAGGGCACAGCGACGCTGACGGGCGTGACCATCACTCACTGTAAGGGCACGGATGGTGCTGGCATCCGCAACAACGAGGGTGCTACGTTGACCATCGACGGCTGCAGCATCATCGATAACACGGGCGACGGCATCTACAATGAAGGTACGCTCAATATGAAGGGCGCCATCACCGTGACGGGCAACAAGACGACCGAACTGCTGAACGATAATGTTTACCTGAAGAGAGGCTCCACGAGCGGCCTCATCAATGTCGTCGGCAGTCTTGCCGGTTCCACCATCAGCATCAACTTGGTGCGCTCGGGCGTGTTTACCAACCACTACAGCGACTATAACAGCGGTATAGACCCCTCTACCATTTTCACGGCAGACTATACGAATGTCTTTGGAGTGGGATTCTCCGGAACGGAGGCAGCCCTGACGGGAGGTCCCTTCTACTACATCGACCGTGAGTGGGATGAGGAGAACAAAATAGTTGTCCCCTCTGTCAAGAAATTGTCGAATGGCCATGTGATTAACTCCATGGGGGATCTTGACCCTTACTATAACGAACTCTGGTTAGATAATGATTTCTATGTGTTCAACAGTGATGACCTCAATTTCGAGGGTGACGTCACTGTTTCAGGTGGTCATCACGCCAAGATGCTGCTCTGCGACGGTTCAAAGCTGTCGATAGGAGACTTCGGTGGTGTGCGACTTCATACCGAGAGTGGTAGTGACACCCCCATCCTGCGCATTTACGGTCAGCTGAAGAACTCCGGCATGCTTTACATTCGTCCGGAAACCAGAGAGAAATGGCGAGCCGGCATAGGTACTGACACTTCTTGTGATGAGCCGCTGAATATTTATGGTGGTACGCTCGATGTGGAAGGATCAACCTTAGGTGGTGCAGCCATCGGAACCGCACCGGGAGCCTCACCGCAGGCTAAAAAGGCCCCTTTCCTGAAGGAAATCAACATCTATGGCGGCATCATCAAGGCTAAAGGCGGTCGTGGTGCTGCCGGCATAGGAAGCGGTGCCCCCGGTGCTGATTTCTCACCGGAGGATTATGGCAACATCAACATCTACGGCGGTAAAATCACCGCTACGGGCGGTAGCTATTCCTACACCTTCGACAGTGACGTCGGTGGTGCCGGTATCGGTGGCGGTAACGGCAACAAGCATGGTAACCTGCATATCTACGGTGGTGACATCACGGCTATCGGAGGACTCGATGCTGCCGGTATCGGTTGCGGCCAGGATGGTGGAGTAGAGGGTGCAGGCCATATTATTATAGAAGGTGGACACGTCGTTGCCCACGGTGACCTCAATGAGAATAGCCATTATGGTGCCGGCATCGGCGGCGGCGACGGCCGTACTAACTACAAGGTAGAAATCAAGGGCGGCGAGGTGTATGCCTACGGTGGTACAGATGCTGCAGGCATTGGCGGCGGCGAGGGTGGTGCTGGCGGCACCATCACCATCACAGGCGGCTATGTCTATGCAAAAGGAATTGACAATGGCGCAGGTATTGGCGGCGGCGAAGAAGGTCATAGCGGCATCATCACCATCAACGGCGGCGAGGTCTTTGCCTACGGGGGCACAAACGGTGCTGGCATCGGCGGTGGCGGCGGCAGCTGGGGCGATTTTGGCGGCGATGGCTACCAAATCACCATCAACGGCGGCAATGTCTATGCAGAAGGAAATGACACTGGCGCAGGCATCGGCGGCGGCAACGAGGGTTATGGCGGCGCCATCACCATCAACGGCGGCACTGTTATCGCCAAGGCAGGCACAAACGAAGACCACCCAGCTGCCATTGGTGCAGGCAACAACTACGACGGCGACGGCGATTTGACCTTCGCTGACGATTTGGGCGTGTTCATCACCACCAATCTGTATCGCTCCTTAAAGGAAAATCGCGTCAGCGACTGCCGTAACTACCAGTATGTCAAAATTACCAAGTGCGCCCACGGAGAAGCCACAGCCTTCATCGTCGATGGTGAGACGCATAACATCTCCAGTTGTAAATGGTGCCTCGTTACGGGCGAAGGAAACCATACCTTCGGCGACTACGGCGAATGTCCCATCTGCGGTCTCATCAGCCTTGCCGACAATGCCGACAACACCGCGACCATCAGCCATTGGAACGGTGCCACGGATAAAGCCGTCACCCTCAGTGGTCGCACGCTCTACAAGGACGGCAAGTGGAACACGCTGTGCCTGCCGTACAGCCTTACTTCGTTGACGGGCACGCCCCTCGAAGGCGCAACGGTGAAGACACTCATCTCTACATTGTTTAAAGACGGCACGCTGACCCTCAATTTCAGCGACTACAGCCACAACAGCATCGTGGCCGGCAAGCCCTACATCGTGAAGTGGGACAGTGGCGACGACATCACCGACCCCGTATTCACGGGCGGCACCATCAGCAATGCGACGAACAACGTAGAAATGCCGTACGTGGACTTCGTCGGCATCTACAGTCCCTTGGCCATTACTGGCGAGGATAGAAGCATCCTCTACATAGGTGGTGACAACAAGCTCTATTACCCCAATGATGCGATGACCATTAATGCCTTCCGCGCATACTTCCAGCTGAAGGGTATCGAGGTAGGCAACGATGTCACCAGCGCAAGTATGTTCTTCGGCGACGAGACCACTTCGTTAAGTGAAAAGGGAATAGTGAATAGTGAAAAATTTGCTACCGCCACAAGTTGGTATACGATGGACGGCCGCAAGTTCGACACGAAGCCGACACAAAAGGGCGTGTATATCGTGAATGGTAAAAAGCGAGTGATTAAGTAAATCTTTTATTATCAAGAATTAGAGATTGCAAGCAGAGTGTGGCGTTGCAATCTCTAATTCGTGATAAATAAAGAAAAGGTAATAAAGGTGGTAAAGTGAGAATAAAGCAGTTCCGTGATTTTTACGTCATGGTGTAGATGAACTGCTGGCCCATGCGGGTTTTCAGCAGCTTGGGATTGGCACCCTGGGTCCATGCTTCCAGCTGTTTACGGGCGGAATACTTGGTGATTTGGGCGTAATAGGCAAAGCTGCGGACAGTGGCGTAGCCGCCCTGAAGGCTCTTTTCGAGGGCCTCTTCCAGATGTTGCTGATTGCTCATCAGTTGCTGGACGTTGGGCGTGTCGGCCTTACGGAAACCGTCGTAGAGCCATTTGCCGATGGCTTTCTGCCACCGCTTGCCGGGTTGGTAGTCCACACCGTCGAGCATCACGTCGTCGTTCTTCACCTTATCAGGGTCGGTAATCTCCCGTTTCAGTGCCAGCTTGGGAGCAAACGAACCTATCGGCGTTTCAATCCTGTAACCCATCGACATCAGCTCGGCGGCAGCGTCGATAAACACGTTGAACACCATCGTCAGTTCCCCGTCACGCAGTCCGTAGTGGTTGCGGTTGCAGAAGTCCTCGACGGCCTGCAGGCTCAGCTTCCTGGCACAGGCCGGCTTCACATATACGATATTCTTGCCATCCTTCCCCTTCGCCGGAGTAGGATGTACCTCAAAGAGCATTCCACTTTTCTTCCTTGGCATATTCCGTTCGTTTTAGTTTTATTTTCTTTCCGGCTTCCAAACATTTACTCAGAGGGGTTCCACATGTACGGCCACATGTGTTTTACGGCCATAACGCTCCTTGAGCAGGCGCTCCACCTGGGTAGCCTTGTCGTGAGCCTCGCGCAGAGTGATGTTGCCGTCCATCAGAATATGTAGTTCTATGGCGTAGTGGTTGCCGATGCGGCGCGTACGCAAGTCGTGGGGGCGGCAGACATCCGGCAGCGATGCCACGGCTTGTAGTATTTCCTGTTCTACGGTCTCGGGCAGTGACTGCTCCATCAGGTCACCAATGCCGCGGCGTAACAAGTCGCCTGCAACCTTTACAATAAACACACCCACAATGACCGATGCCAGCGGGTCGAGCACCGTCCAGCGGTCACCCAATATGATGGCGCCACCAATGCCCAAGGCCGTGCCGATGGACGACAAGGCATCGCTGCGGTGATGCCAGGCATTAGCCTCAACGGCCTGTGACTGGAGGCGTCGGGCCGCGGCCATGGAATAGCGATAAACGCCCTCTTTGAGTACCACCGACAGTAAGGCAGCCCAAAGCGCCACTGTGCCTGGTGCTTCAAGCTGTGCACCACCCGTCCAGGCCACAATCTTCTCCACGCCGCCATACAGGATGCCTGCTGCCACCACGAGCAGAGACAGTCCGATGATGGTCATGGCCAGCGTTTCATACTTGCCGTGGCCGTAGTCGTGTGACTTGTCCTGCGGCTTACCGCTGATGCGAACGAAGAGCAGCACGACGACGTCGGTGGCAAAGTCGGACAACGAATGGACGGCATCAGCCACCATGGCGGCACTATGTCCCACAATGCCTGCCACGAACTTGAACAATAGCAGCAGCACGTTCACCGCACCGCCCACCAATGTCACGCGATAAATCTCTCTGGTCCGTCTCATATTTCGCTAATCATACCATTTCGGGGGCAAAATTACGAAAAGTCGAGAGCAAAACAAAAGAATTCATTCTTTTTTTTGCCGAGACGGAGTAATTTCGCGACTTTTGTCGCAAGGTTACGAAAAGTCGAGAGCAAAACAAAAGAATTCATTCTTTTTTTTGCCGAGACGGAGTAATTTCGCTATCGTAGATGGCAAAGTTACTTGTCAGGATGTTTTTATTTCATCAGTTGCGGTGCGCTGGCCTCTATCATGATGGAGTTTTTTGCCCCACTGACATCGAAGGTTAGGGTAGACTCTGTTGGCGTCACGTCGAGTGAGCACGGGGCCCCCTCGATGAGTGGCAGACAACTGTTGCTGCCAACGGGGAAGCCGCAGCAGACAGGGATGTCCAAGTCGTGCAGATGGGCAGTCAGCATCTGTTCGACGCTGCCGAACTGAAGGTCGTACCTGATGGAGCTGAACGTACCGAAAATGATGCCTTTCACCTGCTCGAAATCTAACTGCAGGTGTAGCATGTAGAATAGTCGGTCGATGGCGTGCAGCGGTTCCTCTACTTCCTCGATAAAAAGGATGATGTCCTGTTTTGGAGTGACGTGGAACTTGGTGCCGGTGATGGCGGCATAGCTGGAAAGGTTGCCACCGACAAGAATGCCATCGGCATGACCGCAGCGATTGTAGGGATGGAAAGGGACGCTGTATTGTGGCATCGTGCCAAAGAGAATGTGGCGGGTGATGGTGGTGGCAGGTTCCTGACTGCTGGCTATCTGGAAGGCCATGGGTCCGTGGATGCTCATGATTCCTGCGCTGGCGGCAGCATATAGCAAGATGGTGATGTCGCCGTGCCCTGTCAGCCATTTGGGATGCTGGCGATAGGTTTCAAGAGGGATGCGATCCAGCAGGTGCATGGAACCATAGCCCCCACGCGAACAGAAAATAGCCTTGATGCTGTCGTCATTGAGTGCCCACAGCAGGTCGGCAGCACGTTCGTCGGCCGTTCCGGCATAAGCGTCGACATTCAGACTGGTGGTATGGGGACCGATGACAGGCTGCAGGCCCCAGCTTTTGATGACTTCGGCAGCCTGCAGTATGGCCTCCTCGGGTACCCAGTAGGCAGGGGACACAAGGGCTACTTTATCCCCTTCTTTTAAAAAAGGTGGTTGAACAATCTTTTTATTTTGAAACATCATCTTCTCCTTCTGTGGCGACGTCGCGCATGACGCCGCTTTGTTTTTTTGTTTGTCTTTTTGGATACTTTACTCTTTTTTGTGCTGGTCACTGCTTCGTCGTCGTCATCGTCGTCATTCGTCAGCGTATCCTCTGTCAAAGACAGAATAGTGCTTAAAGAGGCGTCGTCAGTCTGGGCATCGTCAGTTTGGACGTCTTCTGTCTGGGCGGTCATAGCATCCAATTCTTCCTGGGTGTAGTAAACCACTTCCAGTTCCACGTTTACGCCGGCAGGCTTGACGAATGTCCACGTGCCGTCATCGTTTTTTGTTACGGGGATGTTGTCGTCAGCCTGTGCCGTCATCGCTGTCAGCATGGCGACCAAGACCAGTCCGTAGATAATAGTATGTCTTTTCATATTCATTCTCCTGATAAGTTAAAATGCCAGTACGGCACGCACACCGTACAGATGTGTCTTGTTACCAAATTGGAAACTACTGTTGTAAAAGAGGTAGAAGCCTGCGGTGCCATTCTCGTTCTCTGTCGACGTCCAATAGTAGTTGAACAATACGCGCTGTCCACCCGATGTGGTGATGAGCTGAGGAAGGCGGTTGTCGTCGCCGCCCATCACTTGCAGGTCTTGAATGGTCGGCAGGCGCCAAGTAGCATCCTTGACGGAATAGGTGGAAGACCATTCGCTGACAGCTGTAGAGGCGTCCGACCAGACCAGACGCTCCATGCTGGCATCGTTGAGGGCGATAGCCAGTCCGTGGCTGCAGTCCGACACATTGCCGAGGTAGGCTATCATGGCAACGGGGATTGTTTCTTCGCTTTTTGCCGCCATGACATGAGGATAAACACGGCCATTCGTGGCAATAACCCACCCGATGTGGTCGGCAGTCACGACACTTAAATCAACAGACTGTCCGCGCCAAGGGGAGATGCCCCTTGCCTTGATGGTCTTGATTCTGCCTGCCTCTGCCGTTGTGGGGGTCAGTACAACCACTGACGAGTCAGCAATGCCCGACAGCTTCCCATGCCTCACTTCCTGTCCGTTAACTTTCCACCTGTTGGGGATGCCGGTAACAGTATCCTGTGCCTGAGTTCCCTGACAGAAAAAACAGACCATCATCATCAATAGATAAAACTTTCTGCTGTTTCTCATTTTCATTCTAGTAATCATCACCTTGTAGAAATTTGTCGCAAAGGTACTCATTTTAGGCCGAATAACTGCAAATAATGACGCGGTTGATGCAGATTTTGTAAATTATAAAACACTTTTGTAAATTCTAAAAGGCATATGCCTCGATTATTTCGATGTTTTTGTGTACCTTTGCCGAATAATTACAAAAAGTATGTACGAACACGAAGGACTTAAAGACATCTTTTTCATCATGCTCTATGGCGGAGCAACATTGCTCGCTATCGTAGCGTGCTGTTATCTGTTGCTGACACACGGTAATATGTTTCTCGCATCTGTCAGACCGCCAAGGAAACTGCGCTGGTGGGCAGCGGCATTCATGGCAGCAGTGGCGGCAAGTCATCTGTGGTGGGTGCTGCTGAGTATTCACTGGCTGGAGGACGACCGATTGGTGAGAAACATTGTGGCCATCACACTCGACCGTCTGACGTTCGTACCGCTGATGATGTGCGTGCTGCTGCGTATGCTGCAAGACCGGCATCGTCCGCTATGGCCCATTGCCGTTGTGATGGTACCGATAGCTGTCCTTGCCGTCATCTGCATCGTCAGAAGGGACACTGCTTTTGAAATGTATACGGAATGGTATAGCATAGCGATTGGAGTTGTCTTTACGATATATTATGTACACGCGGTAAGGCAACATGGCCAGTGGCTACATGAGAACTATGCCGACTTGGAACACAAGGAGGTGTGGCAAAGCTTATTGCTGATGGCATTCATATTACTGGTATACGTAGCCTACACCTCGAACGAGGGCGACCTTGTCACAGAATACCTTGCACAGGTAAACACACTCATCATCATCGGCTTTGTGCTTTGGCGCATAGAAACGCTACAGCAGCTTGACGACAGCGTCGATGAAGAGACTGAGGAAAGTCCTGCCGTCAACATCATCCAGAATAGTCCGGCTTCCGTCAACATCGGTGAATTGTTGCAAAAGCGCTGTGAAGCCACACAGCTATACCTGCAGCATGAACTCACGCTGCAACAGCTCGCTATCGCCATCGGCACCAACCGCACCTATCTCGGCAACTATTTCGCACAGCAGGGCATCACCTATAATGCCTATATCAACCATTTGCGCATCGAACATTTCATCCGACTCTATCGCGAATCATCAAAAACATCAAGCACCCTTACGGCAAAAGCAATAGCACATCAAAGCGGCTTCCGCAGCTATATTACCTTTAGTGCCGTCTTCAAAAAAATCATCGGAACAACCGTCACAGAATGGATCAAGAGCGAGGAAGAGAACCGTCTTCCCTAACAGTATGTGGTCATCACTCGCCAGGTGGTATTACTGTTTCTTGAGAACTTTGTCAACACTCCCAGCTTCCAGCAGACACTCTTGAGCCTCATCATAACTCAGGCCGAGAGACTCCTGAATCATCCTCGTTCCACGATCGATGAGCTTAGCGTTGGTGAGTTGCATCTTCACCATGCGGTTACCCTCGACACGACCCATACGGATCATCAACGAGGTGCTAATCATGTTCAGCACCATCTTCTGTGCTGTGCCACTCTTCATGCGACTGGAACCCGTGACGAACTCTGGACCCACTATTGTCTCGATAGGATGGTCTGCGGCAGCGGCCAACGGGGTATTGGGATTACTGGTAATGCAGCCTGTCAGCAGACCATTCTTTCTGGCCTCGCTGACTGCTCCTATGACGTAGGGTGTGGTTCCTGAGGCTGCTATGCCTATCACCGTATCATCCGCTGTTGGCTGATGCGCCAAAACGTCGTGCCAACCGTTTTCCGGATCATCTTCTGCCTTCTCAACGGCATGTCGTAAAGCATCGTCACCACCAGCAATAATCCCTAGGACTCTATCAGGTGCAACACCAAACGTTGGCGGCAGTTCACTGGCATCGAGTACACCCAGACGTCCACTGGTGCCTGCGCCTACATAGAAGAGTCTGCCACCTCGTTTCATCCTCGGTTCAATGGCCGTGACCAGTGCCTCTATCTGTGGTAGAGCCTGGCGGACAGCTTCTGCCACCCGCATGTCCTCTTCATTGATGTGTTGCAGCAATTCGCCTATTGACATTCGTTCCAGATGGTCGAAGTGAGACGGCTGCTCAGTAATCTTCTGCATGCTATTCGATTAAATGTTGCTGCAAAGTTACGAAAAGTCGAGAGCAAAACAAAAGAATTTATTCTTTTTTTTGCCGAGACGGAGTAAGTTCGACGAAGTCAAGGTTACGAAAAGTCGAGAGACAAAACAGGCCACTCACGTTGAATGAGCGGCCTGTTGGTATGAATGCCGGAATGGTGTGTTCGGCAATTAGAAGTCAAGCTTGTCGAGCTCGTCGGTGAAGTCCTTAGGCTCGTTGGTGGGCTCGTGATATTCCTCGTTGCGCTCACGACGCTCATTACGCTCTGGACGGGGACGGCGTTCGCCACGCTCGCCTCTGTCGCCACGTTCGCCGCGGTCACGACGCTCACCTCTGTCGCGACGCTCACCACGCTCGGGACGCTCACGGCGCTCACCACGGGCAGGACGCTCCTGATAACCCTCGGGTTTCTCGATGAGTACGCGGTGTGACAGCTTGAACTTACCAGTCTTCGGATCGATTTCAAGCAGCTTGACGGTAATCTTGTCACCCTCCTTGATACCTGCCTCCTCGACGGTCTCGAGGCGCTTCCAGTCAATCTCAGAGATGTGCAGCAGACCGTCCTTGCCAGGCATGAACTCTACGAAGCAGCCGTAAGGCATGATGCTGCGAACGGTACCCTCGTAAACCTCGCCGACCTCAGGGATAGCAACGATAGCCTTAATCTTGGCGATGGCAGCGTCGATGCTCTCCTTGTTAGGACCGCTGACCTGAATCTTACCAACGCCATCTTCCTCATCGATGGTGATGGTGGCACCAGTATCCTCCTGCATCTGCTGGATAATCTTTCCGCCCGGGCCAATGACAGCACCAATGAACTCCTTCGGAATCTCGAAGGCCTCGATACGGGGAACATGGGGCTTCAGCTCAGGACGTGGCTCAGCGATGGTATCGGTGATGCACTTCAGGATGTGCTCACGACCAGCCTTAGCCTGCATGAGGGCTTTCTCGAGGATGTCGAACGACAGACCGTCGCACTTGATATCCATCTGGGTAGCGGTCAGACCATCCTTCGTACCAGTGGTCTTGAAGTCCATATCACCCAAGTGGTCCTCGTCGCCAAGGATATCGCTCAATACAGCGTACTTGTCTTCTCCAGGATTCTTGATTAGACCCATAGCGATACCTGAAACAGGCTTCTTCATGGGAACACCAGCGTCCATCAGAGCCAGCGTACCAGCGCAGACGGTAGCCATTGATGAAGAACCGTTAGACTCCATGATCTGGCTCACTACACGAACGGTGTAGGGGAAGTCGGCAGGAATCATCTCCTTCAGACCACGCCATGCCAGATGGCCGTGACCAATCTCACGACGGCCTACACCACGCTGTGCCTTAGCCTCACCCGTACAGAACGGGGGGAAGTTATAGTGCAGCAGGAAGCGCTGATAGCTCTTGTCGAGCACGTCGTCAACGAGCTTCTCGTCGAGCTTGGTACCCAGGGTAACAGTCGTCAGCGACTGTGTCTCACCACGGGTGAAGATAGAGCTTCCGTGAGGCATGGGCAGGGGAGAAACCTCGCACCAGATGGGGCGGATGTCGGTGGTCTTACGACCATCCAGGCGGATGCCCTCGTCGAGGATGCAACGGCGCATGGCGTCGCGCTCCACGTCGTGATAGTAGCGGTCCATCATGGCCTCGTAGTCATCGTCGGAAATCTCGACGGCAGAACCGTCGAGCACTGTGCCAGCGGCGGCAGCAGCCTCAGCAGCGGCCTTGCGCTCTGCAAAGAATTTTTCCTTGAAGTCAGCAAGAATCTTCTCGAAGGCCTCAGCACGGGCGTGTTTCTCGAGAGCCTGCTTGGTGATGTCGTAGGCGGGCTGGTACAGCTCCTTGTTCATGCGCTCACGCAGGGCTTCGTCGTTGATCTCGTGGTCATACTCGCGCTTCACATCCTTGCCCAGCTCCTTGCTCAGTTCAACCTGCAGCTCGCACATGGGCTTGATGGCATCCATAGCTGCCTTCAAGGCGCCGAGCAGGTCCTGCTCAGACACTTCCTTCATCTCGCCTTCCACCATCATGATGTTCTCAGCAGAGGCGCCGACCATGATGTCCATGTCGGCCTCCTTCATCTGCTCGAAGGTGGGGTCGATGACGTACTCGCCATTGACACGAGCCACGCGGACCTCAGAGATGGGGCACTCGAAGGGGATATCGGAACATGCCAGCGCTGCCGATGCTGCAAAACCTGCCAAAGCATCGGGCTGGTCAACACCATCGGCGCTGAACAGCATCACGTTGACAAAAACTTCTGCATGATAATTGGAGGGGAACAACGGACGGAGTACACGGTCCACCAGACGACTGGTCAGGATCTCGTTGTCCGAGGCTTTGCCCTCGCGCTTGGTGAAGCCACCGGGGAAACGGCCTGCGGCGGCGTACTGCTCTCTGTAGTCAACCTGCAGAGGCATGAAATCTGTTCCGGGAACTGCATCTTTTGCGGCACAAAC
>JAEEVA010000062.1 GCA_016286995.1 Prevotella sp.
CGAGAGTCTTAAACTGGCCAGTGATTTGCTCATCATGTTCGATGGCGACAAGCAGAAGACGCTGGCCATGCTCAAAGCGCAGCCGTGGGTGCAGGAGATCATCGACGAGCGCGATGAGAACGTGGAGCAGACCGTTTCCTCAGCCGCTCAGCGCATGGTTGAGAGGGAGAAGAAATACCTCAGCCAGCAGCCAAGTAAGGCCATGCAGGATGCTATCAAGGAGGCGACAGGCCAGACGTACCAAGAAGTTACGCAGGCCAAGACGTCAACGTCGGTGGCGGTGACGGAGGGGGATATTGAGCGTTGGCTTTGGGACTGGGGCGAACAGATAGAGAGTCTTTTTGATGATTTCCCTTTGCTGCGCGACATCTGCAAGGGTCTGAAGAAGAACCAATATCCTGCGGCTGTGTTTGTGGCAGGTGGACTGATGATGACCTTGATGACGCGCTGCACCTATCGCTTCTATCATCGTCCTGAGGAACTGCGCAGGCTCAACAATTCGACGCTGATTATCGGCGACCCTGCCAGTGGTAAATCGTTTGCTACCCGACTGTTCAAACTCTTGGCGGCTCCTATGGTGGCAGCGGATAAGGCTGGTATCGCAGCCATCAACCGCTACAAGGAGGAGATGAAAACCAAGGGCGCGAACAAGGAGAAGCCGCAGAAGCCCAAGGCACTGTTCAGGGTGCATCCGGCTCGTACCAGTAACGCCCAGTTCATTCAAGACATGGTGAATGCTGTGGAGGTGGTGGATGGTACTGAGATGCAGTTGCATATGCTGACCTTTGATACCGAACTCGACAACACCATGACGGTGCAGAAGGGTGGTTCGTGGATTGATAAGATGAGCCTGGAACTCAAAGCGTTTCACAACGAAGAGGATGGCCAGGCGTATTCTAATCTGGATAGCGTGGTGCAGAACTTCTTCGTGTTCTGGAACTATATCTACACGGGCACACCTATGGCCCTGAAGAAGAAGGTGAATGCTCAGAATTTTGGTTCTGGACTGGCTACGCGCCTGACGTGCATTCCGCTGCCCAGCACCAACTTTGAGATGATGGAGCGTGAGAGCACCATCGATTTCGAGAGCGACGGCAGACTGAAGGAGTGGGCTTTCAAGTTGGATCGCGTGAAGGGTGAACTCTCTGTGCAGAAGATTGTAGATGAACTCTACGACTGGACGGCACGCCGTATGATGGATGCCAAGGAGAACAACTCAAAGGCAGACGAAATGCTGCTGAAGCGCTGTGCCTATCACGGGCTGAACTTTTCTGCGCCGTTCATCGTGATGCGCCATTGGGCAGATATTCATCAGGATGGCCAATACTGGTGTGGTGAGTTTGAGACGGACGCTACAGACTGGAAATTGGCAGAGTTGATAGTGACCATTCAGTACGCCTGCCAGCGTCATTACTTTGGGGCATTGGCCGAGAAGTATTTTGACGACAAGACGCGCGATGCTGCTGCCAACACGCCACGTAGGGCAAAGACCATCGAGGCCTTCAACCGTCTGCCTGAGGTGTTTACCATCGACGATGTGATGCGCTGCTTTGGTCTGGCACAGAACAACTCGGCTCGCGCCAGGGTGTTCCGTCTGCTGAAGGATGGTCTGGTAGAGAAGGTGGATGAGTTTGTGGAGAACGGCACCACCAAGGCTAAGTACAAGAAGACTGGGGCTGTGATGATTTGAAGTGGACTGCGGGCAGGGCTTCGTCCCTGCCACGCAGTTACGCAGTTGCACAGTTGCGCAGTTGCATAAGGATAATTGAGAATTGAAAGTAGAGAATTGAAAGTAGAAAATTGAAAGTTGAGAATTGAAGATTATGACAGAAGTAAGTATTAACAAGCAGGCACAACTCTCCCAGCACTTTACGCTGGGGGAGCTCTGCAAAACAAGTGCAAGAACTCCTGATGGAAATATCCCTTCGCACGTACATATTGAGAACTTGAAGCGCCTCTGCGGCTGGTTAGAGATGCTGAGAAGTGAGTGGAACAAGCGCTATGGCGAGGGTGATGACCCCATAGTCATCAACTCTGGCTATCGGTCTCCGCAGGTGAATGCTGCCGTTGGCGGCGTGAAAGGCTCGAACCACTTGACAGGTTGCGCCGCAGACATCCGCGTGGCAGGCATCGAGCAACTGGTGCGCTACGCCACCATCCTGCTCGACATCAGCGACGAGTCGCAGGAGGACTTCGACGAACTCCTGTTAGAGCGTTCGCCCAAGGGCACCTACTGGCTCCACTTTGCCGTCAGGTCATCAGGTAATCGTAGGAAGGTTGAGTTTTTGCGAGCGTAGATGTAACACAAAGCCCGGTTCCGGTGTGCACTCAACGACGTGATAGAAAAGCTGAAGACATAACCTTGTGGGCTATGTCCTCGTATAAAGGTCAGAAAGGTCCAGCTTGAATATTGCTATGAAAGCAATTGTTTCGCGCCCTCTGACGACATTCTGACGGTGCAAAGATACAAACTTTTTCTGAATAATCCAAATTATTGAGAAAAAAAAACAAAAATATAGAAATGTTCATGAAGAAACAAAAAATAAAAATTTGGCAAAAAATACAGAAAAAGTGATTTCACATTGCATTGCCACACTTTTCACCTTAAGGTAAAAGAAGGCTTGTGATTAAGTGAGGAATGAGGAATCAGAAGAAGACTATGGGCAGGGAGTTCTTATGCTTCTGGGCCATTTCGTCCTTCATGCGTCCGATAGCGGTCTTGAAAAAGAACGATATTAAACACTCGTCCGAACCCTCAGCACGAATCTGTTTCAGGGCTGAGATGTAGGCAGAGCGGTCTTCCAGCTTCACAATGAGCAGGGGATGGCCGGCACGAAGCAGGATGAAGTTCGAGAGCAGGCGTCCTGTACGACCATTGCCGTCACGGAAGGGATGCAGATATTCGTAATAGCCGTGCCACTTAGCGGCAACAACCATCGGGTGCTGTCCGTCGTCAAGTGCTTTTTGTGTCGATGTCATCAGATTGGGCACACGGGCAATCAGTTTCTCGTGGTCGCCAAAGACGGTGTCTCCTGCAGCCATATCCTCGGTAGTATACTCACCAGCAATGGCTTCTGGGGCACGATAGCTTAAAGTATGTTCTGTGACCAAGCGGTTTACCTCTTTCAGCAGTGCCTCGTCGAAAGGATGATCCAAATGGCCTACCATATAGTCGAAGGCACGGAAATGGTCGCTCATTTCGGTACATTCCAGCAACGAGCGTCCCACAGGAATCATGGCCATACCTTGTTCACGAAGAATACGCGTGTCGTCGACGGTAAACGAATTGCCCTCAATGGCACAAGAGTGCGCAGAGAACAGGATTTCGCTGTATTCCATCCACTGCTCACGTCCCATCCTGTCGGCAATCTTCTCCTGATATTCCCGTCGGATGTCTTCGTATTCCTTGATTTCCTTTTCAAACATTGCTGCAAAGATAGTGCAAAATTTCGATTAAGCGAAGGAAATGAGAATAAATTTTCATTTCTGAGCGTGAGAAAGTTGATTAAATCGAATGAAAAACCAAATAAATTTGGATTTTACATCTACAACGGCAACAAGGTCGTGATTAAGTGAGTGAAGAACCGAGCGGTCTTCCTGCTTCACGATGAGCAGGGGAATGGCCAGCATGGCAAAATGTAAAATAAATGAAGATAAATTTGGTGTTTTGCCAACAATTTTGTAATTTTGCACGCGATTTATGGACACAAATGAAGTGAATACCAATCGCCAGTTTGAACAGACCATCACGGAATGCCGTACGCTGTTCGAGAAAAAGCTCCACGACTATGGGGCTTCGTGGCGCATCCTGCGCCCGTCGTCGCTGACCGACCAGCTGTTCATCAAGGCCAAGCGCATCCGTTCGCTGGAAATCAAGAAGGAGTCGCTGGTGGGTGAGGGCATCCGTCCGGAATTCATCGCCCTTATTAATTATGGTATAGTAGGACTCATCCAGATTTACAACGGCTTCAGCGACACGGTGGACATCACCGTGGACGAGGCTATGGCGCTGTATGACAAGTATGCCAACGAGGCCCTGGAGCTGATGAAACGCAAGAATCACGACTACGACGAGGCTTGGCGCGGCATGCGCGTGAGCTCGTACACGGACTTCATCCTGACCAAGATAGAGCGCATCAAGGAGATTGAGAACCTGGGCGGCGAGACGCTGGTGAGCGAGGGCATCGACTCGAACTACATGGATATCATCAACTATGCCGTGTTCGGAGCCATCAAGCTGAAGAAGTAAGAAGTAAGAAGGAAGAAGTAAGAGGTGTTGCCTGACGGCAAGGAAGAGGTAAGAAGGAAGAGGTAGGGGTGAGAAAGGTTGTTGTAAATATAGCCCGAGTGGTGCTGGCGGTGACGCTGATCCTGTCTGGATTCGTGAAGGCCGTCGACCCGCTGGGAACGAAATATAAGATTGTCGACTATCTGGACGCGCTGCATGTGAAGCAGCTGGTGCCAGACTTCATGACACTGGGAGCCTCGGTGCTCCTGTCGGCAGTGGAATTCGGACTGGGCATCTGCCTGTTGTTTGCCATCAGGCGCAGACTGACCACGAAGCTGATACTGCTGCTGATGACGGTCATGACGGCGATAACGCTGTGGCTGGCAGTGGCCAACCCCATCAGCGACTGCGGATGTTTTGGTGACGCCATCGTGCTCACCAACTGGCAGACATTCTGGAAAAACGTGCTGTTGCTGGCATGTGCCATCACGGTAGCCCGCTACCCGCTGGACATGCTGCGAATGGTGTCGAAGAGCAACCAATGGATTGTCATCAACTACACGGCAGTATTCATACTGGTGGTGTCAGGATGGTCGCTGTACGACCTACCCTACTTCGACTTCCGCCCATATCACATCGGGGCAGACATCCGCAAGGGTATGGAGACGCCAGAGGACGCAGAACAGCCGCAGTTTGAGACAACTTTCATACTGGAGAAGGACGGCGTCAAGAAGGAGTTCACCACGGAGAACTATCCTGACTCCACATGGACGTTCGTCGACTCGAAAACGGTGCAGCTGAGCAGAGGCTACGTGCCGCCCATCCACGACTTCTCGCTGATGAGGGTCAGCGACGGCGAGGACATCACCGACTCGGTGCTGAATGCCAAGGGCTACACGTTCCTGCTGATATCGCCACAGCTGCAGGATGCCGATGACAGCCAGCTCGACCAGATTAACCAGGTGTACGAGTATGCCGAGGACAACGGCTGCGGGTTCTACTGCCTGACAGCCAGTGGCGAGAAGGGCATGAATGGCTGGCGAGAGCGCACGGGAGCGGAATATCCGTTCTGTCAGACCGACGAGACAACGCTGAAGACCATCATCCGCAGCAATCCGGGACTGCTGCTGCTGAAGCAGGGTACGGTGATACGCAAGTGGAGCCACAACCGACTGCCCGACGAGCCTCAGCTGCGTGGGTCGCTGGAACAGGCGGCAATCGGCAAGATGCCGCAGGACAGCGTGCCGGGCAAGATTCTGGTCATTCTGCTGTGGTACGTGCTGCCGCTGGCGGTGCTGGCCATCATAGACCGTCTGTGGGCGATGTACAAGGTATACAAATTAAGAAGTAAGAAGTAAGAGGTGTTGCCTGAAGGCAAGTAAGAAGGAAGATGGAAGATGTAAGAAGTTAGGTTAAACCATTATAATAATAAAAAAGAACAATGAGAAAAAAAATTGTAGCAGGAAACTGGAAGATGAACATGAATCTCCAGGACGGTATCGCTCTTGCAAAGGAGCTCAACGAGACTTTGAAGGCTGACAAGCCCAACTGTGGTGTGGTCATCTGCACACCGTTCATCCACCTTGCCAGCATCGCACAGTTCCTCGACCAGGACATCATCGGTCTGGGTGCTGAGAACTGCGCCGACAAGGAGAAAGGTGCCTTTACCGGTGAGGTGAGCGCCGAGATGGTGAAGTCAACGGGTGCACAGTATGTCATCCTGGGTCACTCAGAGCGTCGTGAATACTACAAGGAGACTCCCGAGATTCTGAAGGAGAAGGTGCTGCTGGCACAGAAGAACGACCTGAAGGTCATCTTCTGCATCGGCGAGAGCCTGGCAGAGCGCGAGGCCGGCAAGCAGAACGAGGTCGTCAAGGCCGAGCTCGAAGGCAGCGTATTCAACCTCAGCGAGGAGGACTTCCGCAAGATCGTCATCGCCTACGAACCCATCTGGGCCATCGGTACTGGCAAGACCGCTACCGCCGAGCAGGCTGAGGAGATTCACGCATACATCCGCTCAATCATCGCAGAGAAGTACGGACAGGCTGTGGCCGACGACACCACCATCCTCTATGGTGGTTCGTGCAAGGCCAGCAACGCCCCCGAGCTGTTTGCAAAGCCCGACATCGACGGTGGTCTCATCGGCGGTGCCTCGCTGAAGTGTGCCGACTTCAAGGGCATCATTGACGCGTGGAAGAAATAAGAATAGGTGTAAGAAGGTAAGAAAGTAAGAAGGTTAGAAGTAAAAAACAACAAAACATGATGATGACTATTTCAAATGATTCAAAATTTAAAAAGGTTCTCATGGTTTTACCCTTTTGCCTTTTTACTTTTTTACCATTATCTGCACAGGACTATACCCAGCGCCTGCAACAGCATAAGGCCGGACAGGGTACGGTGACCATCCGTCATGCTGCCGACATCGACTACCTGGTGAACAACGCCCTGCTGGGCAACAGAGGGGCAACGAGTACGGCGGCAGCGACGAACAGCAGTGCCACGGGCAATGCGAACGCTTCCACCACTCCTTCTAGCGCCTCTGGTTCATCTAGTGCTTCTAGTGCTTCTAGTTCCTCTAGTTCCTCTAGTGCTTCTAGTTCATCTAGTGCCTCTAGTTCTTCCAGTTCTCCCGACGCTCCCGCTGAGACTCCGGCTCCCGTTGACAATACCAAGAAAATCATGCGCGGCTATAAGGTCAACGGTTATCGCGTTCAGGCCTTTGCCGGCGGCAACTCGCGCAAGGACCGTCAGCAGGCAGAGCAGGTGGGCAACGACATCAAGGCCAACTTCCCCGAAGTACCTGTGTACGTTCATTTCTACTCGCCGCGATGGATTTGTCGCATCGGCAACTACCGTACCTACGAAGAAGCTCACCAGATGCTGCAGAGCCTGAGGAAGATGGGATACTCACAAGCGACCATCGTCAAGGGGAAAATCACAGTAGCATACTGAGAGAGGTGAAAAGCAAAACAGTGAAACAGCAAACAGTGAAAAAGTGATGGCGGATAACGAAACATACCGCGAAGGACTCGAAGAGTTGGCCGACCACTATCGGCGGATTCTGCAACTGATGGGTGAAGACCCTACACGCGAGGGACTGCTGAAAACCCCTATGCGCGTGGCCAAGGCTATGCAGTTCCTGACGCAGGGCTACGAACAGGATGCCCATGAGGTGCTGCGCGGTGCCCTGTTCAAGGAGAACTACAGTCAGATGGTCATCGTCAAGGACATCGACTTCTTCTCGCTATGTGAACACCACATGCTGCCCTTCTACGGCAAGGCCCACGTGGCGTATATCCCCAACGGCTACATCACAGGACTGTCGAAGATAGCCCGCGTGGTAGACATCTACAGCCACAGGCTTCAGGTACAGGAGCGCATGACGCTGCAAATCAAGGAGTGTATCGAACAGACCCTGCGCCCGCTGGGTGTGATGGTCGTTGTCGAAGCCCGTCACATGTGCATGCAGATGCGTGGCGTGGAAAAGCAGAACAGCATCACGACTACCAGCGAGTTCAGCGGTGCCTTCAATCAGGCCAAGACCCGTCAGGAATTCATGAACCTGCTTCACGACCATTTATAGAGTTAAGAATTAAGAATTAAGAATTGTCGCCTGACGGCAATTAAGAATTAAGAGTTAAGAGATAATAGTTAAGAGTTATGGAACAATTCAACCCCAGTACGTACAAGAAACAGAGTACTTCATCAGAGTTTACCCACAGTTGTCTCGGAAAGGCTATCATCTTTTGTGCCATAGCCATCATCCTGCTCATCATTGCCGCTATCTCACGGCCTACCGACAGCCAGATGATTTGGCAGATGGAAGACAACATCCACGAATGTCTGCAGGCCAGCGACAGTATTGAGAGCGATGCCATCGACGACTACGTGGGCAACATCGGACGCGTGTTCACACATGCCGACACCACAAAGACCCATCCGGACATGTGGAAAACCTACAAGAAGCTGAACCGTCTGGACATCTATCCGCACACCTTCTTCAAGACGGCCCGCATCACCAACAACACCCATCCTGAGGGCGTTCGCGTGGGTGTAGGTATCTTTGGTGTGGTATTCCCCACCATCAAGTATTCCGACCTGCTGATGAATACGGGAGCTGTGCGTGGTGACTACGGCAAGAAACTCATCCGAACCGTTGGAGTGCCAGAGGACCTGGGTACTACTCCTGACATTCAGCCGTTCCACTACAAGGGCAATCCCGACGATTAAGCCGGGGGGCCCTGTAGCCTACCCTACGGCTACACAAACAAAAAAAGAACGTCCTGCAAATGTACATCTGCAGGACGTTCTTCGTAGCGGGAGGGGGACCCGAACCCTCGACCTCCGGATTATGAATCCGACGCTCTAACCAGCTGAGCTACCCCGCCATTTCCTTGCAATTATGGGGCAAGTCCCTTAAAATCGCCTGCAAAGGTAATATAAATCTTTTAATTACACAAACTTTTTACGAAAAAACTTTCATAATCTGATATTTTTTCGTATTTTTGCACCATCAAAAGAAACATAACACTTGCTAACAGAATAAAACTATGCAGAAACTGACATTCGAATATCCGCTGTCGACACAATCGCCAAGGATTGTATGGGACATGATAAGTAACGCATCGGGCCTGCAGAAATGGCTGGCCGACAAAGTGACGGAAGAAGACGATATGATGACCTTCACATGGGGACACCCTTGGACGGAACGTGACACCAAACAGTCGCGCATCTTGGAAAAAGAGAAGTACAACCACATCAGACTGCTGTGGGACTACCATGAGGACACCCCCGAAGCCATCTGGGAGATGCGTATCGAGAAAAGCGACATCACAGGACACTTGACCCTGCTGATAACAGACTATGCGTCGGACGACGACGAGGCACAGGATCTGCGCGGCATCTGGGACGAGAACCTGGAGCGTCTGCACCGTGTCAGCGGTCTGTGAAGTAAATAAAGTATGCTGCGCATCAAGAAATTAGACATATTCATCGCCAAACAATTTGGCCTTCTTTTCTTTGCCACCTTCTTCATCTGCCAATTTGTGCTGATGATGCAGTTCCTGTGGCGATACGTTGACGAACTGATAGGTAAAGGACTCTCACTGGAGGTGATGGCGCAGTTCTTCTGGTACATGGGACTGATGCTCATGCCACAGGCATTCCCACTGGCCATCCTGCTGTCGTCGCTCATTGCTTTCGGCAACTTAGGTGAAAGCTCGGAGCTGACAGCCATCAAGGCGGCAGGCATCTCGCTGATGCAGGCCATGAGGTCACTCATCGTCATCACAACCCTGATTGCCGCTATGTCGTTCTTCTTCCAGGAAGTAGTAGGTCCGAAGGCCTTTGTCTCGTTCCGCCAGCTGCTCATCTCGATGAAGCAGAAGAATCCTGAGGTG
>JAEEVA010000031.1 GCA_016286995.1 Prevotella sp.
CTTTGCAGAAGATCACCCTGGTGTGGTGAATGGTGCGATGCTGTACGACCGTCACCAGATGCAGGCATTGTTCCAATTAAGTATCGGTCAGCCTGGTTCGTCGTTTGCCATAGAAATTGCAAGGAAGACTGGTATTCCCGAGGAGGTGATCAACGACGCCTCGGAGATTGTCGGGTCGGAGTATATCCAGAGCGACAAGTACCTGCAGGACATTGTGCGTGACAAGCGCTACTGGGAGGGTAAACGTCAGACCATTCACCAGCACGAAAAGTCGCTGGAGGGTCATATCCAACGATACGAGACTAACTTGGAAGAGATAGAACGTGAGCGCAAGGCCATTTTGAACCGTGCCAAGGAGCAAGCCGAACAGTTGTTGGCTGAGGCCAACCGACGTATAGAGAATGCCATCCGCGACATCAAGGAAGCTCAGGCCGAGAAGGAACAGACACGACTGATTCGCGAGGAGTTGCAGGAATTCCGTGAGCAGGTGAAAAACGACGACACACGTGGACTGATGAGCGAGGAGGACTTTGCCAAGCGTCTGCAGAAGATGGAAGAACGCAAAGCCCGTAAGGAGAAGCGTAAAGCCGAGAAAGGCGAACAGCAACGAGCTACCAGCGAGAAACTGGCAGCAAGGGCCAAGACCAACCTGAACGACGCAAACCGTCCATTGGAGAAGGGCGACAGCGTGCGCATCAAAGGAACCAATAGCGTTGGCGAGATAGAAAGCATTCAGGGCAAGCAGGCCACGGTGGTGTTTGGAGGTTTGCGCTCGAAAGTGAAGCTGGAGCAGCTGGAGAGAAGTGAAAAGTTAAGAGTGAAGAGTGAAGAATTCACTACCGCACATAAGCACGACCATATGGCTATTCAGACCTCGCATGTGACTCGTGCCACGATGGAGGACCGCCGGCAAAATTTCCACCAGGATTTGGACGTGAGAGGCATGCGTGGTGACGAGGCTATTGATACCGTGATGCACTTCATCGACGACGCCATCCTCATAGGACTGAGCCGTGTACGCATCCTGCATGGTACAGGAACGGGTGTGCTACGGCAGCTGATTCGCCAGTATCTGCATACGGTGCCCAACGTAAAAAGCGCAAAGGACGAACACGTACAGTTTGGCGGTGCTGGCATCACCGTAGTCGACCTGGACTGAAGATGTATAAGAATAAATATAACGATGAAAACCAAAGCTATTTTACTGTTGTTAACGGTGGCACTGAATGCTATTGCTACGGACCACCAGATAGCATCGCCCGACGGACGGTTGCAAGTAACCATTCATGCCGGCAAGGACCGACTGACGTGGGAAGTGAGACACGGAGAAACTCAGGTGCTGACACCCTCGGAAATAGGGCTCAGCGAGTCGTTTACCAACTACAAGCCAAAAGGGGCTGTAACACCTAACAGCATCACGTTGGGAAAAGCAACGACACGGGTGGAATTCCGTGTTGACAACGATGCTGCCGCCTATCGCATCTGCATAGACTCAAAGCATGGCCGTGTGGTGACCAACGAAACAGCAGAGTTTAACTTTGCTGATGACTATCAGGCATTCATCCCCTATGTCAACGACAATCGTGGGGGCGAGCGCTACTGCTACAGTTTCGAGTCGTACTACGACGAACAACCGCTGTCGCAAATGTTTGCCGACTCGCTGGCCATCAATCCCTTGGCTGTCCGTCTGCCCGAGGGTAAGCTGGCGGTGATTGCCGACATGGGTGCGACAGACTATCCTGGCATGTTTCTCGTCAAAAACGGCAAATATGGACTAAAGGCTGTTTTTGCCCCCTATTCCATCAACGAAGAGATTGGTGGTTATAATCGTCTGAACCTCGTACCCACCGACCGTGCTCCGTATATCGCCCGGAATGTGCAGGGAGAACTACCGTGGCGCATCGTGCTTGTTACTACTCAGGACAAACAGCTGCTGACGGCCCGTCTGCCCCAACGCTTCGGCCCGAAGTGCCAGATTCAGGATACGTCGTGGATACGTCCAGGTAAAGTGGCTTGGGACTGGTGGAACGCCACTATGCTGACCGCTGTACCATTCCGTGCAGGTATGAATACCGACACGTACCGCTACTACATCGACTTTGCCGCCAAGAACCATCTGGAGTACATCATCATCGACGAGGGATGGAGTACAGACGAAAGCCTGCGTTCGGAACTGAATCCCGACATCGACCTGCTGAGCCTTTTGCCCTATGCTGAAAAGAAGGGTGTGGGTATCATCCTGTGGAGTTCGTGGCGCAATTGCATCAAAAATACGGAGGATGACTTCAGGTACTATGCATCGTTGGGCGTTAAGGGCTTCAAGGTTGACTTCTTCGACCGTGACGACCAGACCGTCATGCAATCGGCATGGAAGATTGCAGAGATTGCCGCCAAGAACCATTTGTTGCTCGACTTCCACGGCTATCGGCCTACTGGCATTCAGCAGGCTTGGCCCAACATCGTGAACTTTGAGGGGGTCAAGGGCTTGGAGAATTCTAAGTGGGAACCGCGTGTGGGGGACGGACCATTGCACGACCAGCCTCGCTACGACGTCACTATCCCTTATCTGCGCCAGCTCATAGGTCCGCTTGACTATACCCCTGGAGCGATGACCAACGCCACGCGTGCCCAGTTCTTCGGCAACAACGACCATCCCATGAGTCAGGGTACTCGTGCTCACCAAGTGGCTATGTACACCCTGTTCGATGCCCCCCTGCAGATGCTGGCCGACTCGCCATCGAAGTATATCAGGGAACAGGAAACCACCGACTTCATCCGTCAGATACCCACCACATTCGACGAAACCAGAGCCATTGACGGTTTACTTGGCGAGTACGTCATCATGGCCCGTCGCAAGGGTTCTACATGGTACATAGCCGCAATGACCAACTGGATGCCTCGCACCCTGACCATTCCGCTCGACATGCTGACAAGCGGCACGCATCAGGCAGAAATCTTTTCCGATGGAATTAATGCGGATCGTGATGCCAGCGACTACGTCAAAAGCACCCGACAGGTTAACAGCAATGACATTCTCCAAATCAAAATGGCACCAGGTGGCGGATGGAGCGCAATCGTTACTGATTAGAATTGGGTGATTGGTGCTGCATTGAAAATTCGCAGCCACAATAGCGCTGATTGTAAAAATGATATTCTTTCAATAGTTGGTTTCGTCGTTCCTGAAGACCGCCCTTACGCCAATTCTGTGCCCAGAAAGCGACATTAAAGGATTGTTCGCATGTATCGTTAACTTTCTGCTCAGCTATATGTCCAGCAAGCTCAATCTGCTCAAGACTCTTCCAACGGCTGGATGCCAGTGTGGTAGCGAAATAACGGATGCCGAGTTCGCAGGCTTTGTGGGCAGTCTCTGTCAGTCGTAATACAAAGCACTGCTGGCAGCGACGACCACGCTCGGGCTCTTCTTCGAGTCCGCAGACACCCTTGCGCCATTGGTCATGATTATAGTCGCCATCAATCCAACGGATGCCTAAACTCTCGGCATGGCGTTTGCTTTCCTGCTTACGAATCTCATATTCCTCACGTGGGAAGATATTAGGATTATAATAAAAAATGGTAGGACGGATACCATTGGCCATCAACCATTCGACAATGGCAGAGGAACAAGGGGCACAACAAGCATGCAATAAAATTTCAGTACATCCTTCAGGTATGACGATAGACGACTTTCCACTTTTCATAATTAAAGACCTCTGGCTTTCCAAATGCGCTCTTTTGCTTCATTGATTTTCTGGAATTTCTTCTCTGCTGCCCGACGGATATCCTCACCTAAAGCCGCCACCTTATCGGGATGGTGCTCCAGCGCCAGCTTACGATAGGCCTTCTTTACCTCATCATCAGTAGCATCAGGTGATACACCCAACACTTGATAGGCCGATGCGAGGTCGTCCTTACACATACCTAACATCGAATCTATCTCGTCTGCCGACATCTGCATCCACTGAGCACATTCCTTCATGGCACGCACCTCAGAAGGGTCAACGCGTCCGTCAGCCTGGGATATCAATACCAAGAAATTCAGCAACTGTAAACGTTGCGAATAGTCCAGACTGGTGGCTATCTGACCACAACACTGCATTACGGTCTGACGGAAGCTGGCTGCACCGACACGTTTCTGTTCTTCGAAGAGCTTGCGCAAAATGTCATCGCCCTGCTGACGGGCCACATTACCGAAATTCTGTTGCAACACGTTACGCACCAGTTCCATCTCGGAATGCATCACCTTGCCGTCGGCCTTGATGATATACGACGTCAGCACCAGCATAGAAAACAGGAAACTGTTGCGCTGCCCCTGATTGACACGCTGTTGTCCGTAGACATTCGATTCGAAGCCACTCTGTCCATCGAATGTGCCTTGTGTTTCAGGCGTATTGACACCATCGAGCATGGCGTCGAACGCCCCACCGAACAATATGCCCAGCAATGCGCCTAACGGTCCTGCTGTCATAAAGCCCAAGAATCCTCCTATCCACTTACCTATTGCCATAACATCTACCTTCTTACCTCAGACATCTTACATCATTTAATACTCATGCCACCAGGCCGTTTGGTTCTGTTCTTCGCGTTCCAGATCGTCAATCAGACACTCTGCAATCTTTAGCACCACCTCCTGAGGGACCAACATCCGCGGGTCTTTGCTATGCGGATTGATAGCAGCCAGGAAATGTGGCATCTCTTGCTTGTAGACTTCTCTCATACGGTCGTTGGAAGCCTCACTTCTGGCACACGAGAACGTAATATTGGCCAGTCTATCGCACAGTTTCACAAAGGGTGCATAGGGCGTCTCACGAATGCCTTTATAATAGTTCTCCCCTGCTCTTTCAGCACGGTTGCGCCCCTTATCGTTCGTCAGCGCATAAACTATTTCCGTAGCCATCAGCGCCTGTTCCTCCGCCAGATAATTGCGTGCCTCTTTCATGACATCGTTATACGTCAGTCGGGCATCCTCGATGCTGTCGTGATAGTAGCCGCCAAAAAACAACGGTAAAACGTCTGCCTCATTGGCACATACCAGATAGCCGAAATCACGAATGCCGTTGACCACCATATCCAAATGATATCCGTATGGCAGTGACTTACCATATATCTGATTAACACTCTCATGCAAATGGTGGGCTTTCTGCCTGATTTGCTCTATTTTGTCGGCATATTTTTCTACGTATACCTCAAACTCTTTTTGTTCCATATTGTCTGATTTTGTGTGCAAAGATACAAAATAAAGTGAAAAGAGAATCGTGAATAGTGAAAAATTTCGTACCTTTGCACCAAAATAAGTATTATTAACTATCAGAAACGATGCCAACAACAGAACGTATATTCCAGATTTTCAAGGAACTGAACCAAATTCCACGTCCGTCACACCACGAAGAAAGAGTTGCAGACTACCTGTGCCAGTTTGCCGAGCGATTGCATTTAGACTACGAGCGTGATGCCGAGAACTGTGTCGTTATACGCAAAGAGGCAACACCCGGACATGAGGCTGCAGAGTCCATCGCATTGCTGAACCACATGGATATGGTATGCGTAGGCATGAGTAACCCGCTCTCTGACCCCATCAATGCTTATACGGAGAATGGCTGGATGAAGGCACACGGCACGTCGCTGGGAGCAGACAACGGCATTGGACTGTCGATGGCATTGGCCGTGCTCGAGGATGACAGCATTGTACACCCGGCACTGGAAGTCATCACAACCACCAATGAAGAAGACGGCATGTCGGGAGCTGCCGCACTATCGAAGGACTTCTTGCATGCCCGCAAAGTGATTAACCTCGATTCAGAGGACTACGACACTATCACGACAGGAGCTGCCGGAGCCTGTCTTCAGTTCCACCGTATTCCGATGAAACGACAGCCTGCCCCTGGTGGCAAACGCCGCTGGTATCGCATCCGTTTCGAAGGTGGTCTGGGCGGTCACTCCGGGGTCGACATCAACAAGGGTCGTTGCAGCGCCGTTGTGGCTGCATGGGCCATTCTGGCTGCCATCTACAATGAGTACGACTTCGACGTAGCATCCATCAATATTGGTGAAGCAAACGCCTCGATAGCGTCATCGGCAGAGATCATCGTCTGTGTGCCGTCTGGCGAAGCCTGCGAATTTGTCAAGTCTCAGCAGGACATGATGAACGCATGGTTGCGCGAGGAATATCCGCAGGACCCGAAGATAACGTGCAGCATAGAGAAATGCGAGAAACAGGACACGGTCATTCCTACGGAGGTCTTCGATGCGCTGATGGGCTGTCTGGAACAGATTCCACAAGGTATGGTAAGAATGAGTAAGACGATGAAGGATACGGTAGAGACATCTAATAACGTAGGGCGTATCGTAACAGAAGAAGACCATATCTTTGTCTCCACTCATACCCGCAGTTTCATTGACGACGACATGGCGGCGCTGAGCAAGGAGATTGCCAACACTTTTGCCGCTGCTGGAGCAACATCAGAAACCATCATGTCGGTCCCAGCCTGGCAGGAAGACCAACTGTCGCCATTCCTACAACTGGTCAGCGATACCTTTGACAACATCTTGGGATGGCGCCCACGAATGGTCGCTATGCATTTTGTCCTCGAGGCAGGTTTCTTCGTACAGCACTATCCTGGCATTCAGATTGCCAGCATCGGACCGCGCATCGTGGAGCCACACTCAACCAGTGAGCGCGTGGAATTGAAGACCATCGAAGACATCTGGCTGGTGCTGTTGGAACTGCTAAAGAAGCTTGCATAAATAAAGCAACGGATTACACGAATTTTACAGATTGATAATCAGCATAAGCTTAATCCGTATAATCCGTGTAATTCGTTGTCTAAAACTTTATTGTTTGATTTCGATGTCACGCTTGACATTATTACGTATCTTCGTGAGATAGCCTTTCATACCCTCGGCATCCTTGTTGTCAATAATCTCGAGCAATTCTTTCAGCTCCGTACGAATCTGACTGACTTGGTCGTGGGTATAGGGGTTGAACAGAATTTCCTGCAATAGGTAATCGTCCTCGTTGAGCACACCCTTGGCAATACGCATGTGGCGCTTGAAAGTGGTACCTGGGGCATCCTGATGCTTCATGACAGCTGCAAAGACAAAGGTTGACACGAATGGAATAGACAGCGAATAGGCCACCGTCTTATCGTGTTCCTCGAAGGTGTATTCATAGATATTGAGGCCCAGCTTCTGATACAGGTCCTTAAAGAAGATACGTCCCATGTAGTCGCCCTCGCTGATGATGATGGCATTCTCCTCAGAGAGCTGCTGCAGATTGGCAAACGTCGGTCCGAACATGGGGTGTGTCGAAACGTAGCGCATACCTGTCGACTCGTAGAACTCCTTCATATCGGTCTTCACAGAGGCAATATCGCTGATGATACACTCCTTGGGCAGATAGGGAATGACCTCCTTGAACACAGGGATAGTATACTTCAGCGTCACCGCATTGATGAGCAGCTCGGGCTTAAACTCCCGAATCTCCTCGAAGGTGGTGAAACGCTGGCAGTTGTAGGTGAAACGCATGCGCTTGGGGTCGCGCTCAAAGACCGCCACCTCGTGGTCGAAACTCAGCAGGTCGATGAAGAAACTTCCCATCTTGCCTGCACCCATTACTAATATTTTCATAGAATTGAAAAATTCAAGAATTGAAGAATTGAAGTTGTTTTGAAGAATTGAAGAATTGAAGTTGTTCAAGCCGCATGGACTTCAATCCTTCAATTTTACAATTTTTTAATTTTACTTGTTGACTATTTCAATCTGTTGGCGAACGGACTCTTCGTGGATGCTCTCGAAGACTTTGGCGACAAACTCGGCAGCCATTCCTGTCAGCGTACCCTGCACGCCACGCTTCTCAAGGATTTCATTGTAGCGTGAAGCCTGCAACACGGTCATGTTGTGTTCCTTCTTGTATTCACCAATCTGACGACAAACCTGCATGCGTTTGGCCAAGAGATCCATCAACTGGTTGTCGAGGTCATCAATCTGCTTGCGTAACTGCTGAATGCCCTCGGTAGTGACATGCTCATCACGGATAATCAACAGCGAGAGGATGTAGTCGAGCACATCAGGAGTAACCTGCTGCTTAGCATCACTCCAAGCCTTGTCAGGATCACAGTGGCTCTCGACAATCAGACCATCGAAGCCCAGGTCCATCGCCTGCTGACACAGCGGGGCAATCAGTTCACGACGACCACCGATATGCGAGGGGTCGCTGATGATAGGAAGGTCAGGAATACGACGATGCAACTCAATGGGAATCTGCCACATAGGAGCATTTCGATAAATCTTCTGTTCATAACTGGAAAAACCACGATGGATGGCTCCAAGACGCTTGACACCAGCCTGATTGAGGCGCTGCAGGGCACCAATCCAGAGTTCCAAATCAGGATTGACGGGATTCTTCACGAACACAGGTTTATCCACACCCTTCAAGGCATCAGCCAGGGCCTGCATGGCAAAGGGATTAGCGGTCGTACGGGCACCAATCCACAGGATGTCCATATCGTACTTCAGGGCCAACTCCACATGCTCGGGGGTAGCCACCTCGGTAGCTATCAGCATGTGAGTTTCCTCCTTCACCTGCTTCATCCAGGGCAGGGCCTTTTCGCCGTTACCCTCGAAGCCACCTGGTTTGGTACGGGGTTTCCACACTCCAGCACGGAAGTTATGACAGCCCTTCATAGCCAGCTGGCGGGCAGTTTCCATCACTTGCTCCTCAGTCTCGGCACTACAGGGACCTGCAATGACGAAGGGGCGTTCATTGTCACTCGGAAGATTCAGTTTCTCTAATTCCAGTTCCATACTTTTTAAAATTTAAGAATTTAAGAATTGAAGAATTGAAGTTCTTCACATCATCCATTCTTATGGGTTATCTTTTGTTTTCTTTATTGTATTAACCAATGTTCCTATTATTATGCGTAAGTCTTTCATCATAGACTCACATTCAACATCTGTCAAATAATCAGCTTTTGCCAATAATGTAATCCAATACTTTGTTTCATTTGCTTCTTTAAGAGAAATATACAACTTCGAGATAAAATCCGCTGTACTTTGTGCGTGTTCACTTTAAGCAATATTGGCCCCAATACTCGTTCCACATCTAAGTAACTGTTTTGACATCACATATTCTGCTTTCTCATTGCACAAATACTTATATAGGTTAACTATGCGTAATGCAAAGTCCATACTCAAATTAGCAATAACTATCTCTTTCATCGGCCCAGCAACTTCAATTTTTCAATCTTTCAATTTTTCAATTCTATGAAGGGCCTGTTGGATTTTGTCTTCCTTGGCACACAGGGAGATGCGGATATAGCGTTCGCCGTTCGAGCCGAAGATGAAGCCTGGGGTGATGAAGACACGGGCCTCATGCAGCACGCGCTCCGTCAGGTCTTCCACATTCTCGATGCTGTCAGGAATTCTGCCCCAAAGGAACATGCCCACCTGATTCTTATCGTAAGTACAGCCTAAGACATCCATAATCTTCTCAGCCCACTGGCGACGACGGGCGTAGGTATTGATATTAAACTCACGGTGCCAAGCCTCATCATTCTTATAGGCCTCGGCAGCAGCCAATTGGATGCCTCGGAAAGTTCCACTCTCGATGTTTGACTGCACCTTCAGAATCCACTGGATAAACTGTGCATTCGAAGCACAAAGTCCCACACGCCAACCAGGCATGTTATGGCTCTTCGACATCGAATTGAACTCAATACAGCAGTCCTTGGCACCAGGCACTTGAAGGATGCTCAGATGCTCCTCGCTCAGAATAAAGGAGTAAGGATTATCGTTGACCACGACTAAATTGTGGTCCATAGCGAAGCGCACGAGACGCTCGTAGGTTGCACGCTGGGCACGACCACCGGTAGGCATATTGGGATAATTCGTCCACATCAACTTGACGCGCGAAAGGTCCATCTTCTCCAGTTCATCAAAGTCAGGCTGCCAACCATTATCTTCGCGCAGGTTGTAGTTCACAATCTTTGCACCTAAGATTTTTGACAAAGAAGTATACGTGGGATAGCCAGGATTGGGCACCAGCACCTCATCACCAGGATTGACGAAAGCCAGCGTGACGTGCAGGATGCCTTCCTTGGAACCAATCAAGGGCAGTACCTCGCTCTTGGCGTCGAGGTCGACATCATACCAACGCTTATAGAATCCTGCCATTGCCTCGCGCAACTCTGGAGTTCCCTGAGTAGGCTGATAGCCGTGAGCATTGGGCTGCTTAGCAACCTCACACAGTTTGTTGATGGTCTGCTCTGAGGGTGGCATATCTGGACTGCCTATAGCCAGACTGATAATATCCTTACCCTCGGCATTCATCTGCGCCACCTCTTTCAGCTTCCTGCTGAAATAGTATTCCTGCACCAGACTCAGCCTATCGGCTGGAACAATTGAAGAATTGAAAGATTGAAGAGTTGAAGAACTCCTCTCCTTTCCTATTTCTTCACTACCAGTATTTACTTTTGTTTCCATATATTATTTTTCAATTTTTCAATTCTTCAATTGGTCTGCCGACCGTCCTTATACTCTCCCAAAATCTTAAAATCCTTGGTTAACGGGATGATTGCATCTATCGACTGACGGTAGCGTGTCAGGTCGTCGTACATCACATCGACATAGAACAGGTACTCCCATTCGCGTCCGATGATGGGCAACGACTGAATCTTCGTCAGGTTGATCTTGTAGAACGAGAGAATAGCAAGCACATGACTCAAAGAGCCTTCTTCGTGAGGCAATGAAAAGACGATGCTGGCCTTGTTGGCTGCTGTCAGCGGACGTAGTAAATCGGCCTTGTTGGGATTGCTGACCACGAGGAAACGCGTAAAGTTGTGCTTATTGTCCTCGATATGGTCTTCGAGCACCTTCAGACCATAGAGCCTGGCCGCCTCGGCATGACAGATTGCCGCCCAGCCCTGATGCTGTCCTTCGGCAATCATCTTCGCAGAACCTGCAGTATCTTCAGCCTCCACATGCTTAATCTGTGGATGCTGTTCCAAGAAATGGCGACACTGCATGAGAGCTACTGGATGCGAATGAATCTCCTTGATAGTGTTCCAATCATCCTCAGGCAGACAACAAATGGAGTGCGTGATATGTAATTTATGCTCACCCACGATGGTAGTACCTGAGTCGCGCAACAGTTCGTAGTTATGCAACAGCGAGCCTGCGATAGTATTCTCTATAGCCAGCATGCCTATGGCGGTAGGGTCTTGCTTCATGTTGGCAAAAACCTGTTCGAAGGTGCTGCAGCAGATGAGCTGTATCTGTTCGCCTTCGAAATACAGGTGTGCCGCGATGTCGTGGAACGAACCTTCCAATCCTTGTATTGCAATTCTCTTCATCTTACCAATTCACTTTTCACTATTCTCTTTTCACTTAAAAAAACGCTCCGCTATCACTTTGTTTGTGAAGCGGAGCCCTATCTTAATTTTCAATTTTCAATTCTCAATTTTCAATTTACTTAACGACTTACCGCTTCACAATTGCTTGCAAAGTAAAAGTAATAGCCGTAAAAATAAGCGTTGAACATATTCATTGTCTTGTCATTTGGGTTTATCGGCTGCAAAAGTAAAACTTTTCTCCCAATTCACCAAACATTTTGATAGAAAATTTGCATTTTGACGTATTTTTTGCTACCTTTGCACGCAAGAAGACGAAAAAAAGTAAACTGATTCAACTATGAAGAAAACGATTATTCTTGCATTCATGACAATGTTGACTATCCAGGCGATGGCGCTGACGCCCTGGACGAAGGGCGCCTTCGACACCAACCTGTACCGTAACCTTTTTGTTGAGATGGGCTACCCGCAGGCCGACGTCGACGCGAAGCTGAAGGAAGTGTTCAACGACGTGTTCCGAGGCCCCAATAAGGTGTACTTCGAGGTCGGCGACTCGATGGGCTATGTCTCTGACGTCAAGAACCACGACGCCCGTACCGAGGGTATGTCTTACGGCATGATGATTGCCGTGCAGTTTGGTGAGAAGGACATCTTCGACCGGCTGTGGCGCTGGAGTAAGAAGTATATGCAGCATCAGGACGGCTCACGCAAGGGCTACTTCGCGTGGAGCTGCAAGACCGACGGCACCCGTAATGCCCAGGGGGCTGCCAGCGATGGTGAGCTTTACTTTATCACCGCCCTCATCTTTGCCTCCAACCGTTGGGGTAACGACACGGGCATCGACTACAAAAAGGAGGCGCAGTTTATTCTCGACTGCATCCAGCCCAAGGAGTACACTCCAGAGCCACGCCAAGGAGGATTCCCCGGTTTCGGTCCACAGCAGACGGGACCGCAGCAGATGTATCTCATCGACCCTGAGACCAAGCTGATAACCTTTACGCCCGATGGTTTCGGCCAGCGCTTCACCGACCCGAGCTATCACATTCCGGCGTTCTATGAGGTCTGGGCAAAGTGGGCTGACGACGGACGGAGCGACTACTGGTACGAGTGTGCTCAGAAGAGCCGTGAGTTCCTGCATAAGTGTATCAATCCGCAGACGGGTCTGAATGCTGACAACTGCAACTATGACGGCAGCGAGATGCAGATGCCAAGGTTCCCAGGTATGCCGCAGCGTCCTGAGGGTGCTGCCCCGAGGCGCAACGGCAACAACAACTTCCGCTACGACTCGTGGCGCGTGCCGATGAACATCACCCTCGATTACGAGTGGAGCTGTGCCGACGGCGAGTGGCAGCGGCAGTATGGCGAGACCATTCAGGACTTCTTCTATTCTCAGGGGGTCAATACATTCGTCGACCAATACCGCACGGACGGCACGCTGCCCGAGGGTAACGAGATTCTACAGGCTGGCGGTTTCCGCAAGCTGCGCCACAGCATCGGGCTGGTAGCTACCGTAGCCGCAGCGTCGATGATGTGCAGCAGCAACAAGAGCAAGGAGTTCGTCGATGCCCTGTGGAACGCGAAGCACGTGCCGTTCGAAGACGGTTACTTCGATGCTTATTACGACGGTCTGCTCCGTCTGTTTGCCTTTATGCACCTGAGTGGCAACTACCGAATCATCATACCACAATAATATGAAAATAGCCATCATACAAATCAGCGAGGAGGGCAAGCATATTGCCCGCATGATATTAAGTCAGGTGTATGCCCAGAAGAACGAGGGGGAAATCATCAGCCGCACGAATGTCGGAAAGCGGTGGAAAGACTTCGATGCCTTCGTCTTCATTGGAGCGATGGGTATCTGTGTGCGCACCATCGCACCCTATATCAAGGACAAGCACGAAGACCCGGCTGTAGTCTGCGTCGACAGCATGGGACTGAACGCCATCTCTGTTCTATCCGGCCATGTCGGAGGAGCCAACAACCTGGCTCGTGATATTGCTGCCATGATTGGAGCCCGTGAGGTCATCACCACCCAGAGCGACAATGCCGGTCTGTGGGCACTCGACACGCTTGAGGCAAAGTTCGATTGGCCCGTCGCAAGTGATATTGACGACATGAACGACTGCATCTTTACATTCGTCAATCGTGAGCCTACGGCACTCTTGCTTGAGGCCCGCGATGAGGGCACCGACTATTTGGAGGCCACCAAGCCCGAGCACGTCACCATCATCAACGATATCAGCGAAGCCGACCCACGCAAATACAAGCTGGTGATTATCGTGTCGCCCTATATCCGCAATGCGCCCTACGGCATGCTCGAGCTGCATTTCGTACCGATGGTGGGAACGGTAGGTTTCGGACTGGCCCATCATCCTGAGGATTACGAAAGCATCTACGACGAGATAGACGAGGCTTTTGCAGAGAGAGGCATTCTGCCTTGTTCACACAAGTATTGCACCATCGACGTGAAGGAAGACGAGGAGTTTTGTGCGATGCTCGAAGATGAATACGACGAAGATGTGGTATTCTTTACGGCTGAAGAATTGGCTGCCGTCGACGTCCCCAATCCCAGCGACACCGTAGCCCGTCACGTTGGCACACCCAGCGTTTGTGAAGCAGCGGCCATTCTTGGCTCCAATCACGGAAAACTGATTGTCCCTAAGGTGAAAGGCAAGAACTGGACTGCGGCCCTTGCCATCGATGAGAAGCACCTGCGCAAGAAGCAGGGCCATATAGAAATCGTGGGTGCCGGCCCTGGCGACCCTGACCTCGTTTCCGTTCGTGGCCGGAAGATGCTGGAACGTGCCGACCTTATATTATATGCTGGCTCTCTCGTGCCCAAGGCACTCACCGAATGCCACAAGCCTGGTGCCGTTGTCCGCAGCTCTGCCGACATGAACCTTGAAGAGCAATGCGCCCTGATGAAGAAGCACTACGACCGCGGCCACTTCATCGTCCGCCTGCATACTGGCGACCCGTGCATCTTTGGCGCCATTCAGGAACAGATGGCCTTCTTCGACACCAAGCACATGTCGTATCACATCACACCAGGCATCTCGTCGTTCCTCGCTGCAGCTGCCGAACTGCGCTCTCAGTTTACCATTCCCGAGCGCACCCAGACCATCATTCTGACACGTGGCGAGGGCCGCACACCCATGCCCGAGAAAGAACAGCTCCATCTGCTAGCCCGAAGCCAAAGCACCATGTGCATCTTCCTCTCTGCTGCCATTGTCGACGACGTGCAGCGCGAACTGCTGCAGGAATATCCAGAGGACACCCCCGTTGCCGCGTGTTATCATCTCACCTGGCCCGACCAGAAAATCTATCGCGGCCAGCTGAAAGACCTCGCCAAGATTGTCCACGACAACAACCTCACCCTCACCACCATGCTCGTGGTTGGCGAGGCCATCGATAATCGTGCGGGACTTTCCGAGCTCTATAACAAATATTTTACCCACCTCTTTAGGCAAGGGGAACCATCGTAAATCAACAAATCCATAAAGATATGTTAGTCAGTACCGTTATCAACAATCGCATCTGCTATGTGGAGATGCAAAACGCCGATCATTTCAACTGTCTCAGCGAAGTGATGTGTGAGGAATTGTGTGACGCCATCCGTTCGGGCTACGAGCAGGAGTGCGTGGGTGTCGTCATCAAGGCTCAATGCAAGAAAGGTGTGTGGAGCGCTGGTCACGACATCCGTGAACTTCCTCAGGATGGTGAAGACCCCTTGGCATACGACGTACCGATGGAGTGCCTGTTACGTTGTGTTCAGGAAACGGCCATTCCCGTCATTGCCTGTGTCGACGGCACAGTATGGGGTGGCGCCTGCGACCTGTGTCTGTCGTGCGACATGATTGTCAGCACCGATACGGCCACCTTTGCCATCACGCCCGCAAAGATAGGCATACCCTATAACGCCTCGGGCATCATGCACTTCATCAACCAGTTGGGCATGAACAAAGCCCGCGAGATGTTTTTCCTCGCACAGCCCATCACCGCGCAGGATGCCCTGAACGTCGGACTCATCAATCGCGTAGTACCTGTTGAAGAACTGGAACGTGTGCTGGAGGAACAGTTCCTGAACCCCCTGCGCCGCAACAGCGTCATGTCCATCAGCGCCATCAAGCGCCAATTCCGCATCCTCAGCAAGGCGGCCACCGTACTGTCGTCGGAGAGTTTCGAGCGCATCAACGCCTACCGCACCAAGGTCTATCAAGGCGCCGACTATCTGGAGGGCATCCGTTCGTTCCTCGAGAAGCGTGCTCCCGAGTACAAAGGCAAAGCCGCCGACCTCGACACCAGCAAATAATATGATACTGGTATTCGGAGGAACGACGGAAGGGCGCAAGGCCGTGGAGGTGCTGGAAGAGGGCGGTAACGTCTATTACTACAGCACCAAGACGGGTGAGCAGGACATCACGCTGCACAATGGTCAGCGCATCGATGGCGCATTGGACGGCGAGGCGATGCAGCTGTTTATCCGTGAGCATGAGATACGGCTCATCGTGGATGCTGCCCATCCTTTTGCCTCGCAACTGCACGAGACGATAGCCCAGGTGTCTGCGGCCTTGGGCATCCCTGTCGTTCGCTACGAAAGAATCTATCCTCCACGAGACCCAGACATCACCTGGATTGACGACTACTCACAGGTGCCGACGGACATTACCTCGCTACTCGCTACTACTGGTGTGCAGAGCATCAGCAAACTGAAATGGATAGAGGCGAAAGGGGTAAAAGTAATATATAGGATACTGAACCGGGAAAGTAGCATCCGGTTGGCACATCAGCAGGGAGCTACTGACGAACAGCTTTGTTTCTTTGAGGACGAGACCATGCCCGAAGCCGATGCAATTCTTTTAAAGGAAAGCGGTCTCAGCGGTGGATTCCCAGAGAAGGTGGCTGCCGCCCGTGCCAAGGGCATGCGCATCATAGCCCTCAAGCGCCCATCATTATCAATTATCAATTGTCATTGCATTGCAACGCCACACTCTCAAAGAGAGAACGCCACACTCTCAAAGAGAGAATTGTCAATTGTCAATTATCAATTATCAATTGTCAACGGGTCGCATGGACTGCGGCGGGCCATAGAAAAGTTGTTGCCGGAATTCTATCCCCTGCATAGCGGACTGACGACGGGAACATGTGCAACGGCAGCAGCTGTGGCTGCGACGAGGCGGTTATTGTGTGGCGATACGCCCGAGGAAGTGGCGGTATTGTTGCCAAATGGCGAAACGATTACTGTTCCCGTCGGTTATGGTGACGACTATGCCTACTGCATCAAGGAGGCTGGTGACGACCCTGATGTGACCAATGGCATCGAGGTAAGAGCAAAGGTGAAGAAAGCAACTAATTTTGAGATATGTGGTGGCGAAGGCGTCGGTCGCTTCACGCTTCCCGGCTTCGACTATCCTCCTGGCGAGGCAGCCATCAACAAAGGCCCTCGCGAAATGATTCGGAAGAATATCGAGCGAGTCATCAATGAATTGTCAATTATCAATTGTCAATTGTCAATTACAATAATTGTTCCTGATGGCTCGGAGATTGCCCGTCGCACCTTCAACCCCCGCTTGGGCATCGAGGGCGGTATCTCCATCATTGGCGTCAGTGGTATTGTAAAACCTTTCTCGGAAGAAGCATTCATTGAAAGCATCCGCAAATGTGTACAGGTAGCCATAGCCAGCGGCACCGACCGCATTGTTATCAATAGCGGTGGCAAAAGTGAACGCTTCGTCAAGGCTCTCTATCCCACCCTGCCCCAACAGGCATTTGTGGAATACGGCAACTACATCGGTGAAACCCTCAGCATCATCTCTTCACTCTTCACTCTTCACTCTTCACTCTTCACTCTTAACTCTTCACTTAATGTCACCCTTGGCGTGATGTTGGGCAAGGCCGTGAAACTGGCTGAAGGCCATCTTGACACCCATAGTCGCCGGGCCACGATGAATCGTGACTTCATCACCCAACTGCTGCGCGAGGCCGACTGTCCCGTCATCACCGACTACACCCTGGCACGTGAGCTCTGGAATTTCCTGTCTGACGAGCAGCGCACCCGTTTCGCCCAAGTTGTCCTCCGCCATTGCTACACCCATTGCCGTCCCCTGTTGCCCAACGGCCATCTCACCATTCTCCTCATCGACGAAGAAGGCCAGGTATACGAATGATTCCTTTTCCCTGTTAACTTAAGTTTTCCCACAATTTGTTTGGTGTTTTCAATAATATTCCTTATCTTTGCCGTCGAGAAGAACAATTGTTATGGACAAGAAGATAATTGAAAGCATCAAAAAAACGCTTGACGTTAGTTTGCCAAAGCAGGCTACGGCATTACTCTATGGGTCGCAGGCTCGCGGTGATGCCCGTCAAGAATCGGATTGGGACATACTGATAGTTCTCGACAAAGACAGGCTGACGCCTGAGGATTACGACACCATTACTTACCCACTGACCAAACTCGGTTGGGATATGGGAGCCGAAATCAATCCCATCATGTACACAAAGAAGGAATGGGAAGCCAGCCGTATTACTCCGTTCTATCATAACGTAATAGAAGATGCCATTGCCCTATGAGTTAGTCAAGGTAATTGCTGAGTTAATCCAGCAATAATATAATAATGTATAACCCTCTAAAACTGATGATGCCTATGGGCTGAGAGAGAAAAACAAATTAGGACATATAGGATGAACATCCACTTTTCAATTCTTGTTTCTGAAAATCGGCAAAATTGACAGAACGTAATCAAGAACTGAAGTAGGAGTTCACGCCAGACGGCGTGGGCATTTACTCGTTTAAGATTACAAGGCGTTTGCCGATGCCTCAGAGACGTAGACGATGTACTTGTCCACGTTTTCTTTTTGTGTGTATTTGAACAAACCGATAATTAAAACAAACGAATATGAAAAAGCTATCATTACTATTATTTACCTTTTTGTTCCCGTTCGTAGCAAAGGCACACGACATTGAAGTTAAAAACGCCCAAGGCGTGATGATTTATTACGTTTGGATAAATAACACTACCAACTTAGCGGTAAGCTATCAAGGCTCCGATGTTAACTCTTATAGTAATGAATACTCTGGAGAAGTGATTATTCCAGAATCAGTAGTATACAAAGGACATATTTATAGTGTAATGTCCATTGGGGAAAGTGCTTTCGGAAGCTGTAGTGGCTTAACGTCTGTGACTATTCCTAACAGTGTGACTTCAATTGGGAGTAGTGCTTTTAGAGGTTGTTCTGAACTGACATCTGTCACCATCCCCAGCGGTGTGACGACGATTGGCCAAGATGCATTCTATTGTTGCAGAAAGGTGACGGATGTGTATTGCTATCCCAACGCTGCTAATCTGAATTGGGCAAAACCCTCTACTGAGTTTATGCTTGACAAGGCGACGAAGTGTCATGTGAAGTATGACCAACTCTCGGACTATCAGCAGATATACGGCAAAGGTAAGTATGCCAACGTCACCTTTGTCGGCGACCTTGCTGAGCCAGGGTACGCCGTCATCATCTGTCCTCCGGGACTGAGCACCTACTATGACGATAGGGGCCTGTCGCTCAGCGATGAAGAGAACGGCAGCAAACTGACGTTCTACAAGGTGACGGCCGTGAGTGCAAGCAGCGTGACGCTGACCGAGATCACCAAAAAGAAGATTCCCGCCAATACGCCCGTCATTGTGGAGAATTCGGGCGACAGCGAGATTTCTGTCAGGATGAAGGTCGCTTCCAGCCTCGCAGCCGTGAGTTACGCCAAGCAGTTCAAAGGCACGGCCAACGATAAGACACTCGAGTTTGACAGCAAGAAGACCTATTATGGCTTCAACGGCCAGGACTTCATCATCATGCGTGAGGGCGGCAAAGTCAATGCCCACCGCTGTTGGTTGGAGGTCAGCAATGCCACTGTCTCCGGACAGAGTGCTGCCCCCGTCATGGCCGTCACAGGTACGACAGCGTCTCAGACCGTGTACAAAATATCCTTCACTGATGGTTGGCAAAACCATCTCGATGAAGATCGTTCCGATGTTTATTACACGACCCCGGAAGGTTCCATGTACCTCACGTATACGTTATTAGAAGGACGTGTCGAGAAGGTTCCTGATGGTGCGGAGATCACAATGAAAATCGTACCCACCGAGGGATATGTTGTCAATACCATCACGACATCGGCCTACCTCAACACCAATCAGATGAAGGGTCGTACCCGTGGTGACAGTGATCCCCAACTTCGCATGGAAATCCCCGTGACCGATAGAGGGAATAATGTTTATACCTTCCCGATGGTTGCCAATGTGGAGGTCACCGTGACGTACAGAAAGGAAAACGAGGATCCGATGCTAAGCATAGCCGGTGTCGTGGCCCTGTCGAAAGCCATCCTGAACGGCTCTACGGATCAGAAATATGATATCAACGGTGACAATAAGGTGGATGCCAAGGATATTGTTGACTTGGTGAACATCATCGCCGGGAAATAAACACCGTCACAGATGGTCAACAAAAAGTCGGGCTGATGTTTGGTCAGTCCGACTTTTTTGTTTATCTTTGTTATGCACATCGGTGCCTGCCCCCTCTGTGTAATCACTTTTGGGGGAAAATATTTGGTGCAATGAGAATAAAGTCGTAACTTTGCAGCGCAAATTTTAAACTTTAATGTGTATATGGGAAAGATAAAATTTTTAGGTTTGTTGGCTGCTTTATTCGCAGTTAGTATTTCGTTGACTTCTTGCCATCGTTCAGATGATCCTGTCGGCAAAGATAAGGTAACTGACATCAAGACGCCCAAATCTTCTGTCCTGGCTACTTCAAACGTGTCGGCGAAGTATTCGATTGACGCAGCAGCAACTTCTGATTTCGCAGCAGATGGCAAAAAGGCGATTTTCAGAGATATTGAATCTTCAAGCGTTAAGATTACCGCCGAGTACACGGGTGCTGACGCTGACAAATATGTGAATGCCAAGCAGACTGCTACGGTGAACTTCTCCAGCAAGCCCTACGGCGTTCCCATCGACTTTGTCTTTGTAGAGAAGTCTGTTCCGGTCGCTCAGGCAGTCGCTATCGGCGGCGCTCCTGTCGTGAACAAGGACCAGGCAGTGACCGTCGCTTCCATTACCGTTCCCGAAGGTACTAAGGTTTCGGGCTCCACAGAGGGCTTCGCCATTACGGCGTACAAGACACCGGCAAATATCTTGGCTGACATTGCCAAAGGAGATAAAGTCAAGGCTGGTGGCTATGTGTTGAGTTGTCAGCCCGATGGCGCAAAATTCGACAAGCCGGTTACCCTGAAGGTGTTTGTTGGAAAAGGCCTTGCCGGACTGCCGTTGACGCTTGAGAGCGGCAATGAGTCTGTGGAAGGAAAAGTAGATGCCGATGGTACTGTTTCATTCAAAGTATCCCATTTCTCTGACTGGATTCTTAAACTCCCTCTCAAGACCCTTAGTGAGCCTACATCATTCAGCGATTTAATTCCGCCGATTCAGACCATCAATGCTGTTTCTGGTGAAAACAAATTCTCTTATACTAAGAAGATTGGTTTTGATGTAGATTTGGTACAGGGAAATGCTAAGGCATTCCAGTTTATCTGTGATGTGCTTCAGAGCATCTATGGTGACTTTAATTCTTCTCTCACAGAAGAGGCTTCTTTCACTGTTGACGGTGCAGGTATAGCTAATGTTTCTGTATTCCAGAATAAGTCCAAGGTTAAAATGAGCGACTTAGATGATATGTTTATATTCGATGTGACGCGTTATGAGGGCGTTGATTACCAGATTATGATCAATGGCGTCGCTCACTCAGGTGGTTCTGGTAAGTAATTGAACAAGATATCTACTGCTGTGTAGGTATAAAAAATCGGGCTGACCAAACGTCAGCCCGATTTTTTGGGTCACACGGTGTCAGGCACGCTGTGAGGTAGTGTCTGGTGTTGCGGTTGTTGCAGTTGTTGCAGTTCCAAAATAGGTTGTATGAAAGTCAAAAATTAACTCTATATTTAATAAATATAGAAGTATTTTTAGGGTATGGGAATAGCCTTTAGAGAACTGCAACAACCGCAACAACTGCAACAGCGAGTTCAGAGCTTGCTTGAGCTATGCCGAGTGCCAGCAGTTGTCGACAAAGTCAACACCGCAACAGCGAGTGAAGAGTACCTTTGCAGTATCAATGAAGGTCAGATGCAAGAGAGCCTGTCGCAGTCATGACGAGAGCCCACGAACGCTCGCACGAGAGCCTACGAACGGTAGTGAAGACAGCCTGTCGCGGAGAGCAAAACTACCTCGTAGTTAATTGATAATTGACAATTGAGAATAGATAATTAAAGTTTAACCATAAAAAAGAGAAAGGGAAAGAATTATGCAATTGTTGAAAGTTGTAATGTTAACCATAAATATGGCTCTTGTTAACACCAATTTAACATAAATTAGCCACGATTTTCTGTAAAAAGTGTTAATACATCTGCGTTCGACGGGGTTTAATATCACCAATATCACACTAATATCACACGGCAATGCGCTGAAATACAGGCGCATAGATCGTGTGTGATATTGGTGATATTGGAAACAAAAAATCACAGGTAGGGCGTTCTGCGCCATCTGCCATTGATGATGGAAATGGTAGTGAATGAAAGGGATGCCTCCTTCGGGTTGTTCGGATAATGCTTTCGAGGTGTTCCGATGGCAGGAACGACTCGTTCCGATATCTGGTTACCCCCCTAAAGTGCCATCCCTCTCTCTCCAAAGTGCAATTGGAACGAGACAAAGGTGCCATCAGGGTTAAGAAGACCGTACGGACGGGTTAAGAAGACCCTGCGGACGGGTTAAGAAGACCGTGCGGACAGGGTGAGAGAATCGGGCAAACAGGGTGAGAGTGTCAGGGAGACTGACCCCTCGGCGCCCGCCGAGGAATCGCGCGGCGGGCGGCGAGCCTATCCGCGGCTGGCGCCGCGTGAAGGCACGGCGGGCGCTGTGTACCGAATTTTGATGGTTGGTAGGTGTGGGAAAATGGCCTGTCGCGGAACAAATAATTATCAGTTATTAATTGTCATTTATCAATTATTTTGTACCTTTGCAGTCAAAAGTAGAAATAATGGAATACAAGGACCTTTTTATTGACTTCGACGACACGCTATACGACACTCATGGTAATGCGGTGATAGCATTGGGCGAAACATTCGAGTTGTTCCACCTCGAACGGTATTTCAACGACCCACAGGTGTTTTACGACGCTTATTGGTGGGCTAATATCGACCTGTGGAGTCGCTATTCGAAAGGTGAGATTACACGAGACTATCTGATAGTGGAACGTTTCCGTCGCCCGCTGTCGGCTGGGGATGGTTTGCCAGTCACCGAAGAGCTGTGCTTAAAGATGAGTGACAAGTTTCTGGACTTTTGTTCTTCGAAACCTGGTGTGGTGGAAGGTGCCCACGAGCTGATGGATTATTTGAAGGGTAGGGGCTATAGGATACACATGACCAGCAATGGCTTCCATGAGGTGCAGTACAAGAAGCTGGCGGCATGCGGTCTGCGCGACTACTTCGATACCATCATCCTAAGCGAGGATGCCGGCGTCAACAAACCATCGCCCGCCTTCTTCGACTATGCCATGAAAATGTCTGGTGCTGAACGCGAGACCACGCTGATGATTGGCGACAACCTGCAGACCGATATTGTCGGTGCCAATAACGTTGGTATCGACACAATTCTTTTCAACCGTTGGGATGTGGAGCCATCGCCCATTCCAACACATACGGTTAAAACATTACGCGAAATAATGGAAATCCTGTAAAGCGCTATTCTCCCACCTCGTCCTTGCGTCTCTTAAAGATGACGGAGGCAATGACGGGGGCACCGACGAGGGCGGTGACGGAGTTGACGGGAAGGGCGCCCTCGAAGCCGGGCATGCGGGCAATGAGGTTGCAGAGCAGGGCGAGAGCGGCACCACAAAGGGCGGTGGCTGGCAACAGCAGACGATGGTCGCTGGTGCGGAACAGGGCTCGGGCCAGATGGGGAACGGCCAGGCCGATGAACATGATGGGGCCGCAATAGGCTGTGACGATGGCGACAAGTACGCCGCTGGAGATGATGACCAGCATGCGGGCTCGACGGATGTTCAGACCGAGGTTGGCGGCATAGCGGTCGCCCAAAAGCAACAGGTTCATGGGTTTGACCAGCAGGAAGGCCAGCGGCAGCAGGATGCACATGAGACAGACGAAGAGCAGCATCTCGTCGCCACTCACTCGTGAGAACGAACCCAGTCCCCACACGACAAAGGCCTTGACATCCTCCTCAGGGCTGAGGAACTTCAGCACACCGATGATGGCGTTGGCCAGATAGCCTATCATCACACCTATAATCAATAGGGTGACGTTACCCTTCACCTTCTGCGACACCCACAGGATGAGCAGCAGTACGGCCAAGGCGCCCACAATGGCGGCGACACTCATGGCGGCTTCACCCAGATAGCCGAGACGACTGAGGGCAACACCGCCCAGACGACCGGAGAGCAGTACGACAAAGGCTACGCCCAGAGCGGAGCCATTGCTGATACCCAGTACGGAAGGACCTGCCAGGGGATTGCGGAAGACAGTCTGCATCTGGAGTCCGCTGACAGCCAGTCCGGCACCTGCAACAACGGCCGTCAGGGCCTGCGGCAGTCGCGACTGCAACACGATGTTGGTGGGTATCTCAGCTGCATCGCCACCGACAAGGATGGTCAGAATCTCGCCAACAGGAATGCGTACCGTGCCAAGCAACAGGTTCAGCACCAGCAGAACGACGATGGTCGCAACAAGAATGATAAACTTCGAAACTTTCATTTCAGCAATCGGTAGTATTTCGGTTCGTAGTCAGGTTCGACGAGTTCGGGGTGGAAGATGGCCACGAAGTCTTTCAGCAGCACGTCGGGTTCAACGGGAGATATCTCGTAGTAGGGCTGCTGCTTCATGTTGCAGTAGATGACCTTCCGCTCCTTGAACGCCTTGAAGAGTTCGTTACGAGGCTCCGAGGCTTTCAGGGCGTCGTACGAGAACTTCCCCTGATAGCTGTTCAGGATGCGCCAGTAGTCGGCATTGGCCGAGAGGGCGTACATCTTCTCAAACTCCAGATTCTCGCCGCTGGTCTCGTCGTCGTCGATGACATAGCGGGCACCGGCGTCACGGAAAATCTGCGCCAGATAGTTCTTGCCGCCCACCGCGTGCCACGTGCCGTAGTGCATCTCACCGCTCGTGACGGTGGGCCGTGTCGACACCTTGCTGGCTTTTTCCTTCAGGTCGTTATAGCGCTTTTCGATTGAATCGAAAAGAACACTGGCCTCACGCTGCTTGCCGATGAACATGCCGACGAGCTTCACCCATTCGGCCTGTCCTAACGGGTCGAGTTCCTTATAGCCCAGATGGGGCACGAGGGTGATGCCCGTTTCGCGAATGGCATCGTAGCCGCCACGCTTTGAGGGCGAAATGAAGATGACGTCCGGATTAGCCGCCAGCACCAGTTCCGTGTCGAACTCACCCTCCACGCCGATTTTCACGATCTTGCCGTCCTTCACGCGCTGCAGGATGTCCTGGTTGAACAGGTTCTTCGTACCCGTGATGCCCTTCACCACGTCGTGAGCCTGGAGGGCGGTAAAGTTCGACAGCTGCAGGGCCGTCATACAAATGGTGCTCTTGATAGGCACACGAACCTTGGTATAGCCGTCAGGCACGCTGACATCATCGTTGGCGACAAGGGCAAAGCGGTCCTTCTTGCCAATGTCCACCAAGCGCACATCGGCAGAGTCGCGGACGCTGAACCCCGTAGCATACTTCACCTCGACGGTCACCAGCGAGTCGTCGGGAACATCACCAGAAACCTTTGAACCCGCACTTTTCCCTGTACAAGAGAACAAGACGGCTGAAATGGCCAGGCAAAAGACTATTTTCTTCATTTCTTCAGCTATTATTTCGTTTCGTCTTGCAAAGTTACAAATAATTTTGTACTTTTGCAAACAAATTCCAAGAATATGCAAGCAAACATTGACCAGACACGATGGTATGACCGCATTTGGGCTTCGTTGATATTCTTCACACGACTGCCTTTCTGGCGACTGCACGAGCCGCCCAAGGAGTGTTACAAAACGGTGGTGGAACACTGGCCGCTGACAGGCTGGATCACGGGCGGGGCTATGGCCGCAACGCTCTGGTTCGGCAGTATGGTCATGCCCTACCCCGTCGTCATCGTGCTGGCCATTCTGGTCAGGCTCCTCATCACAGGCGCTTTGCATGAAGACGGACTGGCCGACTTCCTGGACGGTTTCGGAGGCGGTGGCAGCGACCGTCATCGCATCCTCGACATCATGAAGGACTCGCACATCGGCACCTATGGCGTGCTGGGGCTCATCGTCTATGAACTGCTGCTGGCTGCGGCGCTCTACTCCATGAACAGCACGATGGCCGCTCTGACCGTCCTGGCGGCTGACCCCTACGCGAAAATGGTGACGGCACAGCTCATTCTGATGATGCCTTATGCCCGTCGCGAGGAAGAGGCGAAGAGCAAGACCGTCTACCGGAAATTCAACACCAAGGAGGGCATCAGTCTCGCCATACAGGGTCTGCTGCCGATGGTGGCATTCCTCTACCTGACGGGACTGTCGTGGCATCTGATCATCTTCATTCCTGCCATTGTGATGTACTTTCTCTATCTGCTCATCTGGCACCGCTTGCACGGCTATACGGGCGACTGTTGTGGAGCCGTCTGTCTGCTGGTTGAGCTAACGGTTTATTTAGTCGTGTGTGCCTTATGAAAAAGATTATTCTGATTACCGGCGGCCAACGTTCAGGCAAGAGCAGCAAGGCCGAGGAACTGGCATTAAGTCTCTCGGACAATCCCGTCTATGTGGCTACGGCGCATATCTGGGATGAGGAGTTCCGTGAACGGGTACGCCGCCATCAGGAGCGTCGCGGTCCGCAATGGACCAACATCGAGGAGGAGATGCTGCTGAGCCGTCACGACCTGACAGGACGCGTAGCTGTCATAGACTGCGTGACGCTATGGCTGACTAACTTCTTCTTTGCTTCTGACTCCGACGTCGACCGTTCGCTGGAACAGGCCAAGGCCGAGTTCGACGCCATCACCGCCCACGACGCCACCTACATCTTTGTGACCAACGAGATAGGCTGTGGCGGCGTCAGCGAGAATGCTGTGCAGCGCAAGTTCACCGACCTGCAGGGCTGGATGAACCAGTATATTGCATCAAAAGCCGATGAAGTCATATTAATGGTCAGTGGAATAGAACTTAAGGTAAAAGTGAAAAGTGAATAGTGAATAATTTGCTACCGCACGACTATGAAGACATTCGACATAAAGCCCGTTGACCACACGATGGCTGTGGCAATACAAGAAAAGATTGACAACCTGAACAAGCCGAAAGGTTCGCTGGGACGACTTGAAGAGTTGGCCATGCAGGTTTGTCTGATTCAGCAAACACTGTCGCCAAGTCTGGCTCACCCCTGCCACTTGCTTTTAGGCGGCGACCACGGTATAGAGCGCGAAGGAGTCAGCGTGTCGCCCCGAGAGGTGACGTGGCAGCAAATGATTAACTTTACGCACGGTGGCGGCGGCGTGAACATGTTCTGCCGACAGCACGGCTTCAAGCTGCGCATCGTGGATGTAGGTGTGGACTACGATTTCGCTGAACATTTCTCTCACCTCTCACCTCTCACGTCTCACCTCTCAATCATCGACCGGAAGATAGCACGCGGCACGAAGAACTTCCTGTACGAGCCGGCAATGACGGAGGAAGAGTACGAACAAGCCATTCAAGTGGGAGTCGATTTAGTCGACGACTGCATCGCTGAGGGTTGCCGTGTGCTGAGCATCGGCGAGATGGGCATCGGCAACACCTCACCAAGCAGTATATGGATGAGTCTTATGGGCAACATTCCCTTGAAGGATTGCATCGGCGCTGGTGCTGGACTCAACAACGATGGCATCCGCCATAAGTACGAGGTGCTTTCCAAGGCGGTAGAGCGGTTCAAAGAGCTTAATGGGCTTAATGGGCTTAATGGGCATGATGGCGCAGCCAATAATTGTCAATTGTCAATTGTCAATTGTCAATTAATAAAACATTTCGGCGGCTTCGAGATGGTGGCAGCCATCGGGGCTATGCTGCGTGCTGCCGAGCGACACCTTATTATATTAATAGACGGCTTTATCATGACAGCATGCGCGTTAGCTGCCATACGCCTCTATCCGTCGGCTCAGGACTACATGATTTTTACCCATTGCGGCGACGAGAGCGGTCACAAGATGATGCTCGACGTGGTGGAAGCAAAACCCCTACTCCATCTCGGGCTTCGTCTCGGCGAAGGTACGGGAGCCCTTTGTGCCTTTCCCATCATCGACAGCGCCGTTCGCATGATGAACGAGATGAACAACTTCTCGGGCGCAAAGATTACAAAGTATTTTTAGAAGTCAGGATGCTATAAATCTTGTCGATGTCCACATGCTGACGCACGTGGGCTGCCAGTTTGTCGTATTGCTCGTTCTTGAAATCCTTTTGGCTTTCAGCTTTTGGCTGTTGGCTTTTGGCTATTGGCTTCAACAAGTGCTCGATGACAGGCGCATTGTCCAGGAACCCGTGGATATAGGTGCCGATGCAATGACCGACCTGCAGGATGTTCTCGTCGGTATCGCTCACACCCTGATGGATTTCATACCCCTGACACTCCTGACCGTCGAACTGGAAGGTCACCTGGCGGGTGGTTTTCTCGGCAATCATCGTAGTGTGGATGGGCAGAAGGCCAAGACCCGGCAGACTCGTGATACTCCCCTCAATGCCATCAGGGTCCTCCACCGTCTGTCCCAGCATCTGGTAGCCTCCGCAGATGCCCACCACCGTCTTGCCGTCGCGGTGCGCCCGTTGGATGGCTTGTGCACAACCGTTGCGGCGTAGTTCCATGAGGTCGTCAAGGGTTGACTTCGTACCAGGCAGGATAATGATGTCAGCCTGTTGGATGTCCTGCACGTTGTTCGTATAGAAGAGGTTGACGCGTGGGTCGCGCTCCAGAGTATCGAAGTCGGTATAGTTGCTGATATGGCGCAACAGCACCACCGCCACGTTCACCTTGCCTTCAGCCAACTGGCGACGCTTTTGCTCCAATGCCACGCTGTCCTCCTCGTCGATGTAGATGTCTTTATAATAAGGAATCACACCAAGGACAGGCACGCCACAAAGGTCCTCAAGCATCTTCCTGCCCTCATCGAAGAGACGCAGGTCGCCGCGGAACTTATTGATGATGATACCCTTGATGAGTTTCCTGTCCTCGGGCGTCTGCAACATGATGCTGCCGTAGACGCTAGCAAAGACGCCACCACGATCGATGTCGCCTACCAGAATCACGTCGGCTTTCGCATGCCGCGCCATTGACATATTCACCAGATCACGGTCACGCAGGTTAATCTCCGCAATGCTACCGGCACCTTCCATCACAATGGGATTGTAGCGAGCAGCCAACCGGTCGAAAGCGTCGCAGACCACTTTGAGCAATTGAGAATGGAGAATTGAAAATTGAGAATTATGATTACCTTTTCGCCAATAGTCGTAGGCATCCTTGTTGCCAAGGGGTTTACCGTTCAGCACCACCTGAGAGGTATGGTCGGAGTTGGGTTTCAACAACAATGGATTCATATCGGTATGACAGGGAATGCCAGCGGCTTCGGCCTGCACGGCCTGCGCACGGCCTATCTCCAATCCTTCTGGTGTTGCATACGAGTTCAGCGCCATATTCTGCGCCTTGAAGGGTGCAGGGTGGTAGCCATCCTGACGGAAGATGCGACAGAAAGCTGCGGCAACGATACTCTTGCCGACATCGCTGCCTGTGCCGGCAAACATGATAGGATGGAGAGCCTCACCCCCTACCCCTCTCCAAAGGGCGAAGGAAGTAGACAGATTATCATTTAAAGAGTATTCACTCCCCTCGCCCTTTGGAGAGGGGTTGGGGGTGAGGCCATGTGTGTAGCTTCCTAAAACATTCTTGTATTTGAATACAGGCGTATCAACAGGCTCACCCTTGGCATTATAGACCTGCACGATACTCTTAGGCACTTCACCCAAGAACTGAGTGTAATGGAATTCATGACCGCGGTACTCAATGCCATCCAACACAAAACGACGATAGCCTAACGACAGCTTGCGGTCAGCCTTTCGGGCAGTAATGGTATAGGGCAGCACGCCACACATCGGGTAGTCGCCGTCATCCGTGACGATGCTTTGGCAGAGATACATCATGCCGCCACATTCAGCCTGAATGCGCCCACCCTGTTCTGCGAAGTCACGGATGGCCTTACGACAGGCCTCATTCCTGACAAGTGCATCAAGATGTTTCTCGGGATAGCCTCCTGGCAGATAAAGCAAGTCGATATCGTCGAACGTCGGTACATCCTTCTCGGGGTCGAAGAAACACACTTGAGCAAAGCTGTCAATCGTCTCCTGATAAACGAAAGAAAACGACTCTTGGTTACGTGCTATCATAATGCCCCCTAACTTAGGGGCTTGGGCGTCTGAACATAAGTTTGCTCTATTAACTTTGCTTACGGACAACAACATGTCCAAATTGATTTGCGAACACGCTTGTTCAGACCCCCACCCCCCTAACTTAGGGGGCTTAATATCTGAGAAGTCAAGTCCCAAGTACCGTGAGCCTTGTTCCAATGCAGCGTCCTTTGGCAGATAGCCGAAGCATTCGACGCCCAAGTCCTCACACACCTGTTGCAGCATCTGAAAATGCTTCTGCGACCCCACCTTATTATATATCACGCCCGCGATACGCATATCCTTCCTGAAATGGATAAAACCCGAGAGCAATGGTGCCATAGAGTAAGCTGCAGACTTAGCATCAACCACCAACACGACAGGAATATCCAGCACTTGTGCAATTTCAGCCGATGAACCCTTGTCGCGGTCATAGCCATCGAACAGTCCCATCATGCCCTCCACTACACACACGTCAGCATCAGCTCCATAACGATGGAAAAGCTCGCGGACATGCTCCGGCGTGGCCATAAAAGTATCGAGATTGATACTGGGTCTGCCGCAGACTGCCTCGTGGAACTTGGTGTCGATATAATCAGGCCCACATTTGAAGGGTTGTACCTTATACCCCTTCGCTGTCAGCAATGCCATCAGACCTCTGGCAACGGTTGTCTTGCCAGAGCCACTCGTGGGTGCTGCTATCATGAATGCGGTCTTCACGGATGCAAAAGTACAAAAAATTTTGAATAAATGATTGTATTTTCCCAAAATATTCGTATCTTTGCACCCGAATAATGGCAATTTGGCGGCTGATGTCGCCCAATGTAAGGGAATCCGGTGAGAGTCCGGAACTGTACCTGCAGCTGTAATCCTCGTTCAAGAGGTCTGCTTGTATAACACCACTGACAATTGATTTGAGAATTGAAAATTGAGAATTGAGAATTATGATTACCTTTGAGCGGTAGCAAATTTTTCACTCTTCACTCTTCACTTTTCACTTCAGAGTGTCGGGAAGGTAAAGCAGACTGGGGAAAGTCAGAAGACCTGCCAGCAAAAGCGAAAGTACGCCCGTACAGGGATATGCGGCGCGGAAAACATTAAGAACAGAATGAAGAAGATTCTGACAGTAGTGCTGCTGGCATTCTATGCCGCAGTAGCTGGTCTGGCGCAGACTGACATCTGGCGTTCTGACAGTATACAGGAGGTGGTAGTGACGGGTACTGGCACACGGCACCTGCTGAGAGATGCACCTGTTCAGACCGAGGTCATCACCCAGCAGATGCTGAGCCAGTATGGCGGCAAGAGCCTGGAGGATATCCTCGCAGGCCTGACGGCGTCATTTGCCTTCAACGAGGGCGATATGGGCAGTCAGATGCAATTGAACGGTCTGGGCAACAGCTACATTCTGATATTAGTGGACGGCAAACGCATTCACGGCGATGTGGGCGGCGAGAACGACCTTGGTCTCATTGACCCGAACAACATCGAGAAGATAGAGATTGTGAAGGGTGCCCAGAGTGCGCTGTACGGTAGCGACGCGATGGCCGGCGTCATCAACATCATCACCAAGAAACATACTGAGGCAGGAATCTATGTGGACAACAGCACGCGCTATGGAACGCATAACGACCTGCGCCAGCATAACACGGTAGCATTTACCTTAGGCCGATTTAACAGCCAAACGAACTTCCAGCTGCAACGCAGCGACGGATGGCAGAATACCGCCGAGGAATGGGCCGATGGCATGGTGCTGACGGACAGTCGCAACAAGACGGTGAACAAATACCATAACTGGCAGGTGGCCGAGCGACTGACCTATCAGCCGATGAAGGGTCTCGAACTGTATGCCGAGGGTTCGTACTATAAGAAGAATATCCTGCGACCGCAGAACGGCCGTCACCCCAGTTGTGACGTGTACACCTACGACCTGCGCTACAATAATGCCTCGGCATCGGTTGGCGGCAAGTGGAACAACGTGACGCTGGACGTGGACTGGAACAAGCACGCCTACTATTACGACTATACCGCCAAGCACTACGACTACGTGTTGCTGCAGGGCGAGGAATTTGGTGACCAGGACGGCGAATGGTTCTCGGTGGCGATGTTGCCCGGCCAGAGCAAGTTGCAGAGCGACCAGCAGCGCGTGATGGCACAGCTGAAAGGCATCTTCAACTTGCCTTATGAGAATACGCTGAATGCCGGTGCAGAATACCGCTACGACTATCTGAAAGCCCCCGACCGTACAGAGACGGGAACGGCCGACGACTGGACGGGAGCCGTGTACGTGCAGGACGAGTTCAACTATTTGAAGTGGCTGAACATCACCGCGGGTCTTCGCCTGGTGGACAATCATAACTTTGGATTCCGACTGACGCCAAAGGTCAGCACGATGGTCTCCGTTGACGACTTCCGCTTCCGTCTGGGATGGAGTCAGGGCTTCAAGACACCTACCGTCAAGGAACTGCACTATCGCTACCTCCATATCATGGGCAGCAGCATGTTCTTTAACATCGGAAACATCCATCTCGATCCTCAGACCAGCAACTACTATTCTGCCAACGTCGAGTACCGCGGACGACGCTTTACGGCTGCCGTCACGGGGTATCTGAACAAACTCGACCGGATGATAGCGCTGGTGAACGTGTCGGAAAGCGAGATTCCGCCAGGTGTGACCACAGCCTATATGGGCGACGGTAGTTCTAAGGTACAGGCGCGCATGTATAAGAATATGGATGACGCCCGAACCTGCGGCATCGACGTCACGCTGTCGTACAAGCTATTGCCGGAACTGACGCTGAACGGAGCCTATAGCTACCTCGACACGAAAGCTCATTTGTATGACGAAAAGGAGGACCGCATGAACACCGTCATCATCGACGGGACGGCCCACCACAAATGGAGTGCTTCGGCGCTGTACAGCCATACATTCTGTCCCAAGTATAAGCTGGGGGTAAGCCTGTCGACCCGCGGTAGCAGCAAGCGCTACTATCAGAACAACGGCAACGGTAAGGGCTATCAGATCTGGCGCATCAGCACAACGCACGATTTCCCGTTCAAAGATTCACGATTCAAGATTCTCCGTCGGAGCGGAGTGTGGCGTTGCATTCAAAGTATAAGGCTGGAGTTTGGCGTCGACAACATCTTCAACTATGTCGATCGTACCATGCGTCCCTACCACCTGGGGACCAACACGTCAGGTACGACGGTATATTGGACATTCACCATCAAATTCAGTAGCGGCAAGAGAGTTAAACAACAATATTTATCAACAAAACAAAACAACAACAATGAAGACTATTAAATCATTTATTCTGGCTGCAATGGCTATTGCCTTAGTAGCCCCAACGTTCGTTTCATGTGGTGATGACGACGACAACAACAACAAGAAAGAGAACATCGTTTCGGAGTACACCATCAACGACAATCTGGTTGCTTCTAAGAAGGCTTCATCGAAGAAGGATGTTGCCGTGCTGCTGGTGGCCTTCGGTTCTACTTGGGACAACGCCTTCAAGGCTTTCGACAAGACCGTTGCTGCCTACGAGGCTGCATTCCCCAATGCAGATGTCTACATGAGCTTCTCGAGTGACATCTGTATCAACCGCGCTAGCGCAGGTGAGAACGTCGACGACAACGGCAACATCGTGCGTCGTGACTACTACGAGCCCCGCTACCTGTTGCACGCCATCGGAAAAGCAAAGTACAGCAAGATCTATGTGCAGTCGCTGCAGGTCATCCCTGGTGAGGAGTTTGCTGCCGTCGTGGCTTCCGTCAAGAAGTTTATGAACAACGGTTATATTGCCGATGCTCACCTCGACGATAGTTATCTGGAGAAGTTGTCTGCTACCGAATCCATCTTCCTGGGTATGCCCCTGCTGAACAATCCTGATGCTGATATTCCCGCCGTTGCCCAGCAGCTGCACGCACTCTATGCCAAGGAGGCTGCCGAGGGAGTTGTCGCTTTCATAGGTCACGGTAACCCCGACAACTATGACACCTTCAAGGCTAACGTCCGCTACACCCAGCTCGAACAAGAACTGCAGAAGCTCAACCCCAACTACTTCGTAGGTACCGTCGACATGCCCGACAACTACAAAGAGAATGTGTTGGAGCGTATGAGAGAGAAGAATCTCACCAGTGGTAAGGTCTATCTGCACGCCCTTATGTCTATCGCCGGTGACCACGCTCACAACGATATGGCCGGCGAAGGCGACGAATACTGGAATCCGATGGCTCCTGAGAGCGAGGATGTCAGCTGGTATGAGTTCTTCAGCCATGCAGGCTATGAAACGATTGTTCCCAAGGTTGGCAAGCACCCTCAGGGTCTGCTGGAACTGGAGGGCGTCAGAAACGTGTGGGTCAACCACACCAAGGGTGCTGAGTTCCTGGAGGACGCTTATCACTCCATGTATCCTGAAGAATAACGATAACAATGTTTGTACGTGTATTATTATATAAGTGTATCCGCGGAGGTGCTGTCGTGAGACAGCATCTCCTTGTTACCTTTTTACTGATGGGGAGTGTCGCCGTACAGGGTCAGATACACACCCAGAGTCACAGCGACTCATCGATGACCAGTCGAACGTATAACCTGAACCCCATCGTCGTGACAGGCTCCGGACATCACCAGCGTCTGAAATCGACAGCCACACCCGTCCACGTCCTCTCGGCACAGGAAATCAGCGAGCAAGGCATTACCAACTTTGGCGACGCTCTGACACGCATGTTACCACAAGTGTCGATGGCTCCCAATAGCATGGGAACCTTCCTGCGACTGAATGGATTGGGCAACAAATATATCCTCATCCTCATCAACGGCCAGAAACTCTCTGGCGACATCTCCAACAATGTTGATCTCTCACGCATCAACATATCGCGCATCAAGCGTATCGAGATACTCGACGGCGCCGCTTCATCGCTCTACGGTAGCGACGCCATTGCCGGTGTCATCAACATCATCACCGACCAGCCCGTGTCAGATGGTTCTCCCGTCGAAATCACCAACGACACCAAGGTTAGCGGGCATGGTGTGCTGACGGAGAGTATCAATCTCGACATCTATCATCACGGTTTCGGCTCCTATACATCGTTCACCCACGACCGCGCCGACAGCTACCGTAATAACGACTTGGAATACGTCAAGGGTTCCGACACAGAGACCCAACAGAGTATAGCCCCACTCTTTACGGGCTATCGTTCCAGCATCATCGGACAGAAATTCACCTATGCCCCCAATAGCCAACTGGCCATGAATGCGGGTATAGACTATTCATACAAGATAACCGACCGTCCCAACACGGTTACTACTCCAGACGCTTCTCCGTCGGGCACACCCACCGGCGGTACAGACTATGAGATGCGCTACAAGGGTCTGCGCTGGAATGTGGGCGGCATCTATAAGTTTAGCGCCAAGAACTCCCTGCAGGCCGACTTTACCGTCGACCGTTTCCGCTATGGCAAGGAGTACGACGTAGAAACGAAAAGCTACGCCGTTGGTGACTACGTGCAGTCGAAGAAGCAACGCACGATGGAAGGCAACCTCAAGGCCATTCTTGGACTCGTTCCCCAATCTACCACCATTCTGGGTGCAAACTGGCGTAAGGACTACCTAGTGGCCACCTCCGGCAACATTGACCAGCACGTCTACACCTTAGCGGCCTATGCCCAACACGAACATCGCGTCAGTATAGGTCAGGGTTATGGCTCAGCTACCATTGGACTCCGATACAACCACCACGAAACCTTCGGCAATCAGCTTACGCCCAAGGTCACCCTGATGTATAGCCTGGGAGCCGTCAACCTGCGCACCACCTATTCAGCCGGCTTCCGCGCTCCTGGTCTCGACGAACTCTACTACCACTACTTCAGCGTCAATCGCGGCAAGGCTCAAATCAGCTTCGGCAATAGGGACCTAAAGTCAGAGAAGAGCAACTATTTCTCGCTGAATGCCGAATACCGCAGCAATGTTGTCGCTGTCAGCGTTACCGGTTTCCTGAACCGTATCAACGACATGATTGTCAAACAGAACGTCCCCGTCGACGACGCTACACGCCAGATGCTGATGCAGGAGTTCCCAGAGATGACACAGGAACAGGCCGACAAGATGGTTTCCTATGCTCTCTACAAGAATAGCGACAAAGGTGATGTGAAAGGTGTACAGGTGAATGTCTCGGCTAACATCTTCCAAGGTTTCAACCTCTCCGCTAACTATGCCTACACTTATGCCCGTACACTCAGTCTTTCCGATGGTTCTACCGACGAAATAGAGTGGCAGCCCCTTGAGCGCAGCATCCGCCATGCAGCTACCATCGCCGCCAACTGGCATAATTCGTGGGGCTGCTATGCTCTGCTTATCAACCTCAATGGCAAATTGCAGTCAAAGACCTATTACACAGAGCCTTATGAGAATGCACCAGGTTTTGGCATCTGGAATCTCAACACCATCCACACCTTTAAAGTGAGAAATGAAAAGTGTATAGTGCAAAGCGTGGAACCAAGTATCGGCATAGAGAATCTCTTCGACCGTGTTGACCGTCGCATCGATTCCTCTGTGCGTAAATACGCACTCTATTCACCGGGCCGCATGCTGGTAGTTGGACTGAAAGTCAAATTCTTGTAAAAAACAGCTTTCTTTTTCAAGATTATTTCGTAACTTTGTCAGCGTTATGGGAAAAATTATCGTCGCAGGTATCGGACCTGGAAGCAAAGAAGATATCACGCCAGCCGTACTCGAAGCTATTCGGGAGGCTGATGCCATCGTGGGATACAAATACTATTTCCAGTTTATCGAGCCCTTCGTCAAAGAGGGTTGCGAGTGTATCGACACAGGCATGAAGAAAGAACGAGAACGGGCAGAACAGGCATTCCTCTTGGCTGAACAAGGAATAACCGTCGTGGTCATTTCCTCTGGTGATGCAGGACTGTATGGTATGACGCCACTCATCTATGAAATGCAGCGTGAACGACGTCGCCAG
>JAEEVA010000005.1 GCA_016286995.1 Prevotella sp.
GGTAACACCTATGCCCTGCGCGTCTGGATGAAACCCGACGTGCTGGCGCAGTACGGCCTGACACCCGACGATGTCAGCGCAGCCATCAACAGCCAGAGTTTCGTGACCTCCTTAGGTAACTTCGGTGAGCAGTCGAATAACAAATACCAGTACTCCATGGAGTACAAGGGCACGCTGAAGGAGATTGACGAGTTCAACGACATCGTGATCAAGACCACCGATGGCGGCCACGTGCTGCGCCTGGGAGACGTTGCTGAGATTGAGATTGGTGCCAAGACCTACAGCTTCAAGTCTAATATCAGCGGCCAGCCGGGTACCTTCATGCTGATTTTCCAGTCACCGGGTTCCAATGCTACGGAGGTAAATGCCCGCATCGACCAGATGTGCGAGGAGATGAAGGCCACGATGCCTGACGGTCTGGAGTTCGTCACCTTGATGAACGCCGACGACTTCCTCTTTGCCGCCATGCATAATGTGGTGGAGACGCTGATCATCGCCATCATCCTGGTGATTCTGGTGGTGTTCTTCTTCCTGCAGAACATCAAGGCAACCATCATTCCGTCCATCTCAGTGATCGTGTCACTGATGGGTACATTTATGATTGTCACCCTGGCAGGATTCTCGCTGAACCTGTTGACGCTGTTCGCCCTGGTGCTCGCCATCGGTACGGTGGTGGATGACGCCATTGTGGTCGTGGAGGCCGTGATGGCGAAGATGGAAGGCGGTATCACCGATGCCAAGGAGGCTACGCGCCAGGCTGTCGGCGAAGTGTCGATGGCGGTATTCTCGTGTACGCTCGTCTTCATGGCGGTGTTCATCCCTGTGACCTTTATCTCAGGTACGTCGGGCACGTTCTTCACGCAGTTCGGTATCACCATTGCCTCGGCCGTCGGTCTGTCGTGTCTGCAGGCACTCACCACCTGTCCTGCCCTTTGTGCCATCATGTTGAGGGTGACAGAAGGCAAGAAGGAAGGCAAGTCGCTGCTCTACTACACAAAGAAAGCCTACGATGCCAGCTATAATGCCCTCTTCGACAAATACAGCAAGGGAGTGAAGAAGTTCATCAAGCGTCCAGGTGTGTCTTGGCTACTGGTGACCATTGCTGCCGTACTGCTTGTCTTCTTCATGGTGAAACTGCCGTCAGGCCTCGTGCCGCAGGAGGACCAGGGTTGCTTCCTGGTTGAGGTGGATGCTCCGGAAGGCTACACACTGCAGCAGACCTATGACGTGTTGAAGCAGGTGGAAGAGAAGGTGAAGGATATTCCCGAAATGGAGAGTTACGCCATGGTGAGCGGCTACGGTCTGATCTCAGGTCAGGGTTCCAGCTATGGCTTCATGGTTGTCCGCCTGAAGAACTGGGAGGAGCGTCCGGGTATAGATCACTGCGTAGACATGGTGATGTATCGTTTCTACATGGCATGTGCGAACATCAAGAATGCGCAGGTGATACCTTTCCAGATGCCTCAGATTCCGGGTTATGGTACGAGCAGTAACGTGAACCTCGTGGTAGAGGACCCCACCGACGGCGATCTGTCGGAGTTCTCTAAGAAGACGGACAACTTCCTGGCCAAGCTCATGGAGCGCAAGGAAGTGAGTATGGCTATGTCCACCTATTCGGAGAAATTCCCGAAATTCCGTGTTGAAGTGGATCCTACCCAGTGCAGCCGCGCCGGCTTGTCATCCAAGGAAGTGCTGAGTACCCTCGGAAACTACTGTAGCGGTTCGTATGTCGCCAACTACAATCAGTTCGGTAAGGTGTACCAGTTGTGGACTGCCGCAGCCCCCGAGTATCGTCTCGACCCCACGTCGCTCAACAATATCTTCGTGAGGACGAGCAGCGGAAAGATGGCACCCCTCTCAGAGTTTGTTTCACTGACGGAGATTGTCGGTCCGTCGAACAACCAGCACTTCAACCTGTTCTCGGCTATTGAGTGTCAGGTATCTCCTTCCAGCGGCTACAGCGAGGGTCAGGTTCAGGAGGTCATTAAAGAGGTGTTCCGTGAGACGATGCCTTCTACCGCTACCTATGAGTACAGCAGTATGTCGCGTGAGACCGCTGAGGCTGCTGGTTCCAATACCACTACGCTCATCTACTGCATCTGTATCGTCCTCATCTACCTGATTATGGGATCGTTGTACAACTCATGGTTCACGCCGTGGGCCGTACTGCTCAGCATACCGTTCGGTCTGATGGGTGCTTTCGCTGTCATCTGGCTTTGCGCAAGCATTGGCCTGCCAGGTATGGAGAACAACGTCTATGTGCAGACGGGTGTCGTCATGCTGATTGGTCTGTTGGCGAAGACCGCCATCCTGATTACCGAGGTAGCCTCCGAGCACCGTAAGCATGGCATGGGCATCGTTGAGTCGGCCTTTGCCGCCTGTCAGGAACGTCTCCGCCCCATTCTGATGACTGTTATCTGTATGGTTGTCGGTATGATACCGCTCGCCATCGAGGGTGGTGCCGGTGCCAACGGTAACCGTGCCCTCGCCCTCTGCGTCATCGGCGGTATGGTTGTCGGTACCATTTCCCTGCTCTTCGTCGTACCGGCGTTCTACATCATCTTCCAGAAACTGCACGACAAGTTCCAGGGCAGCACCGTGGAAGTGGCAGAAGTAACAGAAGTAACAAACAACGAATAATAATTTAAAAACAACGAATTAAAACGAATTTCACGAATTAGACGAATTAAAGATGATATATCCAAAGGAAAGTTACGAAATAATTGGTGCTGCGATGAAGGTTCATAGCATCATGGGACCTGGATTCACCGAAAAGGTGTATCAAGAGGCTTTCACTTTGGAATTGCGTGAGTGTAACATTCCTTTTCAACGCGAAGTGGCAATACATGCTTCATATAAAGGTGTTATGTTAGAAGGAACATTTGTACCAGACTTTATCTGCTACGACAAGATTATTGTTGAACTAAAAGCAGTTAGAGAACTTGATGATATTCACCGTTCACAAGCTATTAATTATGCAAAAGTAGCGGGGTACAAGCTTGCTCTTCTCATTAATTTTGGAGATTCATCTCTCGAATATGAAAGATTCCCAGTTAGTTGAATTCGTGAAATTAACTTCGTTGATTTTACTCACGCTCGACATAATGAAAACAAGTTTTCTTCTACACTCGCTAATTCGTGAAATTCGTTTTAATTCGTTGTTAAAATAAATAATAAGTATGAAAAAAGTAGTTTTAATGTTCGCTGCCAGCCTGTTGCTCACGGGCTGCGGCCTATACAATAAGTACGAGAAGACGGTGCAGGAACCGGCCGATGTGTTCGGAACCGGTCAGGACGTCCAGGAAGCCACAGGCAGCGAGTCCATCGCACAGATGTCGTGGCGCGAGTTCTTCACCGACCCCCTGCTGCAGAATCTTATCGAGCAGGCACTGGCCAACAACACCGACATAAACACTGCCCGCATCAACATTGAGAAGAGCGAGATATCGCTGCACACCAAACGGCTGGCCTTCCTGCCGTCGGTCTATTTCTCGCCACAGGGCAGCATCTCCAGCTTCGACAGGGCTAAGGCCACGAAGAGCTATAGCATCCCGTTGGATGTATCATGGGATATCGACCTGTTCGGTTCCAACACCAACAAGAAGCGCGCTGCCAAGGCCGCCCTGCTGCAGGCTCAGATGAGCGAGGAGGCCACCCGTTCCAACCTTATCAGCAACGTAGCCCAGCAGTATTTCTATCTGCAGCTGCTCGACCGCGAGTTGGCAATCCTCACCGAGACCGACAGTCTGTGGTATGCCTCGTTAGAGACCGAGAAAGCCTTGTACGAGAACGGTCAGGCCTACTCCACCGCCGTCAACCAGCAGGAGTCGTCGTGGCTCGACGTGAAGGCAAAGATTGTCGGCATCCGCCGCGCCATCCGCTCCACCGAGAACGACATCTGCAGCCTGCTTTGCATCACCCCGCAGCATATTGAGCGTGCCTACTGGGGAGCCGAAGCCGAGTACCACTCCGCAGCAGAAGACCAGCGCATGTTTAAGGAGCGCTTCATGAAGATCGGCGTACCGGCACAGATGCTGGAGCTCCGCCCCGACGTCCGTCTGGCCAACTTCTACATGGAGGAAGCCTTCTATAACGTGCAGGCCGCCCGTGCCGCCTTCTTCCCCAGCATCACGCTGACCGGAGAGGCCGGCTGGAGCAATAGCGGTGGCCTGGTCAATCCCGGCAAGCTGCTGCTGCAGGCTGTGGCATCACTCTCGCAGCCCATCTTCGCCCGTGGACAGATCAATGCCAACTACAAGACTGCCAAGCTCACCGAGGAAAACCTGAAGAAGAAGTACATACAGACCGTCATCGATGCCGGCAACGACGTCAACGAGGCCATCGCCGACTGTCAGTCAGCCCGCGAGAAGCACGGCTACTACCACCGTCAGGTGGAGGTGCTCCACGAGGCCTACATCGGCACCCACGAGTTGATGGACAACGGTAAGGCCAGCTACCTTGAGGTGCTTACCGCCCAGGAGTCGCTGCTCTCCGCCCAGCTCAACGAGGCCGAAAACCTCTATAACGGAGCCCAGGCCGTCATCTCTTTGTATATCGCTCTTGGCGGCGGTACAAAGTAAGAAGTATCGTTATGTCAGGAACCGGTTCCTGACATAACGAGGCTTGCTTGGGCTATGCCGAGCGTAAGCAAATTCGCTGAAAGCAATTCGCCGAAACATCCCAGCGGATGTCTCGGCGGATATTTTTCTTTAAAGGAGAAACGCGCTATGGTTTGTCGGCCAAAGCTGTCGAGCGATAGGCTGCATCTCGGAAATAAAAGAAAAAAATCCATTTTTTCTTTGTATTTCGCTCGATTTGCACTATCTTTGCTGCCAAAATTTGCTGCCAAAATATGAAAAGGATACTATTGACAGTCATTGCCGCACTGATGATATGCGGCATAGTGAATGCACAGGAGGACGACAGGAAGCCTGTGGGAAGGAAGCGCGTCGGCGTGGTGTTGTGCGGCGGCGGCGCCAAGGGTATGGCACATATCGGTGTGCTGAAAGTGCTGGAGAAGGCGGGCATTCCCGTCGACATCATCACGGGTACGTCGATGGGTAGCATTGTGGGCGGTATGTATGCCATCGGCTACAACGCCAACTCGCTCGACTCCATTGTGCGCAAACAGGACTGGGGCTTCGTGATTACCGACAAGGAGGACCTGCGCAACCAAAGCCTGAGTGACCGTCAGAAGCAATATACGTACTTGTTCAGTAAGGGACTGACGCTGGGCAAGCGCGACAAGCAGGCGGGAGGTATCATCAGAGGTAAGAATCTGGCGGAGCTGTTCCAGCAGCTGTGCTGGGGATATACCGACTCGCTGGACTTCACACGCGACTTACCCATACCGTTTGCCTGTGTGGCGACGGACATCATGGCAAACGAGGAAGTGGTGTTCCACAGTGGGAAGCTGCCACAGGCCATGCGTGCATCTATGGCCATTCCGGCGGTGTTCTCACCGGTGAGAATAGGCGACATGGTGCTGGTGGATGGTTTCCTGCGCAACAACTACCCCGTGGATGTGGCCAGAGAAATGGGCGCAGACATCGTGATTGGCGTCACCCTGTCGGGCAAAGCCAAGAAGCCCGAGGACATCTCTGGTACGATGAGCGTCATAGGACAGGTTATCGACATTAACAGCGTGAACAAGGTGGAGGAGAATATTGCCATCACCGACCTGCACATCAACGTCGACCCGCACGACTATGGTGCGGCGAGCTTCTCGGCAGAGGCCATCGACTCGCTGATACGCTTTGGCGAGGAGGAGAGCATGCGCCACTGGGACGAGATTATCGCCCTGAAGAAGCGCATCGGCATCAGCGAGGACTTCCGTCCCCGGCTGCTCCATCCGCTCCGTCCGAAGGTGATGACCGAGAAACAGCACGTCACGGGTTATACGTTTGAGAATATGACACCGCAGGACGAGAGGTTCATCCGCCAGAAGTTCCACCTGAACAAACAGGACAGCATCGACGCCGAACTGGGGCAGGCACTGACCACGAGCATGCGTGTCGACCTGTTCTACCAGACGGCTGAGTGCAGGCTGGTGCCCGACGGCGACGATGTTCGCGTGGTGCTGACGGCCGGTAACCGCAAGTCGCTGGAGCTGCATGCCGGAGCACGCTACGACAATGAGGAGTATGCCTCCGTGCAGCTGGGTCTCGACATTCCGCTGAAGACTGCCATACCGGTGAACACCGACATCACCCTGCGCCTGGGCAAGCGGCTGATGGCACGCGGCGACCTGACCGTCCATCCGCGTAGCTTCACCCGTCCCACGTTCAGCTTCACGTTCTTCCGCAACGACGTGGACGTCTATATGGAAGGCGACCGCGACTATAACATCCAATACAACCAGTTCCAGGCCGAGCTGATACCCTTCAACTACGACCTGCGCCACTTCAACGTGCAGCTGGGACTGCGCTGGGACTATTTCCACTATCGCAACAAACTCGGCTCGGAGACGTCGAAGCTGGAGGGACTCAAAAACCAGCATTTCTACAGCTACAGGGCCCGCATCAACTACCACAGCGAGGACAACTGGATTTTCCCGACACGCGGTGCACGGTTCAAGGCGGAATATGCTTATCTGACAGACAACTTCGCCGAGCTCGACGACGAGTCCGGCATGAGTGATATCAATGCCAACTGGCGCATGTCGTTCACCTTCGGCGGTCGCTTCACGCTGCAGCCGATGCTCTATGGCCGTCTGCTCTTCGGCAACGTCGTACCTTCCGTCATGGGCAATACCGTCGGCGGTGAATGGTTCGGTCATTATGTGGAACAGCAGATGCCCTTTGCCGGCATCGGCAATATGGAATATGTCGACCACCAGTTTGTGGCCGTACAGATGCAGGCCCAGCAGCGCATCGGTAGCAACAACTACGTGTTGCTCCGCATGGTCGGTGCCCAGCAGTCTGCCCATCTGGAGAACCTCTTCGACCGTCGTACCTTGCTGGGTGCTCAGATAGCCTACTATTACGACACCATGTTCGGTCCGGCTGGAGCCACCCTCGGCTACAGCAACCACACCAAGAAAGTGTATCTGTTCCTGAACTTAGGATTTGAATTCTGAGGTAAGAATTAAGAAGTAAGAATTAAGAGGTATCGGCTTTGCCGAGTAAGAATTAAGAGGTAAGAATTATGAAGTCCCGTTTGCCCTTTTGCTTTTTTACGCTTTTACTCATTACAATCTCCTGCCATCTGCATGCGCAGGGATCATGGCTTAAGGTGCAAAGTCACAAGGTCGACAGTGCACTGTCTGCCCGATACTACAGGGCGACACTCGACACAGACTATGTCATGCGGCCTCAGACGAAGTGGACCATTACGGCACGCATCAACGTGTCGGGGACGAAACTGAAGTCGGAGGGCATCTCTAACGGCCTGCATTTCAAGTCAGAGATGGAAGCCGACAAGAAGGCAACGGTGAGCGTGGGCGTCAGCTACTTAGGGGTGTCGCTCAGCCTGTCGCTGAACCCTGCCAAGATGCTGGGCAAGTACCGTGACTATGAGGTGGCTTTCAAAAGCTACGGCAAGCGCTTCGGCTTCGATGTGGGCTATCAGGACGCCAAGAACTTCACGGGATGGCATGAGAACGACGGACAAGCACGTATCGAGCTGCCTGCCGACATGCTGACGGTGAAGACGCTGAATGCCAACGCCTACTATGTCTTCAACAGCCGTCGTTTCTCCTACCCCGCAGCACTGACGCAAAGCTACATTCAGCGGCGCTCTGCCGGTAGTTTCCTGTTGGGAGCGTCGGCGCAGGGACAGCATGCCAGACTGAACTGGGAACAGGAGATGCACCTGAAGATGACGAACATTGCACTCGGGGCGGGCTACGGTTACAACTACGTACCCTCGAAGAACTGGCTGCTACACATCTCCGCACTGCCTACATTCATCGTCTACAGCAAGACGTCGATGACCTTTGGCGACGACAACGTACCCCTGCACTACCACTTCCCCGAGGTCATCATCACTAGTCGCGGGGCCGTCGTCCACCAGTGGAGCAACAAGTTCTGCGGACTGGCGATGTCGTTCAACTTCACCAACATCGGCCATAAGGACAACCTGGCCGTACACAACATCAAGTGGTACCTACGAGCCTTCTTTGGCATACGATTATAATACTTATAAGCTATGATAGAACTAAGAAACGAACAATTGGCGATTCGTGTCGCTGAAAAAGGAGCAGAGCTCCAGAGTGTGAAAGACAACGAAGGAAGGGAGTACATGTGGCAGGCTGGTGAACAGTGGCCAAGACATTCACCTATCTTGTTTCCCATCGTCTGTAGTGTGAATAACAATACCTATGTAGTTGACGGAAAAGAGTATCATCTGCCTCGTCATGGTTTTGCACGTGACACCGACTTCACCGTTGTCAGTCAGACGGCGACGAAAGTGACGCTGGCTCTGCATGAGTCGGAAGAAACGCTGAAGGTGTATCCGTTCTGTTTCAACCTTGCTGTCACCTATCGTCTGGAAGGCAATAAGGTACATGTCATCTGGCATGTGGAGAACACGGACAGCAAGGAGATTCATTTCCAGATTGGCGGACATCCTGCCTTTAATGTGCCTGGTGGTAAACTGGAAGGCATGATCAAACTGGACAATGAGGAACCGATGGATTCGCTGAAGAGCTATTCCGACGGTAGCCACGACATGGTGGAAGTGCCTCTGGAAGCTGACATGGGTATTTTGGAAATCAACAACAACTTCTTCCGCAACGACTCCGTGAAGATTCACAAAAGTCAGACCCATCGCGCCATGCTGATGGATACCAATGGCGAGCCGGCAGTAACGGTGGAGTATAAGACACCGGTCTGCGCCTTCTGGAGTCCATACGACAAACACGCCCCCTTCGTCTGCATTGAGCCGTGGTATGGGGTGGGAGACCCCAGGGATTTCAAGGGAGAGTTCAAGGACAAGCCCCTGATGAACCACTTGTTGCCGGGTGCCTCGTTTATGAGCAAGTACACTATTGCCATTGGTTAAGCACCACCTATATAACCCGCAAAACCGATGGGTCCTCGAAACTGGTGATGCTCGTCGACAAGTCAGATTATACGGGATGATGCGTCAAAGTAAGTGCGCTGATGCGTCATTTTATGCTAAACGGCTAACCAAATTCACTGAATTTACTAACCAAATTCAGTGAATTTGCTGACCAATTTAACTGAATTTGCATTGAAGTTCCACACCTCATAACTCCCCACATAACTGGTGAGACATTCCAAAACTTTTTCCGCTTTTCCTTTGTTATTTCAAAATTATTCAGTATCTTTGCAGTCAAGCACTGCCAAATGTGCTCTGAGTGAAGAGAGGTGGTGTGACTTTCGAGGGTTAAACAATAACGACAATAGCAGTTATTTGGAGAATGTAGAAACCTGAGAAATTTCTTATTTCATAGTTGAATAACGATAATTGTGGTTGTTCGCGCTTATAGCGTGGACGTCACTTATCATTCAACTGGGCTTTCTCAGGGCCTCTACATTCGGTAAGGAGCGGACACGCTTCTTTCGTGTGTAGAGGTCTTGATGTTTCAAGCCCAAAAGATTCCGATAAGTGCTTTTGCCATTGCTATAAGCGCAAGAATGCCAGACAAAGAGACTGGTTCTTCCTGTATTGATATCAGGGAGGACGACCTGATGGAGTTGTCGCCAGAAGTGTTAGCCACTCTTCTTCGCGACCATACCACAGGCAAGAACATCTTCTGGGCTACGCATGACTATGAAGCGCTCGGCTCAGAATATGACTACCATTCTGAGATTCTGCCTGAGTTGATAACAGGCGAACATGGAATGGTGATTCGTCCTCGTGTGCTTAAAACGAAGGAGAATCAGACTGATCGTGCAAAGGATATGGCAGAGGTGTTCACACCCTCATGGGTATGCAATGCACAGAACAATCTTGTTGATGAAGCATGGTTTGGCAGAAAGGATGTCTTTAACACGGAAGATACCACAAACCATACTTGGAAAGCCAACAATGATAAGATAGAGTTTCCTGAAGGAAAGACATGGAAGGACTATGTAAGAGCCACACGCATGGAAATGACCTGTGGTGAAGCTCCCTATTTGGTCAGCCGATACGATGCAACAACTGGTGAGCCAATCCCCCTGCACGAACGCATAGGACTGCTTGACAGAAAACTTCGCGTTATCAGCGAGAATGTAGATGTCAGTGGCGATTGGCTTGATTGGGCACAGACAGCCTACAAGAGCATCTATGGTTTTGAATGGCAGGGTGATAACCTGCTGTTGGCTCGTGAGGCTTTGCTTTGGACTTTCATCGAGTATTATCAGGCAAAGTTTGGCAAGGCTCCACTTATCAAATCCATCAACTACATCGCCTATATCGTTTCCTGGAACCTCTGGCAGATGGATGGATTGAAAGGCGTAGTGCCTGACAGTTGCAAGAATGGTGTGATAGAGAAAATCCAAACCTTATTCGGAGAAGAAGAACAGATGGTAAACTGTACTGGTTGCCAGCAAGAAGATATCCGTCGCCATAATGGCACATACTGCCTTATCCGCGACTGGCCTAACGACAAGAAGAAAATTCGATTTATTGACCTGATGAAATAACTACGACCTATGGCTACATTTGAATCCTCATTAAAATCCAAACTAATCTACGTCTTCGCCATCAATGACGAACGACATAGCGATTGTTTGAAGATAGGCGAAACCACTATTGACGAAGATGACGGCAGCAACCTCTTTAATAATACAGAAGCATTACAGGAGGCAGCCCACAAACGCATACGACAATACACCAAGACAGCAGGTATAGCCTATCAGTTGCTACATACAGAAATCAGCATCTTTGTGCGCAGCGGTATGATTATGGCTTTCAACGACAAGCAGGTGCATAAAGTGTTGGAGCGCAGCGGTATAAAGAAGAAGGAGTTTGATGGTGTCAAAGGAGCAGACGAATGGTACTGCTGTGATTTGGAAACAGTGAAGAAAGCCATTGCTGCTGTCAAGAAGGGAGAGACAAGCCTGCACCCATCAGAGATTACACAAGGACAGTCACCCATCATCTTCCGTCCAGAGCAACAGGAGGCTATTGAAAAGACCCGTAAGCGTTTCAAGAGAGGCAACCAGATGTTATGGAATGCCAAGATGCGTTTCGGAAAGACACTCTCTGCCTTGCAGGTAGTGAAAGAAGAAGAGTTCAAACGTACTCTTATATTGACGCATCGCCCAGTAGTGGATAAAGGCTGGTTTGAGGACTTCGGAAAGATATTCTACGACAGGAAGGACTATCACTATGGTTCGAAAGGAAATGGTGAGGATTTCAAAGTCTTGGAAAAGAAGGTGGCTTCTGGCAGTAAGTACGTCTATTTTGCTTCAATGCAGGACCTTAGAGGTTCAGAGCAGGTGGGTGGAAAATTCGATAAGAATAACGAACTGTTCTCAGCCAAATGGAACTTCGTAATAGTTGACGAGGCTCACGAAGGCACCAAGACGGAACTCGGACAAAATGTATTGAAGGAACTCTTCAAGGAGGATACTAAAGTACTTCAACTCTCTGGTACACCTTTCAATCTCTTCGATGACTATAGTGAAGAAGAGATTTTCACTTGGGACTATGTAATGGAGCAAAAGGCTAAGCAGGCTTGGGCAACAGATAACCCCTACGAACCTAACCCATACGCTTCATTGCCTGCCATCAATATCTATACATACGACTTAGGGACACTGATGTCAGAATATGTGGAGGACGAAAAAGCTTTCAACTTCCGCGAATTCTTCCGCACCAAAGACGATGATACCTTCGTTCACGATAAGGATGTTGACCGCTTCCTGGACTTACTCTGTAAGGAGAATCCAGACAGCCTCTATCCATATACCAACGATACTTTTCGAAGAATATTCCGCCATACGCTGTGGTTGGTACCTGGAGTAAAGTCTGCTCGTGTTTTAAGTGCAAAACTAAAGACACATCCAGTGTTTGGAATGTTCCAGATTGTCAACGTAGCAGGTAATGGTGATGAGGACGAAGAGAATGCTGAGGCTTTGCAGATGGTGAACAAAGCCATAGGCAAAGACCCTGACGAGACCTATACTATTACACTCAGTTGTGGACGTTTGACAACAGGTGTTAGTGTAAAGCCTTGGACGGCTGTGTTTATGATGGCAGGCTCATTCAGCACCAGTGCAGCCCAATATATGCAGACTATCTTCCGTGTTCAGACACCATACGAGAATCATGGACGCATGAAAGAGCAGTGCTATGCCTTTGACTTTGCACCAGACAGGACGCTGAGAGTGTTGGCAGAAACAGCCAAAGTAAGTGCGAAGGCAGGCAAGCAGACAGAGGAAGATAGACGGATTCTTGGCGACTTTCTGAATTTCTGCCCCATCATCAGCATTGACGGCTCGAAGATGAAGCCTTACGATGTAAACAAGATGATGAGCCAATTGAAGAAGGCTCAGATTGAAAAGGTTGTGCAATGCGGCTTCGAGGATGGTGCGCTTTATAACGACGAGTTGTTGAAACTGACGGATGTAGAGTTGAAGGATTTCGATGACCTGAAGAAAACCATTGGCACCACGAAAGCTATGGCGAAAACGGGTGACATTGATGTCAATAACCAAGGCTTCACCAATGAACAATACGAAGAGAAAGAACGTCTGGAGAAGAAAAAGAAGAAGGAATTGACTCCTGAAGAAAAAACTAGACTCGATGAACTAAAGGCCATGAGTAATCAGCGACGTAATGCCATCAGCATTTTGCGAGGAATTTCCATTCGTATGCCTCTGTTGATATATGGAGCTGAGTTGAAGAATGAAGATGAAGAGATTACCATCAACAACTTTGCCTCACTGATAGACGATCAGTCATGGGAAGAGTTTATGCCAAAGGGTGTTGACAAGGAGAAGTTTGAGAAGTTCAAAAAATACTACGACCCAGATGTCTTCCGTGAAGCAGGCAAGCGTATTCGTGAAATGGCTCGTGCAGCAGACAAGTTCACCATTGAGGAAAGAATAGAGCGTATCAGTGCCATCTTTAATACCTTCCGTAATCCAGACAAGGAAACCGTTTTGACTCCTTGGCGAGTAGTGAATATGCACATGAGCGACTGCTTAGGCGGATGGTGCTTCTATGATGAAGAGTTCAAGCAGCCTTTGTCTGTTCCTCGTTATGTAGATCAGGGGCAGGTGACTATAGATGTCTTCCGTACTGACAGTCATATCCTTGAAATCAATTCCAAGAGCGGACTCTATCCATTGTATGTAGCCTACAATATATATAGGTGCAGGGTTGAGGAGGCAAAAAAGAAGTATGGCGAAGTAGGTATCGGCTTCGCCAAAAGCCTTTGGGATGCAGCAATAGAAGAAAACATCCTTGTAGTCTGCAAAACTCCGATGGCAAAAAGCATAACGAAACGTACCCTTGCAGGCTTCCGCAATACAAAGGTAAATGCTCAATATTACAAGAACTTAATAGAAAACATTTCAGAACGCCCAGAGGCTGTCATCAATACTTTCCGTGATGGCAAGCACTTCTGGAAAATAAACGATAATACGAATATGAAATTAGACGCAATAGTAGGAAATCCGCCGTATCAAAACATTCAGGCTACTGAGAAGGCGAAAATTAACAGCGCTTTTGCTTCTGCTGTTTATCCACAATTTATTGAGATATCTCGTAAACTGAATCCGACATATATTTCTATGATTGCACCAAGTCGCTGGATGACAAAAACAGGACAAGGAATATCTGATAGTTGGGTTGATGATATGATAAACTGCAATCATATTATTACAATACATGATTATTATGATGCACTTGATTGTTTTAATGGAGTTGAAATAAAAGGAGGAATCAATTATTTCCTATATAGCAATAATTACAAAGGGAAATGCAATTATACTCTTCATCAAAATGGAGTCATCTCACATAGATCTGATTTTCTAAATTCATTAGGTGCAGGCATCATAATAAGAGACACAATTGCTACAGGTGTTATTGACAAAATAAAGGCTATAGAGGGTAATTATTTTGCAGAGTATTCTTTTTCCAAGTATGTCGGACCACAGCATTATTTTGATAAAGAAGGATTGCTTACAACAAGTTGGACTGGATTCGTGTCAGAACGAGATGAGGAGCACCAAATTAAGTACTATCTAAACAAACAAATGAATCCAATAGGTTTTGGATGGATTAAAGAAAGCGACATCCCGAAAAACAAAGAAACTATATCCATACACAAAGTTTATATATCGAAAGCATATAATGGTGGCGATGTATTTCCCCACCAAATTATTGGAAAGGCATTTTATGGAGAACCGAACAGTGTATGTTCTCAAACATATTTAGTTATAGGCTATAATGCAAACTTTACTAAGGCTGAATGTCAGAACATCATTTCATACATGTCTACAAAATTCTTCCGTTATGTGGTATTTATAAAGAAGAAAACACAAGACAATCCAAGTTCTGTATTTGAATTCGTTCCTCTCCAAGACTTCAGCAAACCTTGGACTGATGAAGAACTCTATGCGAAATATGGACTAACAAACGAGGAAATCGCCTTCATTGAATCAATGATTAAACCAATGTAATAAGAATTATGAAAGGATTTGAAATCATAGGTGTAGCCATTTGGCCTGTTACACAAGCAAGTATCACCTGAACGACACCGTGGGTATTGTGAACATCATCCTGAATAGCGGCGAGGCCACAGCAGCTCCAGCACTCAGCGAGCTGAATGAAGCCGGTCAAGTGCCGGAGTAACTAACTTTTCGGTTCATGGTGAATGATTCACGGTGAATGGTTTTTCTTTGAACATTAATTCTCTCACTAAAGGTGTAGAATGTGGCATTTCGAATCTCGGAAATTATCCATTAATTTCTCATTAATGATTAATTATATGGACAATTAATGATAATTACATGTTAAAAAGAGCTCGGTTTCGGAAATAATGTGTATCTTTGCAGCCGAAAGGCTGCGAGAACGGAATGCGCCTCAGCAATGCAATGCCACACTCTGTATCTTTAGGTCAGAGAATCTAAGTAAACTTGATTGCGTTCGGCTTGCACCGTCCTTGCACCGTAAAACGTAACAAACGACGATTATGGGCGTAAGTTTCGACAGCGAGCAACAGCGGTTCGTGTTCGACTTTGAGCACGACGGGACAGGTGACATCGTCAGCCTCACCGGCGACGGATATCAGGTGGAAGCCTTTGGCAAGTGCTTCTACTATGGTTATGAGTTTGGCGACGAGGTGGACGGCAGCGTCCGCTCGGCATTCATCAAGTACGTCAAGTTCTCCCAGCGCCTGCAGGACGACCCTAACCTGACGCAGTTCATCCAGAAGGCGGTGAACAACCTGAACCGCCACATCAACCTCTACGACTACGACCTCGTGGTGATGCCGCAATCGTCGAGCCGCGTCAACAACTACATGTTACGCTACATCTACCGCTTCGCCCAGCCCACGTTGCGCAAGATGGAGTTGGTGAAGAACCTGCCCGCCATTATATCTTTCGATATGGATGCCTTCACGGAGGCGTACCTTGACGACGTGCTTGAGAACGGTCGCCCCCGATACACGGAGGCCCAGAAGGAAGAGGTGCGCCAGCAGATTGCCGGCATGCTCGACTTGATTCACCGGAAGGACTACTTCACCATCGCCAAGGACGTGAAGAAGAGCCGCTTCCGCCCCTACATGACACAGTTCCTCCGTTTCGCCAACAAGGCCGACGAGGAGCTTTGCCGGACGATACGCGAGCAGAACGTGCTGGTCATTGACGACGTGACCACCAGCGGTTCCACCTTAGGCGAAGTACTGCGCTCGCTACGCATCCTGAACGAGGACAACCGCATCACCATCTTCAGCCTCATTGGCCGTAGCGACCTTATGGCCGACGTTACCACCTAAGGCGAGAGGACGGAGCAAGCGGGTTGAGAGGACGGAGGAAACGACAGGTTTGCACGGAGGAAAGTATGAGTTTACAGGCAGGAAACTCATGCAGGGCGCCCGATCAACAAATGCAGAGTGCCCGCCCTACAATCGTAGAGCGGGCACTCAGTATATGCGGAGCGAAGGGTCGGCATGCATTTTGGATGGTAGTTTCAGTATGAAAGCGAAAAACACGCACAACTCTTTCCTAATGCAAAGATACAAAAAAAAATGGCGAAAATGCAAGGATTTCGCCATTTATTTTGCTGTTGACATTAGAAATTGAGCGGGCGACCGCGGTAGAAGTCGATGAGAGCCGTCTGGTAGAGCAACTCGTAACGGGCCTGAACAAGGTCGGACTCACACTTCAGGTAGTTGTTCTTCGACTCGTTGAACTCGGTGATGGTAGCCTTGCCGTTCTCGTACTTGGCCTGCATGAGCGTAAAGGCATCCTTCGAACTGTCGAGGGCCTCCAGACTGCTCTGGGCCTTGGCGTGGGCATTCCGGGCATTGTAGTACACCTGCTGGATTTCCTTGTACAGCGTCTTCTTCGTGTTGTCGAGCTGCAACTGCTGGTTTTCCAGTTCGATACGGGCGGTACGGATGCTGTTACGCGTCTGGAAACGGTTGAAGATGGGGATGTTCAGGTTCAGACCGATGTACTGCGAGAAGTTGTTCTTCAGCTGCGACCCAAAACCGTCGGACTTGAAACCGCTGGTCGTGTAGTAGTTGGTGCCTAAGCCTCCGCTGAGCGAGAGCGTAGGATAGAAGCCGGCCTGGGCCACCTTGATGTTGCGGTCGGCAGCCTGCAGGCGCAACTGCTGGGCAGCAATCTCAGGTTTCAGACCAAGGGCCTCGGCATAGATAGCGGCGGGGGAAGGGAAGGCACCAGTGGTGGCGACGGCAAAACCGCTTTCTTCACTCAGGGCGGGCCGGACAATGGTGAAGCCATCGGGCGTGGGGAGTTCAAGGAGCTGGGTCAGCGTGAGCAGCGACAGGCGCGCCCTGTTGTCAGCCTGAGTAGCCGTCAGACGACTGTTAGCCAGTGTGGCGCGCTGCTGTGAGAGTTCAGCCTCGCTGGCCTTGCCGTTGTGGACGAAGGCCTGCAGACGTGCCACCTGGGCAGAATCGATGGTAATCTGGCGGTGGGCCACATCAGCCATCTCCATATCGTAGAGTATCTGCACGTAAGCCTGTGCCACCTGCATCTGGATGTCGTCCTTGGCCTTCTCGAGGTCTTGGGTGGCAGCCTCAAGGTTCAGCTGGCTGAGCTTGATCTGGTTGGGAATCTGGAAACCCGTAAACAGCGGCACGCTGGTGCCCAACTGGAAACTGGTACTACTGGTATTGGTGTTCGAATAGGTATTCTCTGCCGTCAGGCCACGACCGAACGAGAAGTTCTGGCTGACACTGCCGCTGAGGTCGGGCAGTCGTGAGTTCCTGGCCGTCGACAACTGTATCTCCTGCTGGCGGCATTGGTTCTGTCGCTGCTGGATGCTGATGCTGTGCTCTATGGCATAGTCGCAGCACTCACGGAGTGACCACTCGTGGGCTGTAGCGACGGGGGAACCGTCGCCCGCAGACGTGGCGTGCCGGGCGGAAATGGGGAGGGTGATGAGGGTTGCTATGACATAGCAACATACAGAACGGTGTTTCATAGCTTAATCATTTTTGTCGTCATCAGTAATCACCTCCGGGCCACGTACCTTATCTTTGGTCGAGAGGCCCTTCTTAATCTCAATATTCACACCGTCGGAGAGGCCGGTGGTAACGGCGCGGCGTTCGTACTTTTTCTCGTTGGATGAACCAGCGAGCACGTAGACGAACGTGCTGTCGCCGCTGAACTCGATGGCACTCTCGGGAACGCTGAGCACCCGCTCGACCTTGGCCAGCACGATTTCAGCATTGGCACTATAGCCGGAACGGAGGGTGCCGGACTTCCCGCTGACGGAATCAGCGGGTACGGTGACGGCGGCCTTGATCTCAAACTGGTTGGCACCATTGCTCTCGACAGCCTTGGGCGAGATGTATTCCAGATTGGCATCGAACTTCAGGTCCTGCAGGGCACCGATGGTGATCTTCATGGGCATGCCGCTGACAAGCTGTCCCACCTCGGTCTCATCGATGTTGCCGCGGAAGATGAGGTCGTTCATGTTGGCCACAGTGGCAATGGTGGTACCATCATTGAAGGTGTTCGAGAGAATGACGCTGTTACCAACCTTCACGGGGATGTCGAGGATGACACCACTGATGGTCGAACGGATGAGCGTCGACGAGGCCGAGGCATTCGACTTCGACACACCGTCGCGCACCACCTGCAGGGCATCGACGGCGGCAGCTTTCTCCTCTTTGGCCTGTTTGAGAGCTTGCTGACTCTTATCGTACTCGTCGTCGGAAATCAGCTTCTGGTTGTGTAGGTTCTCCACGCGATTGAAGTCCACCTGCGCCTGTTTCAGGTTGATGTCGGCCAGACGGACACGACTCTCGGCACTCGACAACTGGCCCATATCGGGAATCACCTTCACCTTGGCAATCACCTCACCAGCCTGCACGTAATGGCCTGGCTCCTTCAAGAGCTGGGTGATGATGCCGGAAATCTGGGGCTTGATGTTTACCTCGTTGCGAGGCTCAATCTTACCCGTAATAATAGTCGTCTTCTGGATGTCCTCCATAGTTGGTGTAAACTCATTGTAGACGACCTCCTTGGGTTGGCTTTTCTGCCAGAGGAACACGAATGTTCCAATGAAAATCAACGCGATAATGGCGGCGATAATCAGTTTGCTGTACTTTTTCATATCTTCGTTATTGTTTGTTGTTTCGTTATTTTGATGTCAGCGGCAGAACCGCTGACCACACTATTAAAAACCGCTGACCACACTATTATTCGTCGCGCATGGCGTCGACGGGCTTGATGGCCATGGCACGGGCGGCAGGAGCGAGACCAGCCATCACACCCATGGCGCTGACCACAAGGGCCGCGAAGAGGGCCGTCCAGAAGCCTATCTGGAAGTGGGCCGTGACGATGCCGTCCTCCGTATTGCCCATTTCGAGCATCTGGAGAATCATCACACCAAAGAGGATGCCACTCATGCCCGCCACAAGGGTCAGCACGATGCTTTCAGAGATGATCTGCGAGAGAATCATCTTCGGTGTGGCACCGATGGCACGGCGAATACCAATCTCGGTGGTTCGCTCGCGGACGGTGACCATCATGATGTTCGACACACCGATGGCGCCAGCCAGCAAGGTTCCCAGACCTACGAGCCAGATGAGGAAGTTGACGCCACGGAAGAGGTTGTTCAGGATCTGGAACAGCACCTCGGTATTGAACACCGTCGCACCCTGTTCATCGGTGGGGTCGACATAGTGGGCCATGGTGACCGTCTGGCGGATGCGGTCTGTCAGACTGGACATGACCACGCCCTGACGACCTGTCGCCACAATCATATCCACCTGGTTGCCACGGTTGTACGTCATCTGCATCAGGGTTATGGGCAACGTGACTTTCTCATCGGCACGACCGTTGATGTTCATCGTCGTCGAGGCATAGTCCACACCTATCACCTCGTAGTATGTCGAGTCGATGCGGATGCTCTTGCCACAAGGGTCCCCACCCTCTTTGAAGAGTTCCTTGTAGATTTTCTTACCGATGACGCACACCTTGCGGCACTCCTTCATGTCCATCTCGTTGATGTAACGGCCATAATAGAGTTTGGGGGCAACCACCTTACTGTATTCGGGCGACGTACCCTGCACACGCGGCGTGGTTTTCTGCTCACCGCGGTAGGCCGTAGGATTGGCGTTCCAAGGGGAGAACAGCACGGGTGCCACGACATCGAGTTCCGGCACACGCTGGCGCAGGCGGTGGATGTCCTTATAGTCCATGCTCCACCAGCGTCCCTTGCGAAAACCCTTATAGGCCTTCGAAGTCTGCTGTCCCCAGATAAAGACGGTATTCTGGGCGAATCCCTCGAAATTCTTTTCGAGCATCTCCTTCAGTCCCTGTCCGCCACCGATGAGTGCGACGAGCATGAAGACACCCCAGAACACGCCGAAACCTGTGAGGAACGAGCGCGACTTGTTGCGCGTCAGCGTATCGAGGATTTCTCTGTATGAATCTAAATCTATTCTCATAATTCTTATTTCTTCTGGCGGCGGAACCGCCAGACACACTATTTATTAATCGGCGCGAAGGGCTTCAATGGGTCGGATGCGACTGGCCTTGAAGGCGGGGATGAGACCGGCTATGGTACCTGCGATGACCATAACCATCGTGGCCTCAAAACAGACATCAAGACCGACGGTGGGATTGAGGAACATCGTGGCCTTGAAGAGACCGGTATCGATGGTTTCGTGACCTATCGTGGCATCCATATACTCGTTGGCCGCGATGCCCAATACCATACCGATATAGCCGAAGAACGTGGTGATGATGACACTCTCGGTGATGATGAGTTTCAGGACATTCCAGGGCTTGGCGCCGATGGCCTTGCGGATGCCAAACTCATGTGTACGTTCCTTGACGGTAATCAGCATGATGTTCGATACACCCACGATGCCGCTCAATAGCGTAAAGAGACCCACGACCCACAGGGCCGTACGGATGATGTCGATGCCCTGTTCCATCTGCAAACTCGACGTATAGCGGTTCCACAGCCAGATACTGCTCTCATCCTCAGGATGTGCCTGATGGTTGGCATTGATGCGGCGGCGGTAGTCCTTCTCAAAGTCTTCGTTGGCCTGTTCTGTAGCCAGTCCGTGGAAGGTGTACTCTATGCTGCCTGCCTCATCGGTATTGGCTCCGAAGATGCCCTTGATGGTTGAGTAGGATGAGAACGCACCCGACTGTCCCTCTTCACGGTCCTTGTAGATGCCTACCACCTTGAAAGCGATATCAGCCACTTTAACGTACTGACCCAATAGCACCTTATAGTCCTTGAGCGCCAGTTCCCTGGCCTGCTTATTACTGATTACAAGCACTTTACGTTTCTCGCGCAGGTCAATATCGTTGATAAAGCGTCCGTAGAGCAGCTCCATCTTGTCAATCTTCGTATGGTTGGGATAGACGCCAGAAATGGAAGAGCTGATATACTCATCGCCATTGGTGATGGTAGCCGAAGTCTCGTAGCTGGCCCCCACCTCATCGATAATCTCAGGAAACTCTTTCTCAGTAGTGGTGATGTCACGTGCCTGCAAACGGATTCTGCGTCCTTCCTGCAGACCTTGATAAGGTTTCGAAGTAACTCCGCCCCATACCATCATCGAACTCGACAACCAGTTTTCGTTCTGCTTCAGGTTGGCATTGATGAGACCATTGCCGGCACCCAACAGCACGATGAGCATGAAGATGCCCCACGCCACAGCAAAGCCAGTGAGTGTGGTACGCAACTTATTGCGACGTGCCGTCTGCCATATTTCATTCAATAACTCCATCTTTGATGCGGATAATACGGTTGGTCTGTTCAGCTACCGTAGGGTCGTGGGTAACGATAATCTGGGTCATGTTCTCCTCCTGGTTCAACTGCTTCAGCAGCTGCATCACCTCGACACTGGTCTTCGAGTCGAGGGCACCAGTAGGTTCATCGGCCAGAATGATCTGCGGCTTGGTGATGAGTGCACGGGCAATGGCCACACGCTGACGCTGACCACCCGACATCTCGTTGGGATAGTGTTCAGCCCAGTCGAGCAGTCCCAGACGCTCCAGATAGTCCAAAGCAAGGGTGTGCCGCTTTCTACGCGACACCCCTTGATAAAAAAGTGGCAACTCAACATTTTCTACTGCAGTCTTGAACGAGATGAGATTGAATGACTGGAAGATGAATCCAATCATACGGTTACGGTACTCGGCAGCACGTGTCTCGGAGAGGTTCCAGATGGGAACGCCGTTGAGCTCGTAAGTGCCTGAGTCATAGTTGTCAAGGATACCCAGAATGTTCAGCAGGGTACTCTTACCGGAACCCGAGGCCCCCATGATGCTGACGAACTCGCCCTTCTTGATATCGAGGGTGATACCCTTCAGCACATGCAGGGGCTGGGCACCCTGATAGGTTTTGTTGATGTCTTGTAAATGTATCATACTACTCCTTAGACGTCAAAAGAATCCAAAAGGTTGCGAATCTCTACCTTTTTGATGCCTAAAAGTTTCATCTGACGGAAGAGCTCGGGCAGTTTATTGTCCATAAACTCGCGGCGGCGCTCGTCGAGAATCTGCTCTTTGGCACCAGGCGATACGAAGTAACCCAGTCCACGCTTATTATATATAATGTTCGCGCGAGAGAGTTCATCATAGGCCTTCACGGCTGTGTTGGTGTTCACCTCCAACAGCACGGCATACTCACGGACGGAGGGAATGCGCTCGTCGTCCTTATAGCGTCCAGCCAGAATCTCGTCGCACAGGCGATCGGCCATCTGGAGGTATATCGCTTTATCGTTAGTAAATGTCATATGTTCTGGTATTTATTGTTTATCAAACATTCAGCCACTTGTTGTTAATCACCTGCATGCGGGTAAAAAGCTTGTAGGATGCCCAGTAGTGGAAGACGATGAGCAGGCAAACTGCCGTGTTCAGAATATAGAAGAAGGGATGGAATATCTGGTTGTATGTTTCCGTCTTCTCGTCCCAATCACCAGTAATGAACTCAACCTGGGGATTAATCTGATTCAGAAGCATGACCAGCAGGATGCCGACGACGGCTATCGAGGCACTGGTCAGCAGGAACTGCTGGCGACGGAACAAGGTGCCACCCAGGATATAGAGTGAGTGGATGTAGAATACCCAGGCGAAGAGCATCCATGTTATCTGCCAATACTCGAAAGATGCAGGACCAAAAACTTGAGGAACTATTTTGGGAAGACCCCAGATGACAACGCGACCTGTCACCCAGTCAATAAACACGCGCAGGGTATCTGCCAACAGATAAGCGCCAAAGGTGATGATTGCCAGCCAAAGAACAGATAGCAGCAGAGTGATGATGTATTTCTCCAGGTTGGATACGGGCCAAAGCAGGAAGGCCGAGCGTTTGCGGGTGTCCTTCATACCTGAGAACAGGAAGCTGGCACCGAAGAGCATCGAGAAACAGAAGAAGATAACGCCGAAGCCGGTGGTCGATCCAACATAAATGCCATAGCGGTTGATAACATCCTCCATAGGCCATTGGCTGACCATATCATCGTATTTCATGCTTTGTACACGGGTAAAAAAGAGGTTGGCCATAAACATGACGAGCGTAAAGATGCCGAAGAGGCGAATCCACGTCTTGCGCAGTACGAGGAACTGGCACTTCAGTGCCTGCGAAAATCTTGTTGTATTGAAAGTACTCATAATTCTTAATTCTTTAAATCCGAGAAAATCTGTGATTCAATAATTCGTTTAATTCGTGAAATTCGTGGTTCCTTTTACAGCACCGGTTCTGTCTTTGGAGTTGTCTTGTAGTTAAACAGGAGTTCAAGGTTCACCTGCGTCTCAGCGTCACCTTCCTGGCGTTTGGTGATGACTGCATTACCCTGAAGCGTGGGCTCGGCATAAAGCACGCTGTCATCCATTTGCTGAGGTGAACGGAATTCGAAGGTGTACGCATCCTGAATGTCCTGCATCGAGGCATTCAGCAATACCGAGTGCTGGTCGAGGATAAGGATGTGGTCGAGCATCTGCTCCACATCGTGTACCTGATGGGTAGAGATAACAACGGTACGCTCCTCCGTCATGTGCTGGGCAATGACCTTGCGGAACTGCGACTTCGAAGGGATATCGAGTCCGTTGGTGGGTTCGTCCATCAACAGGTACTTGGTATTGGTGGCCATAGCGAAGGCGATGTAGGCCTTCTTGCGCTGACCCATCGACAGTTCACCCAGACGTACATCGGCAGGCAGTTCGAAGTCAGCGAGACAGCCTTGCAGGATCTCGTCAGAGAAATTGGGATAGAAAGGCTTGTAGAGCTTCACATACTCTGAGAGACAGATGGCGGGCATCTCGAACTCTTCCGTGACGAGGAAGATGTCGCGCAGAGTTTCGGGTTCGCGGTCTTTTGTTGCGACAGAATCGCAACATACTGTACCCTGTGAGGGGCGCAGCAGTCCTGAGAGCAGGTAGAGCAGCGTACTCTTACCCGTACCGTTCTTTCCTAACAGACCGTAAATGCGGTCTTCTTCCAGTCTGAGACTGAAGTCGTCGAATACCAGATGTTTGCTTCCGGCATACTTGAAACTGATGTTCTTTACGTCAATCATACGTTCATTTCTTTTTTGGTTTATATATCTTTATTACGTTTCTTCTCGTAGTGTTTGAGTGTATTACTCTAATAGTACACTGCAAAAGTAGGCAAAAATATCCTTTCGCTCCAAATATTTGGGGCAAAAAGTTCAATTCTTTAACCTTCTTTAAAGTTTCGGATGCTCTAAAAGCGCAATAGACCTCGCGCGAACCTTATCTATAAAATAACGTGACTACTTATTAAAACAGTCACTGCTTGGATACAAGATTCTTAACCTCGTTGGTCGGCACCCCACATCATCTTCTCGCGCAGAGTGCTGAAATAACGGGTACCTGCACGCTTGATGACCTGTACCTGATAGGGCGCTTTACGAAGTGTGAGGCGCGTGGTGTCAGGGAGTTTTTCGCTACGGCCGTCCAAGGCCACGAGGAAATTGTGGGTACGGGTCTCAATGGTGAGGTCGATGACGGAATCAGCAGAAACGACAATAGGACGGATATTGAGCGAATGGGGGGCAACAGCCGTCAGGGAAAAGACGTGAGTGCCAGGAACGATGATAGGACCGCCAACACTGAGGGAGTAAGCCGTAGAACCAGTCGGTGTGCTCAATACCAGACCGTCGGCCTGATAGGTCGTCAGGTATTCACCGTTGATGCTGGCATGAATGGTAATCATCGACGCCGAATCACGCTTCAGGATGGCCACATCGTTCAAGGCACAGTCATAGCCTTGCAACGAGTGGTTGTCCGTTTCCACGAAGATGGCAGCACGCGACTCCACACTATAGTCATCGGCAAAAAGCGCATCAATAGCCCGTTCTATCTCCAGTTCATTCACATCTGCCAAGAAGCCCAAACGTCCTGTATTGATTCCCAAGATGGGTATCTGCTTGGCTCCTACCACACTGGCCGTTCGCAAAAAAGTACCATCACCGCCGACAGAGATGGCAAAATCGGCCTCAAAACTATCGTTGTCGAAAACTTTGACTCCCGTCAATGACAGCTGGCGTTCCTCAACGAGGAAGGTGTAGAACTGGCGCTCCATACTGATTACTGCCTGATGGGCAGACAGACAATCCAGGATTCCCTGAACGGAAACAGACTTCCTGGGCTGGTAGATATTGCCGAAGATGGCAAAGCGGAGTTTATGTGTCGTCATAAAGATTTCGCTCTTTTTTTATTGTTAATTCATAAAGTTTTCGTAACTTTGCGCCATAATGGTGCAAAGGTACAAATAAAAAGCGAAAAACAAATAGTGAAAAGTGAAAAAAATGACAAAACTCAGTGTAAATATCAATAAAATAGCCACTCTGCGCAATGCCAGAGGAGGCAACAACCCCAATGTGCTGACAGTGGCACGCGATGCAGAAATATTTGGTGCACAGGGTATTACGGTACATCCGCGTCCTGACGAGCGTCATATCCGTTATCAGGATGTGCGCGACCTGCGTCCACAAATCACGACAGAGTTCAACATTGAGGGCAACCCCATACCGTCGTTTACCGAACTGGTACTGGAGGTTGTGCCGACACAGGTGACACTCGTTCCTGATGGACACGACCAAATTACATCGAATCACGGTTGGGACACACTGGAGAACAAGACATTCCTAACGGATATCTGTGCCACTTTCAAGGCTGCCGGCATCCGTACCAGCATCTTCGTCGATGCCGATCCGCGGATGGTAGAGGGTGCCAAGATATGTGGAGCAGACCGCGTGGAGCTCTATACAGAGCCGTATGCCTCAGGCTATGCGAAAGACCGCGAAGCAGCCATCGCCCCCTTTATAGCCGCCGCCGAGGAAGCCCGTCGGGTTGGTCTTGGACTCAATGCCGGTCATGACCTGTCGCTGGAGAACCTGGCCTACTATCACCAGCAGATTCCCTGGACAGACGAGGTCAGCATCGGCCACGCCCTTATCTGCGATGCCCTCTACATGGGACTTCAGGAAACCATCAAACAGTATTTACAAGCACTAAAATGATAATTTAGCAAGGACTACAGGACTAACAGGACTCTCAGCACTTCAGCTAATCCTAAGAAAAAGTCCTGTAGTCCTTGCAAAAAAACAAAAGAACTATGAAAAAGGTTTATGTATTCTTAGCTGACGGCTTCGAGGATGTCGAGGCCCTCATTCCCGTTGACGTATGGCGTCGCGGAGGTTTGGACGTAACAACCGTGAGCATCAGCGACTTCCCATTGGTACAGTCGGCTCATGGTGTAAACATCGAAGCAGACATCATGTTCGAGCAAGGCGACTTCTCGGATGCCGACCTCATCTTCCTGCCTGGCGGCATGCCTGGTGCCTCGAATCTGTTTGAGCACAAGGGTGTCTGCAAGGCTGTCGTCGACCAGTACATGGCTGGCAAGAAGGTGGCTGCCATCTGTGCTTCACCTGCTGTCGTCTTAGCGCCCTTAGGTATTCTCGAAGGCAAGAAGGCCACATGCTATCCAGGTTTCGAGCAGGCATTAGAAGACGCCAAATACACGGGTGACCTGTTCACCGTCGATGGTAACGTCACCACAGGCGAGGGTCCTGCCGCCGCATTCCCCTTCGCCTATGAACTGCTCGCCCAGTTGGTCAACAAGCAGACTGCCGACCAGATTGCCGAGGGTATGCGTTTCAAGCACCTGATGCAGTAGTCTTTGCAAAAAAATGGATTATATCATCATAGTGGCAGGCGGGAAAGGCCTGAGGATGGGGAGCGATATTCCCAAGCAATTCTTGCCAATAGGCGGGAAGCCAGTACTCATGCGAACGCTAGAACGGTTTCGCGAATATTCTGTGGACTTGCAGATTATATTGGTGCTACCCAAAGCACAGCAGGAGTATTGGCAAGAGCTTTGCAAAGAATATGACTTCAAAGTAGAATACAACTTAGCCGATGGTGGCGAGACACGCTTCCACAGTGTCCAGCATGGTCTTGCCCTGATTCCCGACAATGCCGAGGGTGTTGTCGGTGTGCATGATGGCGTGCGCCCTTTCCCCAGCATCGACGTCATCCGCAACTGCTACGAGACAGCGCGCATAGCCAAAGCCGTTATTCCCGTCATACCTGTCGTTGAAACCCTACGTCAAATTATTTGCAGCGGACTACAGGACTCTTATAGCAAAACCGGTGAAAAAGTCCTTAAGTCCTGTAGTCCTTGCAAAAAAACTTCTGTTACAGTGCCCCGCGATGATTATCGTCTAGTGCAGACGCCTCAGTGCTTTGACATCCAACTATTGAAAGCAGCCAACAAGCAGCCATACAACGACGGCTTTACGGACGATGCCAGTGTGGTCGAAGCTTTTGGCTCCAACATCACCCTCGTCGAGGGCAATCGTGAGAATATCAAAATAACAACGCCCTATGACTTGAACATAGCAGAGGTGTTGTGCAATATCAAGTCCGTGTCAGTCCGTTAAGTCCGATGCAAAGTATCCTGCAACAAGACATACAATACCTGCCGGGCGTAGGCCCTTCGCGCAAAAAGATGCTCAACGAAGAGTTGGGCATCACGTGCTATGGCGATTTGTTGCAGTATTTTCCCTATAAACACGTCGACCGCAGCCGACTCTATGAAATCCGCGAACTGACTGGCGACATGCCCTTTGTGCAGGTAAAAGGCCATATCCTCAGTTTCGAGACGTTCAAGATGAGTGCCCGCAAGGAACGTGTGGTGGCCCACTTCACCGACGGCACGGGCAAGGTGATGGACCTGACATGGTTTAACGGTGGGAAATATGCCAAACAGAACTATGCCATCGGCAAGGAATATATCGTGTTTGGTCGACCTAACGTCTTTAACGGGCGCATCAACGTCACTCACCCAGACATCGATGCTGCCGACAAGTTAGAGCTCTCAACCATGGGTATGCAGCCCTACTACAACACCACCGAGAAGATGAAGAAGATGGGGTTGAACTCCCGTTCAGTAGAGCGCCTTGTCAAGACGCTCCTCGACGTACTGAAAGAGCCGTTGCCCGAAACCCTCCCCGACTTCATCACGCAGAAGCTGCACCTGATGAGTCGTGACGAGGCCCTGCGCAAAATTCACTATCCGCAGAATGCCAAGGAACTGGAACGGGCTCGTGTGCGACTGAAGTTCGAGGAGCTCTACTATGTCCAGCTGAATATCTTGAGGTACGCCAGCGACCAGCGTCGTAAATACCGTGGGTATGTCTTTGAGAAAGTCGGCGACAATTTCAACGACTTCTACCACAACAACCTGCCCTTTGCTCTGACTGAGGCCCAAAAGCGTGTCATCCGTGAGATTCGCAAGGATATGGGCAGCGGACGTCAAATGAACCGCCTGCTGCAAGGTGATGTGGGTAGCGGGAAAACCCTCGTGGCGCTGATGTCGATGCTCATCGCACTGGACAACGGCTATCAGGCCTGCATCATGGCTCCCACGGAAATACTGGCCGAACAGCATCTGCAGACCATCATGGCCTTTCTGCAAGGCATGGACATTCGCGTGGCCTTGCTGACAGGTATCGTCAAAGGCAAGCGCCGACAGGAAATACTCGACGGACTACTGGACGGCACTGTTCAGATTCTCATCGGTACGCATGCCGTTATCGAGGATACGGTGCAGTTTGCACACCTCGGCATGGTGGTGGTTGACGAACAGCACCGCTTCGGTGTCGCCCAGCGTGCCAAGCTATGGAACAAGAGTGTCAATCCCCCTCACGTCCTTGTGATGACGGCCACACCCATCCCCCGTACACTGGCCATGACCCTCTATGGCGACTTGGATGTATCGGTCATCGACGAGCTGCCGCCTGGTCGCAAACCTGTTGTTACGCAACACGTCTACGACCGCAGTTTACCATCATTATATGACGGCATTCGGAAACAGATTCACCAAGGACGTCAGGTGTATATCGTATTCCCACTCATCGAGGAGAGCGAGAAGATAGACCTCAAAAACCTTGAAGACGGCTTTGAGGTATTAAAGCAGGTCTTCCCTGAGTTCCGTCTCAGCAAGGTACACGGCAAGATGAAAGCATCCGACAAAGAAGCCGAAATGCAGAAGTTCGTACGTGGCGAAACACAGATTCTCGTTGCCACCACCGTCATCGAGGTCGGTGTCAACGTACCTAACGCCTCCGTCATGGTCATCCTGGAGGCTCAACGCTTCGGACTCTCCCAGCTGCACCAGCTCAGAGGCCGCGTCGGACGAGGTGCCGACCAAAGCTATTGCATCCTCGTCACTGGCTTCCAGTTAGCTGAGGACACCCGTAAGCGCATCGACATCATGTGCGAGACAAACGACGGTTTCCGTATTGCCGAGGCCGACCTCAAGCTTCGTGGTCCTGGCGATCTGGAGGGAACCCAACAGAGCGGTATGGCCTTCGACTTGAAAATTGCTGACATTGCCCGTGACGGCCAACTGGTTCAGATGGCCCGTGACGAAGCTCAAATCATCATCGACGACGACCCCACTTGCGTCTCGGAGCGTTACGCCCTACTGTGGCGCAGATTACGGGAGCTACGTAAAACAAATATTAATTGGGCTGCTATTTCGTAGACAGAATCGGCCTTTCACGAGCGATTAAGTGTTAAAACACACAAATAAACCTTAAACCTATAGTATAAAATATACACTTTCACATAATATTTTGTACCTTTGCAACGTTTTATTATCGTTAATGAACGAAATCTAATCTGAACCAAAATATTTTATAATGAAGATATTGAAGACAATTGCATTCCTGGCTTTAGCAACGATGAGCACCCTCCCAACGATGGGACAGGACTTGTTGGCACGTCAGGCACCTATTGACAGAAAGATGAAAGCCGTGGACAGTGTAGCACTGCACCGACTGATAGAGATAGAAAGCTATGAGGCACCCTCTGCCGACTTATATGACGATTGGGACAACAGCCATGCCCACAGCCACGTCACCGTTCTCCCCGATACATTCCGTATCTCCCTGAAGAATTTCTGCATGCCCACTACCAGCCGTGTACTGACATCGAACTTCGGTTCACGTTGGGGACGCCAGCATAAAGGTTTGGACATCAAGGTATATATCGGTGACACCATCCGTGCTGCCTTTGACGGCCGGGTACGTGTCGTACGCTATGAAGGACGCGGCTACGGTAAGTATGTCGTCATCCGCCACGACAACGGTCTGGAGACCTACTATGCCCACATGTCGAAGCAGCTGGTTGTTGAGGATCAGGAAGTCCGTGCAGGAGATCCCATCGGTTTGGGTGGCAACACCGGTCGTAGCACTGGTTCCCACCTGCATTTCGAGACCCGTCTCTGCGGTATCGCCCTAAACCCAGCTTTGATGTTCGACTTCCGCAATCAGGATGTCGTTGACGACTACTACACTTTCCATAAGTCAACCTATCAGCGTGAGTCTATCGCTGCCACCCGTCTGCGTGGTGTCAGTGGCGGCTACTCTGCCGAGAGTGACGAGGAAGTGGAGTTGGCTACAGCAGCCCCTGCTGCCAGCTATGCTCAGGAGAGCCGTTTCCACAAGGTCAAGAAAGGCGAAACCCTCTACTCTATCGCCAAGAAGCGTGGCACGACGGTTGAAGCCATCATGAAGCTCAACCACCTGAAGAAGAATGCCAAGCTGAAGGCCGGTCAGATTCTGAAGTTCAACTAAGCAAACAAACATACCACAATCCATAAAAGAGCCACATCGTTGGCTCTTTTTTTGTTATTCCCAAACATTTTCTTCTTTTCCTTTGCTATTTCAAAAATAATCCCTACCTTTGCAAGCGAATATAGTCAAGTAAGATTATGGGCAAACTGATGCTTTTGTTATACTTCATTTTATCTGTCTTTCCTGCTGATGCTACAGAGAATCGCAGACATGTTCATGTGGTACGACGTGGAAGCAAGAAATCACACAGAGGAGATACCGTAGCAAAGATATGGATTGAAGAGGATGGAAAGAAGAAAATAGAAATTGCATGGTCGGAACTATCTGCTGATGAAGAAGCCAAAATCATTACTGCTATCGACGAACATTGGGAAGAATTGAACCGGCTCATCGATGACGTGTTTGCTGGAAAAAAGATACAAATTAAACGAATTAAATAAATTGGAGGACAACATGTGCAAATTTAAAGACACGAATTTAGGAATAAAGAAACTTGACTTCAAAGTCAAACGTGGTACAATGGCCGCATACCTGACAGACGGACGTGAAATCATTGTTCCAATCTCTATGTTTCCAGATATTAAACACCTCACACGTAAACAGCGTGAAGACTGGATGATTATGGACGATCAGTATTTCTCGTTTGAGGCACTAAGTACTATCTATTCCGTCAAAGATTTGTTAAGGCTGTAGATAACTCATAGTATTCAAACGAGAGGACGAATATATATGCAGACAAATTTAAGGAACAATTCCGCGAGCACATTGGTAAGCGTATTGATGATTAATGCGCAAGGCATCATGCTCTCCGTACAGGGACACGACTATTTCCTGTCATACAATCGTGTTCCCTGGATGCAGGATGCTCCCATCCGTAGTGTACTCAATGTACAGATGTCAGGCCCTGAAGCCATTGAGTGGCCCGACCTTGATGTAGACCTTGAAATCGACAGCCTTCGCCATCCCGAGCGTTACCCTCTTCTTATCAAGAGGAACCCACTGGATTACGTCGGTGTATAGTATAACAACGAATGTTGAACCCTCTAAAACCGATGATGCCTATGGGCTGAGAGAGATTTAGACAAAGAAACATGTAAGACAAAGTAACTCGTAAGACAGAATAACAATTTTTCCGCAATTCCCCCAATTAGCATTATTCTAAATTCGTCGAACTCACATTAGTTACTTGCGGCGATAAATGAAACTGCCGATGGCAATGATGATGACCAGGATGGTGACTATGTAAGCCCAAATGTGAATGACGCGCGATGTGGCTGAGATGACATATTCGTGCGGCAATAGACGCTCGCCTGAGAATCTGTAGTGGATTACGTTACCGTCAACCTTACCCATGCCGCCATCTATCACATGGCCTGGCATCACCAGATTAAGCTGTGGCTTCATCCATATCAGTTTTTTTAGGCTCATATATTGGTGGTCCAGAATCCTATCCCAATGCTTGTCCTCGTGGAATAGCGGCTCAAAAGCATCGGTATGATAATAATCCTTGAGAATCTTTGCCACCTGTTCGGGTTCATCAAATATAGTCATATTTGCTACGGCCGGCGACATGATAAGAGAATCTTTGTTGGCCAGGAACTGCTCCTTGCTTACAGTCGGATTTTTGATGTCGTTCCAGAATACATTGGCTATGTAGGTGTAGATGTATTCGAAGGTGTTGGCGTTCATCCACTTGCTTATCTGCGACTCGATTTCATCAAGCATCTCTTTCTGCTCAGAACCTGTCAGACCTTCGGCCAAATTGGGCTGCCCCGTAAACCAATACGATGCTGTGTCGGCACTCACAAACCGATTGAGTGGAATGGGGAACATCTGCTGCTTGTCGGTGATGGAGTAGATTTCGGAGTAATCGTAGTCGGTATAAAACCACTTGAAGTGCTTGTTGAGCGACGCTGTGGCTTGGAACAGATGGCTGACCACCTTGGTGAGCGAGTCACTCATCTCGGTCACCGAACTGAAGACGCGCTTTGTGTGCATCAGGATATGACTGCGCACATTCTCCTTAGGGAACACTTTTTGCAGGCTGTCCCACTGGGCTTCGGTCATCGGACATGCGTGGCGAGTGCTGTCGCCCATGACCGACCATGTGCGCTCCCAATCGGAATTGAAGTGCAGTCCATTATTTTCGATAGGTTCATCAACCGGAGCCATAACATCTTGAGGATAAGGATGAAAACTCATCTCGCGGCTGCAAGTGCCATCCTCGTTGATGATGGTAAGCATGCTCGAATCGTCATTGCACGATGTAATCAGTAGCACTAAGGCTGCGGTGATGATATACAATCTATTGGTTTTCATAATTCATGAGTTTTAATTGTTTGTAAGTATCAGGTTGTGACTGTCGGTGCTTCAAGTAGCACATCAGGATTTCCAGGGGTGTGCCTTCAGTGCAATATTCGAGCGCTGGGGGCGTTTGGGTTTGTTTTACCTTATTAATATATGCGGTTGCAGCTTTGGGCGCAGGTTCCGTCTGTAGCCAAATGAACAGTCCTACCAGATATACTGCTGCTACCGATGATATGATGCGCAGGGCGACGATGACTGCCGAAAGCTTGCTGGATGAAGACTTGCGACTGGCCATAATGCTATCGTATTCGGCCTCACCCTGAGTCAGCGTGCCCAGCATAATGCTTACGGCCTGCCATTCGTCGGTCATATTGTCGCAATGCTGCAACTCGCTGGCCAGCTGTAGCTCCTTAGCAGGCGATGTCTCGCCTGAGAGATACTTGTCGATGAGGTGTTGTATATCCTTGTTTGTCATTGCTTCATGCGTTTAATTAGTTCTGCCATTACTTTCTTTCGTGCTTCCGATACCATCGGGGCTATCGACGTTTTGGGTATGCCCGTCTGGCTGGAGATTTCGTCATTTGATAGTCCCATCACGGCGCGCATATCAAAGAGTTCGCGTTCTCGAGGTTTCAGCAGGCTTAGCGCCTCGTTCAGCATCCGCTGTGTATCCTTGGCCTCCAGTTGCTGTTGCGGCGAGGCATCGGTGGCAGCATTTTTCAGCGTTTGCTGGTTTATATCGGCTGTGTGCTGCTGTTGGCGATACATGCTCACGCAGCAGTTCTTGGCCACTCGCACTGCCAGCGCATCTATGTTTCTACTAGCGTCTATCTGTTCGCAGTATCGCCATAGCTGTACCATAGTTTCTTGCGCAGCATCCTCAGCATCCTGACGCGATGCGAAGAACTGGGTGCTGATTTTCAGTACCTTCTGACGCAACTGCGCGGCGATATGTTCAAACTCCTGACGTGTCATATACATCTATAATACGCACATTGTAGCTAAATATTAAGTTGACTATGCATGGTTTTTACAGAATTCTGTCTGCAAAGGTGCAAATTTTATTTCAAAACTCCGCTAAAATGCAAACATATTGGCTTATTTTTTATCAGTTATTCGTATATCACAGACTTCTTGTCACAGGGGGATGCCCGTCTGTGCAATCTGCCACTTTTCATCCCACACTTCCTGCACTTCTTTAGGTACTGGAAGTGTATAGGTCAAGGGACTCTGGTTCATTAACAGATTATAAGCCCTTGATTCACCTCTGCCTTAACTCATTTCATCCCCGACTTCATTTGGGTGGAGCTGGGGATGAAAGTTTTTTGATACTTATAAACAAAAAAGTAGAGAAAAATTATAATCCCTTGATAATCTGCAACCTTACTTTCCTTAGTTCCTCCCTCAGCTGCGGTGTCACGCGCAGGTTCAACCGCAACTGTCTGATGAGCGCGTCGCACCTGACGTCATCGTAACTCTCCACCGTCCGGGTGTCAGCGGCGATTGACAGCGTACCAAGCTCGGGAATAACGATGGTATGCCCGTTGAACACCAATTCCTCAATCTGTTTCACCAGCGCACTCAAAATATACACCACCTCCGATGGTTCGAGGTGTGAATCCTCAGCAGCAAGCCTACACAGCTCCTTCGTGTTGATGGTAGAATAGTGCTCTATCCGAGGGTACCACTTGCCCCGACTCCGTGGGTTGCTTTCACTGTTGAACTGATATGTCTTCAGATGTATTTTACCCATAAGCCTCACTCCTTTCCCGATTCTATCAGTACTGCACCGTTCTCGTCATGTTTGCGACCATCGCAGGCATCCAGCACCACCAGTTCGCACTTCACCGTCCGAAGCTTTTCCTTTAGCGTCACCGACGGACGGAACGTAAACTTCAGCCCCTTGACATTGTTTTTCACCGACACCTCATCCTCGGCTTCACTGCCTGTGCCCTGACACGTCAATCCGATGGTGCCCAGTTCACCCATTTCAACCTTATGACCGTTGAGCACCAACTGGCGAATCTGCTTCGCCACCGATGCCATCACATACTCCACCCGCGCACTGTCAATGTGCGAATCCAGCTCTACGTGTTGCGCCAATGTCCGTGAGTCAATAGTCGTCAAACGCAACGGACGCAGCGAATAGCCCTTCTTGGGTGCTGTCTTACGCTGGTCGTTGACAGCATAAAACCGTACTGATCCCTTCATTATTACTTGTTTAAATTCATATTCATGTCCTTCTCATTCAGACATTCATGTTCTTCTTATGCAACTTTTCGTCGCAACAATGCTGCAAAGATACGCATTTATATCCAAAAAGACAAGCATCAGAAGCAGAAAATAGGCTCACTGCTGTCATATTTCCTGCAATTCTCATAAAATCTCCTGCAAAACTAACTAAAATTTCCCGCGATTCTTGCTAAGAATCGCGGGAAAAGTAGATAAGAATCGCGGGAAATTTCCATCAGAATCGCAGGGAATTCAACGTCAACGCACATTATCAAAGCTTCCCGCACAGTCAATCTGACCTGTGAGCACGCCCATCATTTGTTTTTCCTAGCCTTCTTTGACTTCTTGGACCTTCTGCTTTTCTTGGACTTCTTCGTTTTCTTGCCTGCCTTCACTTTCTCCTTTTTACCCACTTTAACAGACTTAATCTTGCCATCCTTGCTGAAGGCTTCGAAACGAAGTTGATGGCGGTCATGGTCGAAGAAACGGGCGGAGTTGACACTCTGGCCGTTGATGCGTGTCTCAAAATGCAGGTGCTCAGTCGTAGCACGGCCTGTACGGCCAGTCAGTGCAATAACATCACCGGCCTTGACACGGTCACCGACCTTCACCATATTCTTGGAGTTATGACTATAATAGGTTTCCAGGCCGTTGGCATGCTTGATGCGGATGAGATTGCCGTAGCCGGCATAATTGGCAGAAAAGACGACTTCTCCATCAAAGGCTGCACGTATCTCATCATTCGGTTTGGTCTTGAGGTCTGTACCTGTATGCTGGCGACCGCCACGACCACCGTAGGGGCTGATGACTTTCGCGCCAGCCAACGGATAGCACCACCACTGTTTGGCGATAGCATCATCAGGCTGTGGCTCTTTCAGCACACTGACTTCCACCTTCCACGTGGCAGTCTTCTGACACAGGATAGTCTGCGGACGTAAGCGGTGGCTGTCTAAGCTGACGATGATTTCCGGATTAATGCGACTACCGTTGACCATCACCGCAAACAAGCAATAGGTACGTCCCTTGTCCGTTCCGACAATAGCAATGGTCTGACCGGCCTTCACACGGTCGCCCGATTTCACCAGATTCTGTGCATTATTGCCATAGACTGTCTCCAGTCCGTTGTCGTGGCGAATGACGATAACATTACCAAAGGGCGGATTATTCTTCGACAGGCGCACCGTACCGGCAAACATCGCCTTAACGGCATCGCCCTTCTGGGTTTCTATCTCCACCATATAATCCTTACCCATTTTAGCCTTACCCACCGGCAGGGGAAACGAATAGTCTTTGTCGCGCATGGCGGCAAAGTCAATGGTAAAAGCTTCCGACTTCTCAAAGAGTGTGGGATCCTCAATACTGATCTGCTGCTGTTCCAAAGCCGTAAAGCTCTGCGCACATGACGACACAGTATGTACCAGCAGGACAGCAAGCAGAATCGTTCTAATCCTCATCAACGTCCTCCTCGTATTCAAAGTCATCGTAGTCTTCCACATCTTCGATATCCTCGTCATCAATATACTCGATATCCTCATCCTCGCCCTCATCGGCCAGTTCCTCCGCAAAGCGTGTCATGTCCTTGTCACGATGCACGAGGGTATCTTCAGCCATCACGGCTGCCAGCTTGTTGCTCTCAGCATTCAGCTCAGCCCACAACACATCTTTCAGGGTGTCAAGGCCCTGCTGTGCCACTGCCGAGATAAAGACACAAGGCAGGTCGTCAGGCAATGTCTCACGCAGCATCTCTATCAGTTCCTCGTCCAACAGGTCGCATTTGGTGATGGCTAGCACACGGTGCTTCGTCAACATATCAGGATTGAAACGGCGCAGCTCGTCGAGCAGAATCTCATATTCATGCTTGATATCATCCGTATCACCAGGCACCATGAAGAGCAACAGCGAGTTACGCTCGATGTGGCGCAGGAAACGCAGTCCTAAGCCTTTGCCCTCAGCAGCCCCCTCGATGATACCAGGAATGTCGGCCATAACGAACGACTTGCCATCGCGATAGCCCACAATACCCAATGAGGGCTCCATCGTGGTAAACGGATAGTTAGCAATCTTAGGACGGGCGTTCGACAATGCAGACAACAGCGTCGACTTACCGGCATTGGGAAATCCCACCAGTCCGACGTCCGCCAGCAGCTTCAGTTCCAGGATGATGGTCATCTCCTGCATGGGTTCACCAGGCTGGGCATAACGCGGTGCCTGATTGGTAGCACTGCGGAACTGGAAATTTCCCAGACCACCCCGTCCGCCTTTCAGCAGTACGATTTCCTGACCGTCGTAAGTAATATCACAGACATACTTTCCCGTCTCGGCATCATACACCACAGTTCCGCAAGGCACATCGATATATATGTCCTTGCCGTTGGTGCCGTGACATTTGTCGCGTCCCCCGTTGCCGCCATGTTCAGCAAAGATGTGACGCTCATACTTCAGGTGCAGCAGCGTCCAGTAGTTATGATTACCACGCAGAATGATGCTGCCACCATTACCGCCGTCACCGCCGTCAGGTCCGCCATTCGGGTTATACTTCACATGGCGGAGGTGCATCGACCCTCGCCCGCCCTTGCCTGAACGGCACATGATTTTAACGTAGTCTACGAAATTACTTTCCATATTATTATTTTAGCAAGGACTACAGGACTTTATGGACTTTTATCATGTGGAGAGTCCTGTTAGTCCTGTAGTCCTTGCAAAAAATCACAAGTTATCTATTACGTTGCAGATGTCCGCGAAAATGCGCTCCAACGCTCCTAAGCCGTTGATGTGGTGGTGCAGACCTTCCTTCTTGTACCAGTCGATAAGCGGCTGTGTCTGTGAATGATACACCACAAGGCGCTTCTTGATGGTCTCCTCGTTGTCGTCGGCACGACCACTCTGCTGACCGCGAAGAATCAGACGCTTCATAAGTTCGTCCTCAGGCACGTCCAGCTCTATCATGGCAGCCACCTTGTCACCACGCTCCTCCAGCATCTTCTTCAGGGCCTCAGCCTGCGGAATAGTGCGGGGGAAACCATCGAAGATAACACCCTTGTGGCCACGACCGAAAGAGTCGTAGACACCGGCCAGGATAGAAATCATCAAGTCGTCGGGAATCAGGTTGCCCTTGTCAATATAACTCTGAGCCGTCTTTCCCAGCTCCGTACCTTTCTTGATTTCTTCACGCAGCACATCACCAGTAGAGATATGTCCCAAACCGTAGTGCTCAATCATCAGGTCGCTCTGTGTTCCCTTTCCAGAACCAGGGGCACCGAAAATAACAATGTTCTTCATATGGATTCGTTTTTCTTGTTCATCACGTTTAATTTGTGTCTCTTTTCCCTTATACCATAAATCGGTCAGGAGGTCGCTCTTGCGTGCCTCCACGTCACTGGGAACATGTGGAAGTTTTATCTGTCTCATAATTAGTCCTCACACAAAGTATAGATTTCCCGCAGCCAGCGTCCCTCCTGGTCGTAGTCCAGGCCGTAACCCAGAATGAAGTCGTTCGGTATTGAGAATGCCGCATACTCAATGTCGAGCGGTTCCTTCAACTTGTCGGGCTTGACAAAGAGCGTACAGATATGGATGGAAGCCAGGTTTCGCGTACCCAGCGACTCCATCATCTGTTTCATCGTCTGACCTGTGTCCACAATGTCTTCGACAATGATGACATGACGACCAGTCAGATCTTCATTGATACCCAGCACCTCCTTGATTTTTCCCGTAGAGATGGTACCCTGATAGGAAGCCAGCTTCACAAACGTGATTTCACAGGGAATAGTCATCTCACGCATCAGGTCGGCGGCAAATATAAACGCGCCGTTCAGCACACCTAACAGCAGCGGATTCTTACCTTCCATGTCGTGACTGATGCGGGCAGCCAGTTCCTTCACACGTGCCTTGATTTGTTCTTCAGTAATGGACGTTTTAAACGTCTTGTCCTTGATTTTTACGATACTCATAACGCGAAAACTATAAATTTGATGCAAATTTACGAAAAAATTGAGAATTAAGAATGAAGTATTAAGAAATATTTCGTATTTTTGCAGTCAAATGAAGATATTTACAAGTAATCAGATCCACGAACTGGATAAATATACCATCGAGAACGAGCCCATTCCGAGCCTCGATCTTATGGAACGTGCCGCTAAGACACTGACACAAGCCATCACTGAAGTATATCCTGCCACGATGCCTGTCATCGTCTTTGCAGGTCCCGGCAACAATGGTGGCGACGCGTTGGCTGTGGCACGCTTGTTGGCCATAAGGAACTACCAAGTCAGTGTTTACCTCTTCAACATCAGCGGACACCTGTCACCCGACTGTGCTGCCAACAAGCAGCGCCTGACGGAAACGAAGCAGGTGAAGCAGTTTGTAGAAGTCATCGAGGAATTCGACCCGCCCAAACTGGAAGCCAGCATGATGGTTATCGACGGTCTGTTCGGTTCCGGTCTCAACAAGCCTTTGGCCGGTGGTTTTGCCTCGCTGGTCAAGTATATCAACGCCTCTCCTGCCCAGGTTGTCAGCATCGATGTGCCATCGGGACTAATGACCGAAGACAATACCTACAACGTCCGTGCCAACATCATCCGAGCCCATCTGACGCTGACCATCCAACAGCCCAAGCTGTCGTTCCTGTTCCCGGAGAATCAGGTATTCCTTGGACAATTACGCGTCCTCGACATCCGTTTGAGTCAGGAGGGTATGGCCAAGATTGAGGCCCAGTATACTGTTGTTGAGGAATCCTCCGTCCGTCAGATGCTCATCGGCCGTAATCCCTTTGCCCACAAAGGCCAGATGGGCAACGCCTTGCTCATTGCGGGTAGCTATTGCATGGCCGGCGCCGCCGTTCTGGCCGCCCGTGCCTGTCTGCGTTCCGGTGCCGGCAAGGTAACGGTTAATACTCCAAAGCGCAATATTCACATATTACAGATGTCCGTTCCCGAGGCTGTCATTCAGACAGGTAACGAGGAGACCTATTTTGCCGAGGCTGTCGACACCGAAGACTTCGACGCCATGGGCATTGGTCCCGGACTTGGTCAGAGTGAGCAGACGGCCATAGCCCTCATTGCCCAACTGCGCCGCACCCAGTGTCCTATCGTGGCCGATGCTGATGCACTGAACATTCTGGCCAATCACCGCGCTTGGTTGCAGCAGTTGCCACAGGGCATTATCCTCACGCCTCATGCCAAGGAGCTCGACCGTCTTGAGGGTCATTCCGCCGACAGTTACGAACGACTCACCAAGGCCATCAATCTGGCCGGCCGACTGAAGGGCTACGTCATCCTGAAGGGCCGCTATACGGCCATCTGTATGCCAGACGGTCACGTTTTCTTCAATCCCACGGGTAATGCAGGTATGGCTACGGCAGGCAGCGGCGACGTCCTCACAGGTATCATCACCGGTTTGCTGGCTCGTGGCTACAAGGCTCCCGAAGCCTGTATTGTCGGCACTTGGCTACACGGACTGGCTGGTGACCTGGCAGCACACGACTTAGGCGAAGAGAGTCTCTTGGCCAGCGATATCATCCGTTATTTAGCACGAGCCTTTAAACGTCTGAAAGAATGAAAAAGATACTGCTTCTACTTCTCATTTCTCACCTCTCACTCCTCACGTCATCTGCCCAGCCCGAGATTGTGTGGCTACAACCTGGTCAGATGGCAGAGGGTACAACCTACTACTTGCCGAAAACCGCCTTGAGACTGACACTGACCATTGAGAAGATAGTCTATACCCCTGGTGATTTTGCACGCTATGCCGAGCGTTATCTGAAAGTCGCTGACGTCCGACAGTCAGCCGAGACCAGCCATCGTGTCATAGCCTACAGTCTGACGTCTGTGGGTGTCCGGGACACTTCCAAATGCTTTAGTTTCCGTCTGAAAGGCAAGTCCGAGACCGACGAGACCGTCATCAACAGCGACGGCATCCTGTTAGCTGTTAATGCTGCCCCGATGGATTATGGGGACGGGTATTCTGATCACAGTCGCCTTGCGACGACAAGTCAGAAGATCGCAACACCACACTCCAATCCGTCGGAGAAACGTAATCCGGAACCGAAGGCCATTTCTTACCTGTCGGCAGAAGTCCTGGCAGCCGGTAGTACGGCCAAGAAAGCGGAACTGATTGCCCGCCAGATCCTCGACCTCCGCGAGCAACGTCAGCTGCTCATTACCGGCGAGGCCGACGAGATGCCTCAGGATGAGCGCCAGTTGCAGCTGATGCTGCGTGAGATTGATGAGCAGAGCCGTTCATTGACAGCCCTGTTCACGGGTATCACACAATGCGACACAACCGTTACCACCGTCATCTATTGTCCCGACAAGGAAGTAGAGCGCGACGTCGTTTTCCGTCTGTCCCGTCGCCTAGGTGTTGTCGATGCCGACGACCTCTCGGGTACACCTTATTATATAAGTATAAAGGACCAGAATCCGGCTATTCAGGAGATGCCCGATGACCCCAAGGCCCAGGCCAAGCTGCTCAAGGAGAGAAGCAAGAAGCAGAAGGGCTTCTACGTCAATGTTCCCGGCATGGCTCAGGTCACCCTCTACCAAGGCGACCATCTGCTCGACACCTACGACGTGCCACTGGCTCAGTTTGGTACCGTTGAGTTGCGTGATGGTGACCTCTTCAAGCGCTACCTCACACACATGCAGCTTCATCCGGCCACGGGTGCCGTCGTCACCCTCACCTCCGACGCCCGCTAACTTATCACTTATCACTTCACATGTCCTACGCTGACATCATCCTGCCTGTACCTTTGCAAGGCTACTTTACCTACGCCGTTCCGGAAGGAGCGACAGTACAGGTTGGCATGCGTGTACTGGTCAGCTTCGGACGTTCCAAGAAGTACGTCGGACTCATAGCCCGTCTGCACGACACACAGCCCCAGGGCTATGCCGTAAAGACCATCGAACAAGTGCTCGACGCCACACCCGTTGTCACCCAGCAGCAGCTCGCGCACTGGCAGTGGATGGCTGACTACTACCTGTCACCTATTGGCGACGTCTACAAGGCTGCCCTGCCTGCCGGTCTGAAGGCCGAAGACGGCTACCGTCCCCGTACCGAGACCTACATTCGTCTGACACCGCAGTACCGCAACGCTACGGCACTCCACATCGCCCTCAACGTGCTGTCGCGTGCCAGAAAGCAGCTCCAGGCCTTCACGGAATATCTGGCTCTGTCGCATTGGGACCAGTTTGATGAGGATCATGGGGATCCATTCAACATTTCTGAAGTAACGAAAGAGGAACTGCTGAACGCCAGTGGTGCCTCGTCAGACACGCTGAACCAGCTCGTCAAGCGCCAGTTCTTAGAGTGCTACGAGCGCGAAGTAGGCCGTCTGAACCACGGCGGTCCCTACCGTCCTGAACTCATTCAGCCGCTGACCGCTCCCCAACAGCAGGCTTACGACGTCCTGCTGACGACAATGGCCACGAAGCATGTCACCCTGTTGCATGGCGTCACGGGCTCTGGTAAGACAGAAATCTACATCCACCTCATTGAGCGCGCCTTGGAGCGCCACGAACAGGTGCTATACCTCCTGCCTGAGATAGCCCTCACCGTTCAGATTATGCAACGTCTGCAGCGCATCTTCGGCGATCGTCTGGGCATCTACCATTCCAAATATGCCGATGCCGAACGAGTAGAAATTTGGCAACGCCAGCTCTCCGACCGTCCCTACGACATCATTCTCGGTGCCCGGTCCGCCGTCTTCCTGCCTTTCCAGCGTCTAGGGCTGGTCATCATCGATGAAGAGCACGAAACCAGCTACAAGCAGCAAGACCCCGCTCCCCGCTATCATGCCCGCAGCGCCGCCATCATGCTGGCACATCTGGCAGTTGGCGATTGGCAATTAGCAGATGGTTCTAAGCCAAAAGCCAAAAGCCAAAAGCCAAAAGCCAAAGTCTTATTGGGTACTGCGACGCCTTCGCTTGAAAGCTATCACAATGCCAAAACGGGTAAATACGGGCTAGTGGAGCTGAAGGAGCGTTACAAAGGCATGCAGCTCCCCGAAATTCAGGTTGTTGACACCGCTGACCTGCAGCACCGCAAGATGATGGCAGGTCCCTTTTCACCCCTCCTGCTAACACGCATCCGCGAAGCCCTCGAACGCGGCGAACAAGCCATCCTCTTCCAGAACCGTCGCGGTTTTGCTCCCATGCTCGAGTGTCACCAGTGCGGCTGGGTGCCACGCTGTCAGCACTGCGACGTTACGCTGACCTACCACCGCCAACTCAACCAGCTCACCTGCCACTATTGCGGAGCCACCTATAGCGTACCCACCGTGTGTCCCTGTTGCGAAACCACCGACCTGCGCACCCACGGCTACGGTACAGAGAAAATTGAACAGCAGCTACGCGAGTGCTTCCCAGAGGCCCGCATAGCCCGCATGGACCTTGACACCACCCGCACGCGCAATGCCTATGAGCGCATCATCAGCGACTTCTCCGCCCATCGCACCAACATCCTCATTGGCACGCAGATGGTGTCGAAAGGTCTCGATTTCGACCGCGTTTCCGTGGTAGGCATCATCAATGCCGACAGCATGCTCAACCAGCCCGACTTCCGTGCCTACGAACACGCCTTCATGATGATGGCTCAGGTCAGCGGACGAGCTGGACGCAAGGGGCGTCGCGGACTAGTCATCCTACAGACCAAGCAGAAGGAGCTGCCCGTCATCAGCCATGTCGTCCACAACGACTACCCTACCCTCTACCGCCAGCTCACCGCTGAGCGTCAGGCCTTCCGCTATCCCCCTTACACCCGCCTGGTGTACGTCTTCCTGCGCCACCGCACCGACGCCATAGTCCACGATGCCTCCCTGCTCATGGCCTCTTGGCTGCGCCAGTGGTTCGGCTCCCGCGTGCTCGGTCCCGACAAACCTTCCGTCGCCAAGGTCCGTCAGGAACATATCCGCAAACTCGTCTTGAAGTTCGAGCCCGGTCTCGACATGCCACGTGTCCGCCAGTACCTGCTGCTCGCCCAACAGCAGCTTGCTGCCGACAAGCGCTTTACTGCCGTCACCGTCTTTTTCGACGTCGACCCAGAGTAAAACAGTTCATAGTTTTTTGCAGGCGGAAGCAAATTTTTCACTTTTCACTTTTCACTTTTCACTTTTTTTTCGTACCTTTGCAGCTGAAAATCATAAGCAATGATTATATGAAACAGAAAATGTTCCTTTGCCTGCTGACCTTGATGATGGTCACAGCACAAACCGCACAAGCACAGCTGCCTGCCGTCACGCTGAAGACAATTGACGGGAAAGTGGTGCGTACCGATACCCTTTCGAACAACGGTAAACCGTTCATTATCGACTTCTTCGCCACATGGTGCAAGCCCTGTAACCGCGAGCTCGACGCCATCAGCGAGGTGTATGAGGACTGGCAGAAGGAGACTGGCGTGAAGATTTTCGCCGTGTCCATCGACCAGGCACAGAACATTCAGAAAGTGAAGCCCTTAGTCGACAACCACGGCTGGGAGTATGACGTGCTGCTCGACCCCAACGGCGACTTGAAGCGCGCCTTGGGCATCCAGGCCATTCCCTATGTACTGGTATGCGACGGCAACGGTAAGATTGTCTACAAGCACACGGGCTACACCGACGGTGAAGAGAACGAGCTGATAGAAAAAGTGAGGGAAATTGGGAATTGAGAATTGACAATTGAGAATTGACAATTGATAGGAGATGAGAGGGTTTTGTCTTTGCATTTTTGTGTTCTTTGGGATATCCACCACGTTGGCCCAGACCGACCAGGGGGTGACGCTGACTGGTAGCATTCAGAGCGACTGGCTGCTGCCCCAGAACGACGAGAAGATTGGTGCCGAGAAGACCGAAGACGTGCAGACTAATACCTATGTCGACCTGATGATGCAGAGCAAGCACGTGGATGCCGGGGCACGACTGGAATACCTGGAACATCCGCTGCCAGGTTTCGAGAACGATTTCAAGGGCTGGGGTGTCCCCCACTTCTGGGTGAAGGGACGTCTGGGCTGTGCCGAACTGACTGCCGGTACATTCTACGAGCAGTTTGGCTCGGGACTCATTCTACGCACCTACGAGGAACGTTCGTTGGGCATCGACAACTCGCTATTGGGTGGCCGCCTGGTGGTAAAACCCACCAAGGGCATCACGCTGAAAGCCCTTTCCGGTCGCCAGCGCCGCTACTGGACGTGGAACAAGGGACTGGTCTCAGGAGCTGATGCCGAGGTACACCTGAACGAATGGATTCCCTGCATGCAGACGGCTGGCACGGAATGGATGATTGGCGCCTCGTGGGTGAACAAATACGAGAAGGAGGAAGACATCTTCGTGGACCCCACGCACAAGCTGAACCTGCCCAAGTATGTCAATGCATGGGATGTCCGAACCACACTGAATGCCGGTCCGTGGAGTCTGCTGGCTGAATATGCCCAAAAGACGCAGGACCCGTCGTTCGACAACGGCTACAACTACGACCGCGGTACGGCCGTGCTCTTTTCCGGTTCCTATTCGAAGAAGGGCCTCAGCCTGCTCGTACAAGGCAAGCGCAGCGAAAACATGTCGTTCCGCAGTCGCCGTTCACAGATAGGCACTTCGTCGTTCATCAACCATCTGCCAGCATTCACCCAGGACCACACCTACGCCTTGGCAGCCCTCTATCCCTACGCCACCCAGATAGCCGGCGGCGAATGGGCGTGGCAGGCCGAGGCAGGCTATAACTTCAAGCGCAAGACAGCTCTTGGCGGCCGCTACGGCATGAACCTGAAGGTGAACTTCTCGCACATCCGTTGGGAAGGCGTCACCTACTACCAGGACTTGGACGTGCAGCTGACGCGCAAACTGTCTCAGGCCTTCAAGCTGACGCTGATGTACATGAACCAGCGTTACAACAAGACCGTCGTCGAGGGCGAGGGTGGTATGGTTAACAGCAACATCTTCATTGCCGACGGCAAATATCAGTTCTCACCCAAGGTGACCCTGCGCGGTGAGGTACAGTATCTGACCACTCCCGACGACCAGGGCGACTGGGCCTACGGACTGCTGGAGCTGTCGCTGGCACCCCATTGGATGATTAGTGCGAGCGACATGTATAATGTGGGGGAAACCCACATTCACTATTATCAGGGCGGTGTGACGTTCAGCGCCAATGCCCACCGCGTACAGATAGGCTACGGCCGCACCCGTGCCGGCTACAACTGTTCGGGTGGCGTCTGTCGCTATGTGCCGGCCAGCAAGGGCTTCACGCTGGCGTATAACTATACGTTCTGAGATAATTGAAGATTGAGAATTGATAATTGACAATTGATAAGAGATGAGAGTTTTTTCTGAACACAAAGACACAAAGGCACGAAGGTTTTTATCTTCGTGGTTGACAACGTTGTGCCTTTGCACTTTCGTGTTCCATCTATTTTCCTGCAGCCATATCGACGAGGCCGACCGGCTCATCTATGTGAAACCGGCTGCCGCCAAGCGCTGCGTGTTGCTCGAAGACTTCACCGGCCAGCGATGCGTTAACTGTCCGAAGGCCACCGACATCATCGCCCAGCTGGAGGAAGAGTATGGTGACTCTGCATTCATTGCCGTCGGCATCCACGGTGGTCCGTTGGGCTTCCATGGTAACGCCAATCTCACCGGTCTGGCCACCGACACTGGCGACGAATACTACAACCACTGGCACCTGGAATACCAGCCCGTAGGACTCATCAATCGCCACGGTGCCGTGAACTATACCGACTGGCCAGCCATCGTCAAGGAAGAGTTGGCAAAGCCTGCCCCTATGACCATCGAGGCCGAAGCCACGATGGACAACGACGGTCACATGATAGACATCAACCTGACAATAATGGGAACCGACGGCAATACAACCGGCAAGCTACAAATCTGGCTGCTCGAAGACCGCATTGAGGCCATGCAACTCATGCCCGACGGCACAGCCAACAGCAAATATCTGCACAACCACGTGCTGCGAACAGCCGTCAACGGCACTTGGGGCGAGGACTTCAGCATCAAGGAGGGCGAGACAAAGGTTGTCAAAAAATCGCTGGAACGTGATTTGTCGTGGGACTACAACACGCTGAGCATTGTCGCCTTCGTCTATAATGACCAAGGAGTCCAGCAGGCTGCAAAGGCCCACGTTGAGAAAATTAAGAATTAAGAGTTAAGAATTAAGAGTTGTCGGCATTGCCGATTAAGAATTAAGAATTAAAGATGATGCTTATGAAGAAATTATTTACGCTTAGCATGTTCCTGCTGGCCACAGCTTGGGCCATGGCACAGGATAGCAACACTTTCCAGTTTGTCGACAAGGACGGCAATGTGGTGGCTGACGGAACAACCATTACTGTCAAGGACCTCACAGAAGATGTCTTTTTAGGTAACTTTATCAGCACAGGACTGTCTGTGAAGAACACCTCCACGGCAGCAGCCTCCATTCAACTGTCGTACAACATCGAGACCATCGACAACGGCATGTTCCAGATTTGCTTCCCTGAAAACTGCATCACTCGGAGTGAAGCAGGAGAATACATGACGACCAAAGGTAGTCTGAATGCCGGCGTACAGCGCGATTTGCAGTGCGAATGGTTTCCTGAAACCTACGGCACTTGCAAGGCCCATCTGGCCATTGAGGTGCTAAGTGCCTTTGGCACCAAAGTTGCCGACGGTCCGGCAGTGACGGTCATCTTCAACTATGCCGACCCGTCTCGTATAGAGAATATTCAGCAGGGTACTGTTGTCACCGACAGCTACAACCTGCAAGGCCAACACGCAGCTGAAGGTCACAAGGGACTTACCATTAGCCGACTTTCCAACGGAAAAACAATTAAACACATTACAAAATAAACATTATTAGCTTATGAAAAAGTTTTTTACCCTTATTACCTTGCTCGCCACAGTCGGTGTGCTGAGCATGCAGGCACAAGCATTCCAGAAGGCACCCTTCAAGTCTGCTACTGCTTCGTCAAGAGCCCAGCGTGCCATCATCGAACCGGGAGCCAATCAGGTTTGGTGGGGCTACGTTTCTAACAATACCAGTTTAAGTGGGCTGGGTGTCCAGGCAAAAGACACCTATCATTGTGCCATCTTCATACCTGGTAATCATGTTATAGCTGGTGGCAAAACTATCCAAGCCGTCCGCTTTGGTTTGGTTGCTCCCAATGCCACAAACGCCAAGGTATGGATTGCCAGTAAGAAACCGTCAACCATTGACAATACGAACTGCATCGATATTGTTGACGTCCCACAGTCAGATCTTGGCAATATAAACATTGATATACCTCTTAACACACCTTACACCATTCCTTCTACGGGTGTCTATGTCGGCTATTCATTCACCATATCAGCAATATCTAATTCTGATGATCAGTTTCCTATCTTAATAACAGGCAGCGATGCTCCCAACACACTGATCATTAAAACAGATACCAATGTCCCTAGTTGGAGTGACATGAACGGACAAGGTTTCGGCAGTTTGTTCCTGCAAGTTCTGCTTGAAGGAGACTTTGGCGACAACGACGTTACACCCTTAGACTTCGGTCCCGTCTATGGAGAAATTAACAAGACTGGCGGTGCAGCATTTGTCATTAACAACAACGGCTATTCTCCTGTTTCCAGCGTCGACTACATCATCACTACTGACGGCAATGACAGCCAGGAATTCCACGCCACCATTGAACCCGCTGTTCCTGGTTTTTCGGCAGGATACATGGGAGCCATCATTCCTGCAGAAGCAGAGCAATGCATCAAGAACAAAACCCTGACCATTACTAAGGTCAATGGTAACGAGAATAATGCCACCGACAAGACGGCCTCATTCACGATGTATTCGTTAAGTGAAATCATCGACCGTACCGTCATCGTGGAACAATTCACCGGTACAGGCTGCGGATGGTGTCCACGTGGACATGTCGGCATGGCCAAGATGCGTGAAGCCTTTGGCGACCGTTTCGCAGGCGTAGCACTCCATCAGTATAGTGGCCAGTCGTCCGATGCCATGAACATTGCCACCAACAAATACGCTAAGCTCAGTTTCAGCGGTGCTCCATCGGCACGCATCAATCGCGGCGCAGAGGTAGACCCCTATTACGGCTCATACAATGACATTCTGGAAGATATGAATGAAGAACTGGCCATTCCCGCACTAGCTGAGGTACAGGTCAGCGGCAACTTCAACGAAGACAAAACGAAGGTGGACGCCAAAGCCAACCTTCGTCCGCTATTCGACGGCACCTATAAGCTGGAGTTCGTACTGGTGGCCGACGGCTTGACAGGTACTGGTTCAGGCTGGAATCAGACTAACTACTACAGCTATGCTTACGCCAGCCAGACGGGCATTACCAAAGCCGGTCTACCTGATGACCTGAAATATCTCTATGATACTCCTGCAACATTTAACCCCATCTTCAACGACGTCGCCATTGCCAGCTCGTATGTCAGCGGCTCCAACAAGGTTCCTGCCCAGACGCTGACATCCGGTGAGACCAGTGAGGTCAGCTACACGGTATCAATGCCCACCTACACCAAGTTGAAGAATGCCCTGCAGTATGACCAGATCTACGTCCTTGCCATTCTGATTGACAGCAGCAACAAGGTTGTCAACGTGGCCAAGGCCAAGGTGGCCGACTACGACCCCACTGGCATCAGCGCCGTCAGCAGTAACAACGCCACTGAGACTGTCCGCTACACCCTCGACGGTCGTCAGATTACTGCTCCGCAGCACGGTCTGAACATCATCAAGATGAGTGACGGCACCGTCCGTAAGGTCGTGGTTAAGTGAGAGGGATGAATACAATGACAGCAGGCACTCCTCGACTGAAGGGGTGCCTGCTTTTGTTTATGGAGTGCTTGCGGAAGAGGGACATCGCTTTATAGGGAAATTCCTTTGGAGGTTTAGGGGATTTCCTTTTATTTGCAGGCTGATTGTTGCTATCTTTGCAGCGTCGAACAAATAAAAATACTACGACGCTTATGAAGAAGATGATGATGATCATGCTGAGCTTGTTGCTCGCAGTGCCGACAATGGCACAATACGGACGACGCCATCCGGAGCCGCGTCCACGTTACGCCCCAGCCCGCCAGACAGCTCCCAGCTACCGCAGGGTGCCTACCGACGTCTATTACGGTGTGCGCATCGGTGCGGCATTCTCGACGGTGAACTCCGACGATCCCTATTTGGACGGCGGCTCGATGCGCACCGGTCTGAACGTCGGAGCTGCCATCGGCCTGCAGGTTGCTCCACTCACACCGATTTATTTTGAGACAGGACTGTCGTATGTAGAGAAGGGCGGCACTGGTCATGTTGACGGTGCGAAGTTCACCTACAGCTTGAACTATCTGGAGATGCCACTGGTGCTGAAGTATCAGGTTTTCGTCGACAACATGCTGAGCATACAGCCGTTCCTTGGCGGCTATCTGGCTGTGGGCATCGACGGTAAGATCAAGGACTTCGGCAACCGCCACGCCTTCAGCTCGTTTGGCGACGAAGGCTTCAAACGCTTCGATGGCGGCATCAGGGTGGGCTGCGGTCTGCAGTTCAATTACCTGTATGCTGAGGTGGGTTACGACTTCGGACTGGCCAACATCGGCCACGACAACTTCGACACCACGCGAACAGGTTCCCTGTTTGCCACCATCGGCGTGAATTTCTGATACCAGCGTTAGCCGGCTCTAAACTATGAACTCTTAAAAGTCCACCTGACAGCCGATGCCGAGCACGCGGTTAGTGCGGGTGAAGGTGTCGCTGACGCCCTCAGCAGGGTAATCATTGCGGTGATACTTGTCGTACATGGTCTGGAAGTAGGCAGCAGAGAGGGTGACATTGGGCTGCACCTTGTAGCTGAAGCCAAGGCCCATGCTGTAGCTATTGACGACAAATGACATATCATTCATGTATTGGTCAGTGAGTCCGTAGCGTGTCAGCTGACCACCACAAGAGACGTTCAGGCGGTCGGTGACGTCCCACTCGGCACCAACCAGGAACTCGTTGCTGTTGTGGTCGAGCAGGTCCTGCGTGTTGTTATACCAGTCGGCCTGCTTGTCGAAATAGTGATGCCAGCCCAGATTGACGCGCACATCGTCGATGGGACTCCACTGGGCACCGATGGTGAGCAGTGCGGGAACGTCCTCATTGACTTCCTCGCCGTCGCGGAACTTGTTGACGGCGGCAATCTCGCTGGCTTCGTTGACGGTCGATTCATTCTTCATGCGTACCTGCGTCTTGAACTCATACTTGGCAGCAAAGTTGAAACGGCCCGTCTTATAGTCGACACCGATAATGGGAGCCAGTCCCAGACTGGTCTGGTTACACAGCAGGTTAACTCCCTGGGCGTACTTCTGCAGATTGTTCAGATTATGGCGCGTACCTTCTAACTGAACCTGCTTGGCGGTCAGTTCGGCTGGAACTGGAGCACCCATGGTCTCGTACTGGGCAATAGCGGCATTCACCAGGTCGAGACCGTTGTTGACGGTAGTGGCGGCACCCTGCAGGAAGTCGGCAAAGTCGACGTATCCGCCCTCGGTCTTCACCTGGATGTTACTGATCTTGGCCTTATAGGTAGCATCGCCGTAGAGCAAACGCAAGCCACCATAGACCGACAGGTGTGGGTCAATCTTATAGGCTGCACCAAACTGGAAGCCGAAATAATACTGACGTCCGCGCATAAAACCGTCCATGTCGTAGCCCTGTGCACCCAGGGGCTGCAACTGGTTGGCAATGCTACCTACAACGCTCTCGAAGGAGCCGAGACCGTCGCCGAACTCACAGGCACCGCCACCGCCTGGGACGGAGATGTTTGCCTGGATGCTCCAGTTGCCAGTGTTATAGGCGGCCTGCAGGGAGGGAATGATAGGGGCGTCAGCCACACCCTCGAACTCCTTGACGCTCTGTCCGTTGTTCTTCTTGCCCAATGCAAAGACAGGATTGGTAGAAGTGATGGTACGCGTCTGGTGAGCATACTGCCAGTTGAAGGCGATGTGGAAGCCTTCGTTCATGAACGCCACGCCAGCAGGATTGGAGTAGACACCGTCCAGTCCGATGGCTGCATCGCGTGCAGGGTTCTTCAGAAACAAAATACTCTGGTTCGTGTTGGTTAAGATGCCTCCAGCAAAAGCTGAAGCTGCTGCCGTCGTAAAAACAATCAGCGACAAAATAAACTTTTTCATTATCCTTTAAACAATTTTTGTTAAAATCGGGTGCAAAGGTATTACTTTTGCACAAAACAGCAACAAGAGTGCAATTCCTTTTAAGGTATATTAACTAAAAACAGCACACTTTCTGCACAAATGTGCGAAAATGTGCATGTTTTTAGTGTTTATTTGTCACTCAACGCTCATCCACCCAAGGAGCGGAACAAGAGGCTACTTCTTCTCGTCCGGATAACTGATGCGCGTATGATAAATGGTCTTCAGCTTTTCGATGAGTACCGTCTTGGCATACTGGATGTCGCGGAAAGTGATGGGACACTCGCGGAAGTAACCTTCGGCCACTTGCGAGTCGATAATCTTCTCAACCAGTTGGCGGATGCTCTGCTCGGTATAGTCTGGCAATGAACGCGAGGCGGCCTCAACGGAGTCGGCCATCATCAGAATGGCCTGTTCACGGGTAAACGGATTGGGACCAGGATAGGTGAACAGCAGCTCGTCGACAAATTCGTTGGGATGTTCGTTCTTATAACGGATGTAGAAGTATTTGGCCTTACCCTGTCCGTGGTGGGTCGCTATGAAGTCGCGGATAACCTTCGGCAGGTTCTGCTTATCAGCCATTTTTACGCCTTCAGTGACGTGGCTGACTATCACCTGCGCCGACTCAATGTCGCTAAGCATGGCGTGGGGGTCGATGCCCGACTGATTCTCAGTGAAGTAGATGGGGTTCGACAGTTTGCCGATATCGTGGTACAAGGCACCAGTACGTACCAGCTGTGCCTCTGCATCTATCTTGTTGGCTATCTCACCGGCCAGGTTGGCCACCTGAATGGAGTGATTGAAGGTACCTGGAGCCACCTCACTCATACGCCGCAACAGCTCGTTGTTGGTATTTGAGAGTTCAATGAGGGTGATGTCGCTAATGAATCCGAAGGCTTTCTCGATAATGTAGAGCAACGGATAGGCGAACAGCAACGTCACGCCATTGACGATGAGATAGTTGTAGTCGGCAAAGTCAAGCTGAGAGAGGGCGGTAATCTCCATCAGGTCGAAAGCCAGATTGACCGCCATGGCGCTAATGGTGACGACAATGGCCGTCTTGAACAGCTGAGATCGCTGCGACAGTTCACGCAGGGAACTGATAGCCACTAGACCAGCCACCATTTCCACAACGACAAACTCAAAGGGATGCTGCAACATGATGGCACAGATGCTAATCATGGTAACATGAGTCATGAATGCCGTTCGGGAGTCCATGAACACACGGATGAAGATGGGTACCATGGCGTAGGGTAAGATGTACACATGCACGAAGGTGTTGCGCACAAAGAGTGCCGTGAGCAGGGCAAAGATGACGATGAAGGCATAGAGCATGGCCAGACTGCGCGGCTTGTCGAAATAGTCCTTGCGGTAGAGGCTGATATAGACCGTGAAGCATACCATGAGGATGGTGATGTAGAGAATCTGCCCCAACAGCGGTATCTGGTTCTGCGATTCCTGGCGTCGACGGTCGCTCTCACGCTTGAACGACTCGATGATACGGTAGGTCTTGTCGGTCACGATTTCGCCACGTCCTATGATTTTCTGTCCCTTCACCACCAGTCCGGTAGCCAGTGGCACGCTGGCCAGCAGTTCGCTACGGCTGGTCTCGCTACGTTCACGGTCATAGACCAAATTGGGAACGATATAGTTATTCAGGTTGCACTTCTGCAACAGCGGACGCTGGGCAGCCAGTTTCTCATCCTCAAAGAGTTGCTCATAGGCCGTCTTGGGCGAATAGACCTCCATGATACTGACGCTGACAGCAGTCTTCTTGCTGACAACGCTTATCATGCACGACGTATCGGCACGTAGCTCGTCGTACTCCTTGGCTTCCATAACACCCTGCTGATAAAGGCTATGCAGGCGGTTGGCGATGACCGTCAGGAACACATTGTCCACATCGGGTATTCCGTCAGCATAATCCTGCAGGAACTTGCGAACCATATTGCCTTCGACCTCATCCTTATAGCGGTAATAAGGTTCGTAGAGTTTCAACAGGCTATCACGCTCCTGATGAATGACGGCATCCGACTTATAGACGGGGAAATCGAAGGGTGCCGTAAAATCGGCATACTTCCATGGACGTCCCTGTTCAATGTGCAGGGAAGTGGTACTGTCGTGAGGCATCGACCATACGACGATGGTCACGGTGACAATAACCAGAGCCAGCTTCAACAGGATGCTGCGCCACGAAAAGCTCTCTTTAAGGTTTAAATTGCTCATTTCTCGTTCTATTTTGCCTGCAAAGATACGAATAAGCGAGAACAATACAAAACAAAAAAACAATTTTTTATTTTTATTGTCGAGCGAAAGTACCTTCTCGCAAAGCGAAAAGATACGAAATAAAGTGAAAAGTGAAGAGTGAAAAGTGAAAAATTTGCTTCCGCAGTAAAATAATTCCTAATTCCTAATTCCTAATTCCTATTTTTTTTATTACCTTTGTAGCCAAATTTACAGAAAACTATGTCAGAAAGAAGAGTGAGGGTGCGTTTTGCACCCAGTCCCACAGGGGCTTTGCATATTGGCGGCGTTCGTACCGCACTGTATAATTACCTGTTTGCACGCCAGCATGGCGGCGACTTAGTGTTCCGCATCGAGGACACCGACAGTACGCGTTTCGTACCCGGCGCCGAAGAGTATATCATCGAAAGTTTCAAATGGCTGGGCATCCAGTTTGACGAAGGTGTATCGTTTGGTGGCGACAAAGGCCCCTACCGTCAGAGCGAGCGCCGCGATATATATAAGAGGTACGTGAAGCAGTTGCTGGACAACGATAAAGCATACATTGCCTTCGACACGCCGCAGGAACTGGAGCAGAAACGTGCCGAGATCCAGAACTTCCAGTACGACTGTCACACCCGTAGCCAGATGCGCAACTCGCTGACCCTTCCAAAGGAAGAGGTCGAGCGATTGATTGCTTCAGGCAGTCAATACGTTGTCCGTTTCAAGGTGGAGGCAGGTCAGGAGATTCTGGTTAACGACCTGATTCGTGGTGAGGTGCGCGTCAAGAGCGACATCTGCGACGACAAGGTGCTCTACAAGAGTGCCGACGAACTGCCCACCTATCATCTGGCCAACATTGTAGACGACCACCTGATGGAGATTTCACACGTCATTCGCGGCGAGGAGTGGCTGCCCAGTGCCCCCCTGCACGTCATGCTGTACCAGGCCTTTGGCTGGGAGGACACCATGCCGCAGTTTGCACACCTGCCGCTGTTGCTCAAGCCCGATGGCAAGGGCAAACTGTCGAAGCGTGACGGCGACCGTCTGGGATTCCCCGTGTTCCCCCTGCGCTGGACTGACCCCAAAACGGGTGAGACCAGTCGTGGCTACCGTGAGGATGGCTACTTCCCCGAGGCCGTCATCAACTTCCTCGCACTATTAGGTTGGAATCCCGGCGGTGAGGAGGAGCTGTTTACGCTCGACGAACTGGTGCCGCTGTTCGATATCAGCAAGTGCTCGAAGGCTGGTGCTAAGTTTGCCTACGAGAAGGCTGTTTGGTTCAACCACGAGTATATCCTGAAGAAGTCCAATGAGGAGATTGCCGCCCTCTTTGAGCCCATCGTCAAGGAGCACTGTCCTAACGAGACCTCAGAGCGCATCCTGCAAGTAACGGCAATGATGAAGGACCGTGTCAGCTTCGTCCACGAGTTGTGGCCACTGTGCTCGTTCTTCTTCGTGGCACCCACGGAGTACGACGAGAAGACGGTAAAGAAGCGCTGGAAGACACCCAATGCTGAGACCGGCGAAACGGGTAGTGCGCAGCAGCTTTCAGAACTGATGACCGTCTTGCAGGACATCGACGACTTCTCTTTGGAGAACCAGGAGCGCATCGTCCATGCCTGGATAGAGCAGAAGGAGTATAAGCTGGGCAACATTATGAATGCCTGGCGCCTGACTCTGGTTGGCGAGGGCAAGGGTCCCGGTATGTTCGACATCTCTGCCTTCCTCGGCAAGGAAGAGACGATTGCCCGTATGCAGCGTGCCATAGAAATATTGAGGTAAGAGTGAAGAGTGAAAAGTGAATAATTTGCTACCGCATTAATGTACAATCTCATTATCTATCTCTACCAACTAGGCGTCATCATTTACAGCCTTTTCAACGAGAAAGTGCGTAAGATGTGGCGTGGTGAACGCGATGCCATCCGTATCTTACGCGAGAAGGTGGACCCAGCAGCACAGTATGTGTGGTTCCACGCCGCCTCATTGGGTGAGTTCGAGCAGGGGCGTCCGCTCATGGAGCAGTTGCGCCGCGACCACCCCGAGTACAAGATTCTGCTCACCTTCTTCTCGCCATCTGGCTACGAGGTGCGCAAGAACTACGAGGGGGCCGATATCATCTGCTACCTGCCGCTGGACACCATCACCAATGCCCGCCGCTTCCTGCGTACCGTACGACCCGTTATGGCGTTCTTTATCAAGTATGAGTTCTGGTACAACTACCTGCACATCCTGAAGCACCGTAACATACCCGTCTATAGTGTCAGCAGCATTTTCCGTCCCGGACAAGTGTTTTTCCGCTGGTATGGCCGGCAGTACAGCCGTGTGCTGAAATGCTTCACCCACTTCTACGTGCAGAACGACATCAGCCGTGAGTTGCTGGGCAAGATAGGCATCCACAATGTCACCGTTGTCGGCGATACCCGTTTCGACCGTGTGCTGCAAATCAAGGCTGCTGCCAAACAGTTGCCTATAAGCCTCACCCCTAACCCCTCTCCAAGGGGCGAGGGGAACTTTAAGGACGATGGGAATAGTGATACCAACAAGCCCAAAGTATTCATTGCCGGCAGTAGCTGGCCGCCTGACGAAGATATTTTCATCAGCTACTTCAATGAACATCGTGACTGGGCACTCATCATAGCACCTCATGTCATTAATGAGGAGCATTTGCAGCAGATAGAGGAAAAACTTGAAGGTTGGCATGTCACAAGATATACGAGTCTGGAGCATTCTACTCCCCTCGCCCCTTGGAGAGGGGCTGGGGGTGAGGCTCTCATCATCGACTGCTTCGGCCTGCTCTCCAGCATCTACCATTATGCCGATGTCACCTATGTGGGTGGCGGTTTCGGCGTAGGTATCCACAACACCCTCGAGGCTGCCGTCTGGGGCGTTCCCGTCATCTTCGGTCCCAACAACCAGCGCTTCCAGGAGGCTCAGGGTCTCAAGGCCTGTGGCGGTGGACTGGAAATCAGCAATGCCGACGACTTCCGCCGCATCATGCAGTGCTTCCTCGACGACCCGCAGACAATGACTACCGCCGGCCAGCAGTCGGGTGCCTTCGTCAAACAGATGACTGGTGCCACTCAGAAGATTCTGGCCGATGTCAAGCTATAAGTCATCACCATTATTCCAAGCATAGTCATCACCATGGACATCAAAGAACTCTACCAGTTATATCAGGCGCATCCCGTCATTACGACCGATTCGCGCAACTGTCCTGAGGGCAGCATTTTTCTGGCACTGAAAGGTGCCTCGTTCGATGGCAACCAGTTTGCTGTGGCAGCCCTCGAAAAGGGCTGTGCCTACGCCATCATCGACGAAAAGGAGGTACTAGAGAATCTAGAACATCTAGATAATCTAGAATCTCTAGAATCTCTAGAGCAACGCCTTATCCTCGTCGACGACTGTCTGCAGACCTTCAAGGACCTGGCCCGCGAACACCGCCGCCAGTTCGACATCCCCATGGTCGGCATTACCGGTACCAACGGCAAGACGACGACCAAGGAACTCATCCGTGCTGTATTGGCTGAATGCTACAGCGTGATGGCTACCGAGGGCAACTTCAACAACGATGTCGGTGTACCTAAGACCTTGTTCCGACTGGACGACCAGGTGGATATTGCCGTCGTAGAGATGGGGGCCTCGCATCCTGGTGACATCAAGACTCTGGTCGAGACGGCAGAACCCAACTGTGGGCTGATCACCAACGTAGGCCGAGCCCATCTGCAGGGTTTCGGTTCTTTTGAGGGCGTTTGCAAGACCAAGGGCGAGCTTTACGACTTCCTCATCAGCCACGACCATCCGCTCTTCGTCAACCGTGACAACGAGCACCTCATGCAAATGCTGGCCCAAAGGCAAAAGCTAACAGCTAATAGCCAAACCCCTGACGTTTACTACTACGGTCAGAGCGACAACGAGAACATCCTTATCCGCGGTGAAGTCGTTTCATGTGCCCCCTACCTCACCTTCCGCTGGCGAGAACAGGACCACGATGCCGGCTATGTGAGCGAATGGATGGAGGTGCAGACCAACCTTATCGGAGCCTATAATCTGGACAATATGCTGGCAGCCATCATCGTCGGCTACGTCAACAACATTCCCTTTGAGGCTATCAATCACGCCCTGTCCAACTACGTGCCCACCAACAACCGTTCACAGCTGACCAAGACAGCCACGAACAGTCTCGTCGTCGATGCCTACAATGCCAATCCGACGAGCATGGCCGCTGCCATCGACAACTTCCGTCTCATGCAGATGCCTCACAAGATGGCCATCATTGGACAAATGGGTGAACTGGGCGACGTTTCAGATGAGGAGCATCGCCGCGTCATCAGCATGTTACAGACCGCCGGATTTGAAGAGGTATGGCTGGTCGGTCTGGAATTTGAGAAACAAGCCATCGCCGCCAATTCTGCTACGACTTTCCGCAAATTCCACGATGTAGAGGAAGTAAAAGCTGCGATTGCCATTCAGCAACCGCAGCATTTCACAATTCTCATTAAAGGCTCGAACAGCAACCGTCTGTTCGAATTGCCTTCATTGTTGTAATTCTTTACTGAGCAAGTTTGACTTCGTCGAGTTGGCTCACGCTCGGGAAAGCGTGAGCAAGCTCAGCTTTCCGCTCACTTAATCGCCAACTTACCGTCAGAACCGAGCACATTCACAATCTTGTGGATGTACATCTTCTTCATGTTCTCACGAGCGGGCTTCAGATACTGACGAGGATCGAAGTCTCCAGGATGCTCAGCCAAGTGCTTGCGGATAGCAGCAGTCATGGCCAGACGAGAGTCGGAGTCGATGTTGATCTTGCAGACAGCGCTCTTCGAAGCCTCACGCAGCTGCTCCTCGGGAATACCGATAGCGGCCTCCAGGTGACCACCGAACTGGTTGATGGTGTTGACCTCGTCCATAGGAACTGAAGAAGAGCCGTGGAGTACGATGGGGAATCCGGGGAGCTTCTTCTCAATCTCATGCAGCACGTCGAATGCCAAGGGAGGCGGAACGAGTACGCCGTTCACCAGTGTGCACTGCTCGGGAGTGAACTTATGAGCACCGTGTGAAGTACCGATAGAGATAGCCAGCGAGTCGCAACCTGTACGGGTAGCGAAGTCGATAACCTCCTCGGGCTTGGTATAATGGCTCTCAGCAGCAACCACCTCGTCCTCAACGCCAGCGAGCACACCCAGCTCAGCCTCAACGGTTACGTCGAACTGGTGAGCGTAGTCAACAACCTTCTTGGCGAGGGCGATATTCTCCTCATAGGGCAGAGAAGAACCGTCGATCATCACGCTTGAGAAGCCCATGTCGATACAGTCCTTACACAGCTCGAAGCTGTCACCGTGGTCGAGGTGCAGCACAATCTCGGGATGCTCACAGCCCAGCTCCTTGGCATAAGCCACAGCACCCTCTGCCATGTAGCGCAGAATGGTAGCGTTAGCATAGTTACGGGCACCCTTCGACACCTGCATGATGACGGGAGACTTAGTCTCTACGGCAGCCATGACGATGGCCTGCATCTGCTCCATAGTATTGAAGTTGAAAGCGGGGATAGCATAGCCACCGGCTACTGCTCTCTTGAACATCTCGCGGGTATTAACAAGACCCAAATCTTTGTAGTTTACCATAATAATTTTACAATTTGACAATTACTATTTATTGTTCGATTTCAATTTCCGTCTGCAAAGATACGAAATAATTGAGAATTGAGAATTGAGAATTGAGAATTATTTTGCCTGCGATAGCAAATTCTTCACTCTTCTCTCTTCACTCTTCACTTTTATCTGTTTCTTTGCAAAGTCCGTATTACAAATAGAATTACTTTTTCTCGACGTCAATCATCTTCCAGATACCAGCAGCCAAAGCACCGCCTACGAAGGGACCTACGATGAAGATCCAGAGGTTAGCAAGGGCGGTACCACCCTGGAAGATGGCGGGAGCCAGTGAACGGGCGGGGTTCACGCTGGTGCCGGTATAGCGGATACATACCAGGTGTACCAATACGAGGCTCAGACCGATAGCCAGTCCTGCGAAGTTGTTGGTAGCACCGTTGGTCTTGGCGGTAGCACCAAGTACGACGAGTACGAATACGCAGGTGAAGATCACCTCAGCGAGCAGACCACCCATCATCGAGACGTTAGCCTGCAGGTCGTTGGCACCCGTACCGTCAAGTCCGGGAACATTCTGAGTGAGCACAAAGAGCAGGGCTGAGCCGATGAAGGCACCAATGCACTGGAAGATGATATACATCAGACCTTCCTTGGCATCCATACGTCCGGCGAGGATACAGCCGAGTGTGATAGCCGGATTGATGTGGCAACCTGAGATACCACCGATGGTATAGGCCATAGCGACGACAGCCAGACCGAAGGCCAAAGCCGTTCCTACCACTGCAGGGATGTTGTTGACGGGATCACAACCAAGACTGACGGCTACGCCGCAACCCATGAGTACGAGCACCATAGTGCCCACCATTTCTGCTAAATACTTTTTCATAATAGTTTAATGTTTAATGATTAATATAAAATAAATAAGATGTTTCGAAGTTATAGAAGTTATTGTTCTTCGTACTTGAACCAGGAGAACTCGCCAAAGCTCTCACCGTCGCTGCACTCGGCATACATGCCAAGGATGACGCCCGTAAAGCCACCCACCATCTCGGTGCTGACCAGCGGACACTCCAAGGCGCCAAGGCTATGATAGTCGTTGTCGCCGTCGGCAGCATACGAGAAATAGTACCACTCTCCATTGCTGGTGATGCGCAGCCGTACCTTTTCGGGAACCTTGCCGGCAGGCCAGTCGGCAGACTGGTGAACGGCAGCAGCCGACTTCATGCGGTAGTCGACGCGCACCCCCTCCGTATTGGCATAGAGGCGCAGATAGCCGTCGTTAATCTGATAGACGGCCAGACCGTAGGTAGCACTGGCAGGTGCATGCAACAGCACCTCGGTCTCTACCAGCATATTGGGACTCTCCTGACGGCGTCCCAAGAAGGTAGGCTGCTGGTTGTCGTACAGCGTACCGTGTGACGTCAGCTTCAGATAGTCGTTGACCATACTGTAGTTTCCGGGCAGCGGGTTCTGGATATAGACCCATTCGGGAGAGAGGAAGCTGTCACTTTTCACCATTCCCTTTTTCATTTTTTGTGGCGCCATCGTCTTCACCTGCATGAGGGTGTCGATGGGATTGCCGCCATTGACGACAGGCCACTGTCCGGCAGGCCACTCCACGGGAGCCAGACAGGTCTCGCGACCGATGTGGTGGTAGGAGCCGCCGAAGTTGCGGTAGGCCAGGAAGACAATCCACCACGAGCCGTCGGCAGCCTGCACAAAGTCGCCGTGACCCGTACCCTGAATCTGCATGTACTGTCCAGCCATGCAGCAGTTGGTAAGAATGGGGTTGGCAGGATTGGCCTCGTAAGGACCATAGATATTGCGACTGCGGGCAATGGTCAGGTGGTGAGCCAGTTCGGTACCACCCTCGCTGATGAGCAGATAGTACCAGCCGTCCTTCTTGTAGATATGCGGTCCCTCAGGATAGCGGCCTCCCGTACCCTGCCACAGCGGTTTGCTCTCCGTCAACTGTTTTCCGGTAGCAGGGTCTATCTCGCAGAGCATGATGGTATTGTCTGGATTCGACATCATGTAACACTTGCCATCCTCAAACCACAGCGACGGGTCGATGCCCTGCTGTTCGAGCCACATCGGTGCGCTCCACGGTCCTCGCGGGTCCTTGGCCGTCACCATGAAGTTGCCGCCATTACCCACATTGGTGGTAATCATGTAATAAGTACCCTCATGATAACGGATAGTCGGTGCATAGATACCCAGCCACGACGTAGCACCCCGTAGTGGCAGCTGTCCCTCGCGGTCGAGCACATTGCCAATCAATGTCCAGTTCACCAAGTCGGTAGAGTGGTAGATGGGTACGCCGGGGAAATACTGGAACGACGAGTTCACCAGATAGAAGTCGTTGCCCACACGGCATACAGAGGGGTCGGGATGATAGCCTGGAATGATGGGATTACGCAGAGTGGTTTGTGCGGAAGCAGCCACTACAGACAGCATCACACAGGCAAGCAATAGTAGTTTCTTCATCGTTTTTGCGGTTTTGATGCTGCAAAGATACGAAAAAGCGAGGAAAAAGCCAAATTTATTTGAGCTTTTTCGAGCAAAGTATCTTCACCAGAGTGAAAGTTACGAAAAAATTAGGAATTAGGAATTATTTTTGCGTGCGGTAGCAAATTATCAATTATCAATTATCAATTATCATTTTTTTTTTATACCTTTGCAGCATGATGACAGAAAATCCTTACGTTAAACAGTTTCCAGACCTGATGAGCGGCAAGACGGTGCTCTACGTTCACGGCTTTGGCAGCAGTGGTCAGAGTGGCACGGTAACCCGTCTGCGCACGGTGTTGCCCAACGCCAAGGTGGTAGCCCCCGACCTGCCGGTACACCCCCACGAAGCCCTGGCATTGTTGCACGACATCTGCAAGCAGGAGCAGCCTGCCCTGATTATCGGTACGTCGATGGGCGGCATGTACACCGAACAGCTGCGCGGCTACGACCGCATCTGTGTGAATGCTGCCCTGGAGATTGCCGAAACCATGAAGGCCCACGGCATGACCGGTACTCAGCAGTTCCAGAATCCGCGTTTAGACGGCGTGCAGGAGTTCTACGTCGACAAGGCCATGGTCAAGGAATACCGCGAAGTGTCGGAACAGCGCTTCGAAGGGATGACCGATGACGACCGCCAGCGCGTCTACGGACTCTTTGGCGACGAGGACGACGTAGTGGACACCTTCGCCATGTTCAGCGAGCACTATCCGCTGGCCACCCACTTCCACGGTGAGCACCGCATGAACGACCAGAGCTTCATGCACTCGGTGGTGCCTGTCATCCGCTGGATTGACGACCGGCAGCAGCAGCGCCAGCGTCCTATAATATATATAGGTATAGAGACGCTAAGAGCCAAGAGTGAGAAATGCCTACCGGCAGCATCGGCCCAGAAAGCGGTACGCCTGCTGATAGAACACTACCAGGTGTACTTCGTCTGTCCGCCCGAAGACTATACCTCAACAACGTCGTGGCTCGAACAGTACATCAACGTACCGGCCTGGCGTCACACCATTTTCACCCACCGCCGCGACCTACTGTACGGCGACTACCTGATAAGAGGTAAGAGGTCAGAGGTAAGAGGTCAGAGCGAGAGAGACGATGACGACTACATGGCTACACTCTTAGAGTACGGCTCCGACACGTTCAAGACGTGGGACGACATCATCGAATACTTTTCAAGACTGGGAGGGCAATGAGTTCATAGTTAAGGTTATCGTTAAGGTTATCGTTTAAAAAAAACATATTGTTCAAAATTAAAAACCTATGAAAAAAATTTTATTATCTATGGCAACAATCGCCATGACGATGCTGGCAATGACCGCCTGCACCAAGAAGAGTGAGACAGTAAACGAGGTGAATGACTTCCGCATTCAGCGTGGTACTAACGTCAGCCATTGGCTGTCACAGAGCGAGGAGCGCGGCGAGGCCCGCGACAAGCACATCCAGGAGGACGACTTCGCCCGTCTCGACTCCCTGGGCTTCGACTTTGTGCGTCTGCCCATCGACGAGGTACAGTTCTGGGACGAGGAGGGCAACAAGCTCCCCGAAGGCTGGACACTGATGAACAACGCCATCAACTGGGCCCTGAAGCACCACCTGCGTGTCATCGTCGACCTGCACATCATCCGCTCGCACTACTTCAATGCAGTCAACGAGGGCGACAAGGAGGCTAACACCCTGTTTACCTCTGAGAAAGCCCAGCAGGACCTCATCAACATGTGGTACCAGCTGAGCGACGAGCTGAAAGGCTACAGCAACGACTCCGTGGCCTACGAATTCATGAACGAGCCCGTTGCCGACGATCACGAGCAGTGGAACGCCCTCATCGCCAAGGTTCACAAAGCCCTGCGTGAGCGTGAGCCCCAGCGCACACTCGTCATCGGTTCGAACCTGTGGCAGAGCTACGGCACCATCAAGTACCTGAAGGTTCCCGAGAACGACAAGAACATCATCCTCTCCTTCCACTACTACAACCCCATGCTGCTGACCCATTACAAAGCCTGGTGGACACCACTGGCCAGCTACACGGGTAAGGTGAACTATCCCGGCATCCTCGTATCGAAGGAAGACTTCGAGGCCGCTCCCGATTCCATCAAGAAAGACCTGGAGCCCTATACCAAGGAAGAGTGGAACATCGACCACATCCGTGCCGACTTCAAGGACGCCATCGAGGCAGCCAACAAGTACGGCCTGCAGCTGTTCTGTGGCGAATGGGGTGTCTACGAGCCCGTCGACCGCGAGCTGGCCTACAAGTGGACGAAGGACATGCTGACCGTGTTCAAGGAGAACAACATCGCCTGGACCACCTGGTGCTATGATGCCGACTTCGGTTTCTGGGACCAGCAGAAGCACGACTTCAAGGATAAGGGTCTCGTCGACCTGCTGACCGAAGGCGTGGAGAAATAAATCATAGTGGCAATGTGACCTCAAAACGTGCGCCTGGACCTTCGTATGAGGTATCGAGGCGCACGTCACCGCCAAGACGACGGGCTACGGTGCGGCTGAACGAGAGGCCTAAGCCCAGTCCCTGCTTGAAGGTGTCAAGCTTGACGAAGCGTTCGAAGATGTGCTCTGCCTCATTGGCGGGTACGCCCTTGCCGTTGTCCTCAACGGTCACGACAAGTTGTACGGCCGTGGTGTGGGCACGCAAGATGATATGGCCGTCTGTCGGCGGCAGGTTCTTGTAGGCATTGTCCAACAGGGGTGTCAGGATGCGGCGCAGCTGTCCACCACTATACGGCAGGCTGAGGTTGCCTGATGCCTTGCTCTCGACGGTCAGCACACCGTCCGGTACATCGTCCTTCTGCAGAAAATCGGTCACCACGCGCTGCAGGGCGTCGTTGCACTTAACAGAACTCTCTTTGTCGCCGTCCTCGCCAAAACTGTCATTCGACAGTTCGAGCACTTCGTCAATCATCGTCGTAATGAGGTGGGTATTGTGAATCATGGCACTGGCAATGTTGTGACGGTCTTCCTTCGACACCTCGCTGTCGGGAGTGGCGAGTACCTGGGCAAAACCGCTAATGATGTTCAGGGGCGTGCGCACCTCGTGGCTGACATTCTGGATGAAGTCGGTCTTGACGCGGTCGGCTTCCAGCACACGGCGGTAGGCTTTCTGAATCTCACGCAAATGGCGGCGACGGCTTTGCACGATGTATACCAGGGCTACCACCAGCAGCAACAGCAAGAGTGAGATGCCTATCAGACCATAGAACCACATACGGTCCATGCGGCGCTCAGCCTCGTAGACTTTCAGCTCGTTCTGGATGCCTTCCATCGAGGCCGACAGGATGACGCTGTTGATGGAGTCGCTCTCGGCAGCACCTTTCTTCAGGGCTTCATAGGCTTCCTGCCATCTGCCGGCATCGGAGTAGATGTCGGCCATCGTCTCATAGGGATCGTCCTCGCTTGCAGAAGCCATCTTGATGGCCTCGTCGATTTGTCCCTGCTGAGCCAGATAGTAGGTGTCGAGTCGACGGCCATGAACCGACGAGAGACCTTGGGAAACGCCTTCCTTATAGGATTTGTAGCCTTCGAGGAAATGGGGGATGTCGCCCATCAGGTAGTAGGCCAGCGTGCGGCGCGTCTCGATGTCGAACACACGCTCGGGCGACGACTCATGGGCAATGGACAGTGCCTGGTCGATGAGTCGTAGTGCCTCCTGTGGATTCTCGTCGATGACAATATTCACCAGATTCATGTAGATGGGTGGCAGGCTCTCGGTATAGCCTTCCTGTTCCATGCGGCGTATCACCTCCCAGAAGCAGCGTTTAGCACTCTCCTTGTTGCCGCTGTAACGGTAGATATGGCCCATCATGTTCACAGCCATATACATCTCCTTATCAAGCTTCTTCTCCGCGAGTTCCTTGGAGAGCTGGGTGGCCAGTCTGTAGGCTTCGAACACGTGCTGGCGGTTCAGTTGGAACACAATCTCGTTGCAGCGCTGGGTATAGTAGGCATGCAGATCGCCCTGTGTCAGCAGATAGCGCTCGAGGTCATAGACTGCCTTCTCAAAGCGCACACTGTCACCGTCGTTAAAGGCGCGGTGCATGGAGTCGCGCAGTGTCAGGTACTCCTGCGAATCCTTGTATGCGGGTTCGTCATTGGCTGCCCGTGCTGCCGTAAACAGCAGGAGCAAAAGAATCATAGTCAGAAAGGCTCTCGTTTTCATAGTTCTATATAGTTCACAGTTCTTAGTTCATAGTTATTGCGGCAGCAGCACCACTCCGTGCTGCTTTTTACCATCCATCATGATCTTCAGCGGACGGTCGAAACGCACGTGGCGCACAAACTGGGTCTCCTCGACGGCGGGCATCTGGTCGAGAATGGCCGTCTGCAGCACACCGTCGCCAGTATAGGTATTGACCGTGAAGTAACCCACACCAAACGAAGTCAGGTTCTGGAAGAAGTGCGTACCCTGTGAGGGGTCGACGTGATAGTTCTTCAGACCGGCCTCGACAATGACGCGGGCGGCAGAGATATGCGGCCACTTGACGGGGATGCCTAACCAGTAGTCGCTGGAGCCCCAGCGTCCGGGACCGATGAGCACGTAGTTCTTGTCGGCATCGAGGAAGCGGCGGTTGATCTCCTCTATCTCGGCGGCTATCTGCGGATTGTTCACCGCCGTGAAGTCGTCGCCGGCCTTGACATACACCACATCAACGACATCCTCGGAGATGCCGTGACCTAATGAGTTATGCGAACGCAGCAGACACTGCTCGTCGGGAATGACTGCCAGGTCCTCGTCCAACACCTGCTTGGAGTCGACGATAGGCCGGATCTGAAGCAGGTAGAAGTCACCACTCGCACCGTCTGGAGCGAGGTTGCACGCCAGTTCTATCTCCACTGGCCGGCGCATCTCCTCGGCACCATACTTCTGAGCCAGCTGCAGGATTTCGGGCAATGGGAAGATACCGTACTGCAGAACGCCAGCGAACGAGATGACTTTGCGGCCACCCTCGTAGATGCCGTCGCGAATAATCTGGTCCACAGGGTCGTAGGTCGATGCAATACCCTGCAGCGACTGGTCCTTGTCGGCTTCTTTGACACGGAGGTTCAGGATATTGAAGCCGTCGTCGACGGAGAAGGCGGGTAAACCGCCTTCCGCATTTTCCCCGGCGGGTCGCATGTCCAAAGCATAGAAGCGCGTCTGCGTTTCCTTCAGTGCCGTGTCCATCTCCGACATCTGCAGCACCTGCTTGGGGTGGTAGGGACTGACACGCAGCGTCTGGCCACCGTCAACGATATATTTGCCCAGGCCGAGAGCCAGCGAGGCGATGCCCTCTTCGGCCAGCTCGTCGCCGATGGGATAGTAGTTCAGCGAGCGCAGCACACCCGAGAACGTCGGGTAGAAGCGCGTGCCGTACTGTTTGCCGACAACCTCCTGCAGGATAACGGCCATCTTCTCCTGGTCGATGACATTCGACGTCGCCGTCATATAGGCCTTCGAGTCCTTATAGTACACCGAGGCATAGACGCCCTTGATGGCACAAGCCACCATGCGCAGCATTTCGTACTTGTCGTCTAAATACGGTACCATATAAGTGGAATAGATGCCGGCAAAGGGCTGGTAATGCGAGTCTTCGAGCAGCGAACTGGAGCGCACGGCAATGGGTGCGTTGATGGCTTCGAAGAAGGTGAAGAAGTCGGCTATCAGCGCATCGGGCAGCTGCGCCTTCATGAAGTGCTGCAGGATTTCCTCGTCGGGGGCGTCGCTCAGGGCAATACCCCACAGGTTATTCTCGTCCATGAACTGATCGAAGAAATCGGTACAGAGCACAACGGTCTTGGGAATCTGCACGGTGGCATTCTCAAACTGGTTCAGCTCGGGATGGCGCTTAATAATATTATCAAGGAACGCGAGGCCACGGCCCTTGCCACCTAATGAACCTTCGCCGATGCGGGCGAAGTGGGCAAAGCGGTCGAACTTCAGACGGTCGAAGACGGCCACGACGCCGATGTTCTTCATGCGGCGGTACTGCACGATGGCGTCGAAGATAATCTGTCGGTGGGCGTCCAGGTCCTGCAGCTTGTGCCACGTGACGGTCTTCAGAAACTGGCTGACGGGGAAGATGGCACGGGCACAGAGCCAGCGGCTCATGTTGTTGCGTGACACATGGTACTGAAACGAGTCGGCAGGAATCTTGAAGATGTTATCCTGCAACTCTTTCAGCGAATGGACACGTGCCACCTCTTCCTTTGTCTTGGGGTCGCGGAAGATGAAGTCGCCGAAACCCATGTGTTCCTCAATGAGCTTGCGCAGGTCGACATTCATCTTCTTCGAATTCTTGTCGACGAAATGGAAGTGCTCGGCCTCGGCCTTCGCCTTGTTCTGAATCTCCGAGCTCTGCAGAATGAGCGGAACATACTCGTCGCGTTTGCGGATCTCTCGCAACAGCTTCAAGCCTGCTTCCGGGTCACCCTCCTCGACGTGCGCCAAACGGCCGTTCACACCCTTCATCGGGAAGCGCGTATCACTGATGACACCCAACACGTTGTCCGGGTACATCTCATACCAGTGGATAGCCTCCTCGTAGGTCGTGGCCAGCACCACCTTCGGACGGCCTCGCTTGCGCTGGGCGGCAGCGTGGGGGTTCAGGGCCTCGGTAGAAAAATTCTTCGACTGTGCCAGAATGTAGTTATACAGGTTCGGCAGCACCGAGGAGTAGAAGCGGATGTTGTCCTCGACGAGCAGTATCATCTGCACGCCAGCCTCCTTGATATCGTGCTCGATGTTCATCTGGTCCTCAATGAGCTTGATGATGCTCAGGATGAGGTTCGTATTGCCTAACCAGCAGAACACGTAGTCGAAAATGGTCATGTCCTCGTTCTCGATGCGCTTGGTGATGCCGTGCGAGAAAGGCGTCAGCACCACACACGGCACGTAGGGTGCCATCTGCTTCACGTCGCGAGCTACGGCAAAGGCGTCGTTGTCGGCCGTACCGGGCATACAGATGACCAGGTCGATGTCGGTCGATGCCAGTACCTCGTTGGCCTCCTCCGTCGTCGACACCTGCGTGAACGTCGGGGGATAGCGCATTCCCAGTTCCGAGTATTCGTCAAACAGCTTCTCGTCGATACGTCCGTCGTCCTCCAGCATGAAGGCATCGTACGGGTTGGCTACTATCAGCACATGAAAAATGCGTCGTGTCATCAGATTGACGAACGACACATCCTTCAACAAGAAATTATTGAATTCCTGAGGAATCGTTACATTCTGCTCCATCTCGTGTGCAAAATTACAAATTAGTCTGGAAAACACCAAATTTTTCAGAGCGAAAATATCAAAGCCCTCTGACTCGTTGAAGACTTCGGCTGCGAAATGTACCTTTTTTCTAATCAGGAAAGAGGTTGGTGCAGGACGCTACCAACCTCTACAAAATAAAAAGATAAGCATTATCAATACTACTTATCGCGGGCAAAATTAAGGATAATACCTGGAATAAGCAAATTTTTCGACGGCTTTTTTCAGTTTTACGGCTTTTTTTTGTAATTTTGCAACGTGAACGTTACGAGAACGGGGTTACTCCGTCTATATATAAACGAACTACTTAAGCAAATTGGAAATGAAGAGACTTTTACAAACCGCGATGCTCCTCGCTATCACTCTATGCTTACAGGCCCAAGGCTGGAACGAGCAGGAATACAGGCAGATAGAGCAGAGCATCCGTGTGCCGCAGTTTGCACAGAAGGACTACGTGATTACCAAGTACGGTGCAAAGGCCAAGAGCCTAGAGGCAAAAGACAGAAAAAAAGAGGCTGCCAAGAATCAGAAGGCCATACAGAAAGCCATTGACAAATGCTCGCAGAAGGGTGGCGGACGGGTCGTTGTGCCTGCCGGCCAGCATTTCCTGACGGCTGCCATCCACCTGAAGAGCGGTGTAAACCTCGTCGTCGAGGACGGTGCCGTACTGGAGTTTGCCTTCGAACCGGACCTCTACCCTATCGTACCGACACGCTGGGAGGGACTGGACTGCTGGAACCTCTCGTCGCTGATCTATGCCTATCAGGCGCACGACATCGCCATCACCGGCCGTGGCACCATCGACGGTGGCGGCTCGAAAGAAACATGGTGGCCGTGGGTGAGTGCCAAGAAGTTCGGTTTCAAGGAGGGTATGACCGTCCACCAGTGGAAGGAGACCAGCCGACCGTACCTGCTGAAGGCTGCCGAGGACGGCATCGACATGGACCAGCGCCGCTTCGGACCGCAAGACGGTCTGCGACCGCAGATGATTAACCTGAACCAGTGTGAGGGCATCCTCATCGAGGACGTCACCCTGCTACGTTCACCGTTCTGGGTCATCCATCCCCTGCTGTCGACGGACGTCACCGTGCGTCGCGTACATATTAATAATGAGGGTCCCAACGGTGACGGCTGCGACCCGGAAAGCTGCGACCGCGTGCTGATTGAGGACTGCTACTTCAATACGGGCGACGACTGCATAGCCATCAAGAGCGGTCGCAACAACGACGGTCGTGAGGGCGGACAAGGACGCTTTGCCGGACGGCCTTCGAAGAACATCATCATCCGAGGCTGCAAGATGCAGAACGGTCACGGCGGCGTGGTCATCGGCTCGGAAATCAGCGGTGGCTGCCAGAATGTGTATGCCGAGAACTGCGAGATGGACTCTCCCTCGCTGGACCGTGTGCTCCGTATCAAGACCAATTCGTGTCGTGGCGGCATCATCGAGAACATCAATATGCGTAACATCACCGTCGGCCAGTGTGGCGAGGCCGTGCTGAAAATCAATACCGACTACGAGCCGCGCGAGGTGTGCTGCCGTGGCTTCTACCCCACCGTGCGCAACGTGACGATGGAGAACGTGACTTGCCAGAAGTCGAAATACGGCGTGATGATTGTGGGTTACGACGACGAGAAGCTGGCCAATACCATCACGGACATCACCGTCAGGAACTGTCAGTTCGATGGTGTGCAGGACAAGCCCATCAACCAGATTGGCCGTGCACAGAACATCGTGTACGACAACCTCACCATCAACGGCTCGCTGGTGTTGCAGAATCCACCCTACAAGCACTACTCGGAGTGGCTGACCTACTCGGAAATGAAACGCGTGCCAAAGTCGTACCTGCTCGATTTCTCGGACAAGCCCAAATGGAGCTATGTGATGGGCATTGAGCTGGAAGGCATGCTCGACACCTATCTGCGCTACGGCGGCGAGGACATACGCCGTTATTGTCAGGAGTACACCGACACGATGATCAACAGCCGGGGCGACATCCGCGGGTTCAACATCCTGGACTATAACCTCGACAACCTGCGTACAGGACATTTCGTGACCCGTATGTACCAGAAATGGCCTGAGGAAAAGAACCTGCTGGCCATGCAGCTGATGATGAAACAGATGCAGGACCAGCCACGCACGCTGAACGACGGTGTATTCTGGCACAAGGCCGTCTATGCCTATCAGGTGTGGCTCGACGGTATCTTCATGGGCCTGCCGTTCCGTGTGTTGACGGCTCCCATCACCAACCCCAACAGCAAGAAGGCCGTCAATGCCATCTACGACGATGCCGTGAACCAGCTGAAAGTGACCTACCAGCGTACCCTCGACCCCAAGACCGGACTGAACCGTCATGCCTACGACGAGACACGCCACACCTTCTGGGCAGACCAAGAAACGGGTCTCTCGCAGCATTGCTGGGGACGTGCACAGGGCTGGTATACGATGGCGCTCATCGAGGTGCTCGACGCACTGCCAGAGGACTATGCGTGGCGCTCGGTGGTGACTGACCTACTGCAAAAAGACCTTGACGCCATCCTGAAATGGCAGGACAAGAAGACGGGCTTGTGGTATCAGGTAATGGACTCGCCCGACCGCGAAGGAAACTACCTGGAAAGTACGTGTTCGTCGATGTTCGCCTACGCCCTGCTAAAAGCCTACCGCAAAGGCTATGTCAGCCAGAAATACCGCGATGCAGGCATCAAGGCCTACAAGGGCATCATCAACAACTTCATCCAGGTACACCCCGACAAGACCATCTCGCTGACGCGCTGCTGCAGCGTAGCCGGACTGGGTCCTGCTGCTACATTCGAGGTGAAAGCCGCTATGAAACAGGTGAATCCGAAGGGTACCGTCAAGGAGAACACCAAGCGCGACGGTTCGTTCGAATACTACCTCTCTGAACCTATCCGTGCCAACGACGCCAAGGGTGTCGGACCGTTCATCTGGGCTTCGCTGGAAATGGAAATGCTGGGATATACGACGGAGAATATGTAAGAAGTAAGAGGTAAGAAGTAAGAGATAAGAAGTATGAAAAAATATTTATTGAGTTTAGTGACTTTGGCCGTCACGATGACGGCTGTCGCTCAGGATTATGACCTGAATAAGCCATTCGGCTTCTGTACAGTTTCATCGCGTACTGACGCGAGCAGTACCTATAACTGCAAAGGTGGCGGCTGCTACACCTATCCTGTACCAACTGATTTCACGGGCACGGTGAAGGTGCTCACCTCCAACGGTCCTGATGCCGACATGAAGAGTACGATAGCCAATGCCATCAAGCAGAACAACGTGGTCGTCCTGGACGGCTCGAACGGCGACTTCATCGTATCGAGCAACGTGGGTATCACCAGCAGCAACAAGACCATCATCGGCATTAACAATGCACGCATTTGCACCAGATGGTATGTGACGCAGGAGATTAAGGATGCGCTCGATGCTGCCGGCGTACCCAGCATGAGCACCAGCAGCGGCGGAGGCACCCTGCCAAACGGACAAAGCGTGAACGAGGAGGCCGAATACAACACACGCAGGATTATCATGGAACTGACGGGCGACCAGAGCGAGAGCTATCGCAATTCGGGCTGTCTGAGTCTGTCAGGTGCCAAAAACATCATCATCCGCAACATCACTTTCGTAGGTCCTGGCTCTATCGACGTGGGTGGCAGCGACCTGATTTCATTCACCAACGGCGCCAAGAACTGCTGGGTGGACCACTGTGCATTCCAGGACGGTATGGACGGTAATTTCGACATTACACAGAAGTCGGACTTCAACACCGTCAGCTGGTGTACCTTCAGCTACACCGACCGTTCGTACATGCACCAAAACACCAACCTCATCGGCAGCAGCGACAGCGAGACTACAGGCTTTCTGAATACCACCTTCGCCTTCAATTGGTGGGGTACTGGCTGCAAGCAACGTATGCCGATGGCCCGTGTGGGCAAGATTCACATGCTGAACAACTATTTCAGCTGCAAGAATTCCAGCAACTGCATCAACCCACGTAAGAACTCGGAATTCCTTATCGAGGGCAACTACTTCGACTCAGGCGTGAAGCGTTTCTACAAAAGCGACGGTGCCACAGCGGTAACTTGGGCTGCAAGCAACCATCACGTAGAAAACAACTCGCTGGGGAATCTCAACTCATTCGGCAACACTGTCACCGTACCCTACGACTACACCATAGCTGCTGCCGGCGACGTGCCAGCAACCGTACAGGCTATGGCTGGAGCCACGCTGACCTTCGACGATGACCCTTCAGGCATCATGAATATCAGCAACGAAGCAACTAAAAATGACCCTAAGATATACAATCTTAAGGGCCAGTGTGTCGATAGCCACTACAAGGGCATCGTGATTGTAAACGGTAAAAAGGTACTGAATAAATAAATGAGTAGACAATAAGAGCCGTCCCTTCTGTGTCAAAATGCACGGAAGGGACGGCTATTATTATGCATCTTATTTCACCAAGAACTTGCGACCAGCTTGGATGACAACACCACGATAGCTGTCGTCCACGCGCTGGCCACGCAGGTTGTAGCGAGGCATGTTGGCTACGGGCTGACCAGCATCAAAACTCAGGGCCTCAATGCCCGACGCGCCACCGTATTCGTAGCAGCCCAGGTCGGGAGCCGTGCCATTGTACGTCAGATAGTCGTTGATACACTCGCCTGAGAAAGTCAGGTCGGCATATTTCTTACCCGTATTGATGAGGTTCGTAGCCGTGCCCTTCAGGTGGAACTGGGTGGTCTCAGCCAGCGTACCATCGGCATTGCGCTCAGCATAGATGATGTTCTCGATATCCAGACCTTCGAAGTCTGCCTCTGACGTGCTGAAACCAGTATTCCATGTATTGTTACCCTGATGAACAGTAGCACCGTCGTACCTATCCCAATCCTTACCGCCACTTCTGTGTTTCAGGGCGACATTGTTGTAAATGTCGAGCGTGTAGGCGTATTGGTTGCCGAAACCATAGTTATACTTGTTGTCGCAGGCCGTACAGTTGATGACCATCATCTTGCCGGCATTATTGTTCTGGTCGAAACCCTTGCTGCGATGACCGACAGCCAGACAGCGGTATAGTTCGCAGTCGTGCTGGGTACCCTTGCCACCCACCTTGAAACCGTTGGGGTTGCCACCATTGGCAAAGTTCGACAAATCCTTGCCAGAGAAACAGGCCAAGTCCTTGTCCTTGCCTGTGGCACGGGGATGTTGCGACAGGTCGAACGTGGCAGGACCGTTGTTGTACGCAATGCAGTTGATATATACCGTCGGTGTACCACTGGTGACGCGCTGGAACGAGTCCCAGCCGTCATCGCTGTTGCCCCACGCACGGCATCCGATATAGATGTTGCCCGGACAGGCGTTGCCCTGCTTGTCGGCAAAACCGTCGGCATTACCACCATTGTCCTGATAGTCGAAATTCTCGTGCGAGTCGCAGTTAATGACCATATTGTGGCCACCGCTACGCAACTGGACGCCAGCATTGCAGCACCCATAGACGTCGATATTCTCCAAGATGCAATACTTGGCTTCCTCAAGCCAGATGCCCTTGTAGCCAGCATAGCGCACGGTGACACCCTTGATGTGGACATAGTTGCCCTTCACCACCACACCATTATTGCCACTGCCATTCGCCTGATTACGAAAATCGAGAATGGGCTTAGCGTCACCATAAGGGCAAATGGTGTACATATTGCCATCAGCTCCTGACTTGTTGATGGACACCTGCTGACTGAAATTATACTGCCCGTCCAGCAAGTAGAGCACGTCGCCACCTTTCAACTTATTTAGCACGGTAGAATTCAACTTGCCAGGCGAGTTCAATGTGTAGTTACTGCCTGAACCGTCGGGCGATACATAATAATCTGTAGCCTGAACATTCATTGTTGCCAGCGTCAAGGCAGCAACCAGCCATAAAAATTTTTGTCTCATAGTGTTACTCTTTCAGTAGTTTTTTGTTTTAGTAGGGTGCGCCTGACAGGACTCGAACCTGCACGCCGTGAAACATTAGATCCTAAGTCTAACGCGTCTACCAATTCCGCCACAGGCGCAAAAAAAATGAGCGTTGAACGTTTAGCGGCTGCAAAGGTACGAATAAGCGAGCAAAAAACCAAATAAAATTTGAGTTTTTTCGAGCGAGAGTACTTTCGACGAAGTCAGAGGTACGAATAAGCGAGCAAAAAAACAAATAAAATTTGAGTTTTTCAAAGAAAATAACTACCTTTGCACCCAAAATAAGTAAAACAACAAAAGACAATGAGTTTTTTTAGTAAGCTATTCGGAAAGAAAGAAGAAGGGGAAAAGGCAGGGGGCATGGAGGATTTCATGACTCTGATACGTGTGTATTTTCAAGCCGTGATGGCAGCTGACCTGGGCATTTCAAACCTGGCAGCACTGCCAGACCTGCGTGTTTTCAAGGCCACGCTGAAGGTGCCGACACAAAACAACCGCCTTGGACTGGCCGAGAAGTCAAAGTGCAAGAAGATGCTCAAGGAACTCTACGGTATGGATGACGACTTCACCAAGGAAATTGACCAGAGCATCCGCAAGCGTTGCAAGAAACCTCAGGACATACAAGCCTACATGTATCAGTTCAGTGGGTTTACACAGGACCTGATGATGCTCACGGGCAATCTGATGAAGTTCAAGTTACGCGTACCCAGCATCTTCAAAAGTGCAATCCGTACGATGACAGAGAAAACGGTAAACGACATCTTCAACAAGAACGATTTCACCGATGCCAGTGTCATGAAGACCGTCGTGGCCATCCGCCAGTATGCCCAGAAGTTGGGTTTCTCGCAGCAGTGGACTACCAACTTCGTTTATAAGGTGGTGATGCTGGCCAAGAAGGAACCCAAACCAAAGGAGTAAATGATTGAAGATTGAACATTGAGCATTTTCCATTGAGCATTGAACACTGAAGATTGACCTTTAAATGAATGGCAAGATGTTAAAAAATAATAATGTTCAATGCTCAATGTTCAATGTTCAATGGAAAATGCCTACCTTTGTGGGATAAAGTGAGGTAGTATGACAGCTAACGAGAAGACTATAGCAGCATTTGAGACCCGCATACGGCAGATGATTCTCCGATTCCAGCAGTTGAAGAAGGAGAACGAAGACCTGTATGGTATGGTGCAGAAGGGTGAGCAGGAATTGGCTCAGTTGCGCGAAAAGTTGGAACAGCAGCAGAATGACTACAACTCACTGAAAATGGCTAAGATGATCGAGATTACCGACGGCGACCTCAGCGGTGCCAAGGAACGGTTGTCAAAGCTCATCCGCGACGTCAACAAATGCATTGCGATCCTGAGCGATGAAAATCAGTAAAAGGAGAGACAAGCTATGGCAGAACAGAACAACAACAAACTACATATCAGGCTACACGTCTACGATGAAGATATCGAAGTCGTGATAAACCGTGACGAAGAGGAGTATTATCGCAATGCCGCCAAACTCATCACCGACCGCTACAATGCCTATGCACAGGCATATAAGGGACGTAAAAGTGAGCACGTGGTAGGGCTGATGACCCTCATCGATATTGCGCTGATGTACCAGAAAGAGCGTTCCCACAATGATACCACGCCCTATGATAATGTTCTCGCCAAGTTGACTGCGGAAATTGAGGATGCCCTCAATGAAACAAAAAAGTAGCGAAGAACATTATTAACAATATATATACTAAAAACATTTATGAACATTATTGTTGCTATCATCGCCATTGCAGCGGCCCTCATCATTGGAGGTCTCTGCGGCTATTTGATTTTCCGCTATGTGATAAAAGGAAAATATAATGAGATGATTGAAACAGCCACAAAAGAGGCTGAGGTAATCAAGGAAAAGAAACTGCTCGAGGTGAAGGAAAAGTTCATCAACAAGAAGAGCGAACTGGAAAAGGAAGTGCAACAGCGCAACCAGCATTTCCAGCAGAGTGAGAACAAACTGAAGCAGCGCGAGATTTCCCTGAACCAGCGTCAGGAAGAGCTGGGACGTCGCAAGAACGACCTCGACAATCAGCAGACACGCATCGACAACGAGAAGAAAGTGCTGACGCTGAAGCAGGAAGAACTCGAGAAGATGCAGCTTCAGGAGCGTGCCAAACTTGAAGAACTGTCTGGACTCAGTGCCGACGAAGCCAAAGCACGTTTGGTGGAATCACTGAAGGACGAGGCCAAGACCGATGCTGCCGCCTACATCAACGAGATCATGGACGAGGCCAAGCTCAACGCCAATGCCCAGGCCAAGAAAATCATTATCCAGACAATTCAGCGTGTGGCTACTGAGACGGCTGTCGAGAATTCGGTCAGCGTGTTCCATATCGACAACGACGACGTCAAAGGACGTGTCATTGGTCGTGAGGGTAGAAACATTCGTGCTCTGGAAGCTGCCTGTGGCGTAGAAATCGTCGTCGACGACACGCCAGAAGCCATTGTCATCAGTGCCTTCGACCCCATTCGTCGTGAGACCTGCCGTCTGGCCCTACACCAACTGGTGGCTGACGGACGTATCCATCCTGCACGCATCGAGGAGGTTGTTGCCAAGGTCAAGAAGCAGCTTGAGAACGAGATTATCGAGACCGGTAAGCGCACCACTATCGACCTTGGTATCCACGGCCTGCACCCAGAACTTATCCGAATCATCGGTAAGATGAAGTACCGTTCCTCTTACGGTCAGAACCTATTGCAGCATGCCCGCGAAACGGCTAATCTTTGTGCTGTGATGGCTGCCGAGCTGGGGCTGAATCCAAAGAAGGCCAAGCGTGCCGGACTGTTGCACGATATCGGTAAGGTGCCCGACGAAGACACAGATGATCCCCACGCTATCTACGGTGCCAAGATTGCCGAGAAGTTCAAGGAGAAGCCCGACATCTGCAATGCGATTGGTGCCCACCACGACGAGATGGAGATGCAAACGTTGCTGGCTCCCATCGTACAGATCTGCGACGCCATCAGTGGTGCCCGTCCTGGTGCCCGCCGTGAAATCGTTGAGGCATATATCAAACGTCTGAACGACCTTGAGGCCATCGCCATGAGCTATCCTGGCGTCACAAAGACCTATGCTATTCAGGCTGGTCGTGAACTGCGTGTCATCGTTGGTGCCGACAAGATGAGTGATGCTGAGACGGAAGCTCTGAGCGGTGAAATTGCCACCAAGATTCAGAATGAAATGACCTATCCCGGTCAGGTGAAAATTACCGTCATTCGCGAAACCCGCAGCGTGGCCTATGCCAAGTAATAACGAAAACGGAAAAGAAAAAGAAAAAGAGACCCGCGTGGGTCTCTTTCTTTTTGTTGGTAGGGACGATCGGGCTCGAACCGATGACCTCTGCAATGTGACTGCAGCGCTCTAAACCAACTGGGCTACGCCCCTATCATTTCAAATGCGGATGCAAAGGTACGAAGAAAAATTAAAAATTAAACATTAAAAATTAAAAATTTGCTGCCGCCCCCGCTTTTTAACATTCCTTTACTTCTTCAATTCTCAATTCCCAATTATCAATTTTCAATTCTCAATTTACTTAATCCCCCTCTCATTCAAGGCCTTGCTGTATTTCGCGGCATTCAGCAGATGCTCCTTATAGGTAGTTGCAAAGTTGTGGGTGCCTGAAAAGTCCTCTTTAGCACACATATACAAGTAGTCGTGGTCAGCATGGTTCAGCACGGCGTCGATGCCCTTGATGCTCGCAATCTTGATAGGACCAGGGGGTAGCCCTTCGTTGCGATAGGTGTTGTATGGCGAATCAATGGTCAACAGATTCTGCCAAATGCGCTTTAGTTCAAACTGTTTCAAGGCAAACTTGATAGTAGGGTCGGCCTGCAGGGGCATACCCTTCTTCAGGCGGTTCAGATACATGCCGGCTATCATGGGTTTCTCAGCAGTATTGGCTGTTTCCTCGTCGATGATGCTCGCCAAGGTGCATATCTCAACGGGCGTCAGTTGCATCTGTGCCGCCTTGCTCTCGCGGTCACCCCTCCAGAAACGGTCATGTTCCTTCTGCATGCGTTCCAGCAGGCCGTCTACACTGGTATTCCAGTACACCTCGTAGGTATTAGGCACAAACATAGCGGCAATCGTAGCTGTATCATAGCCATAGTGCTGACATATCTCCTCACTCAGCAGAGCTTCGGCCACCGTCACCGAGTCCATCATCAGCTTCTGACCAAGATAACTGGCCAGACGGTCCATCGTGCGCACCTCTGGGATGGTCAGTTTGACACTGCTCTGCTGACCGTTGCGCAGACGGCGGAACGTCTTCAGCGCACCTTCGCCAGGATTGATGGCATAGCGTCCTGTGCGGATATTCTTACCATAGTCGGTATGGCGCATCAATGTCTTCAGTCCAGCCATCGCCATTTTATTGGCCACGGGACTCACCTTGGCAAATACCGAATCCTGAGTATCGTCGTCATCGATAAAGACATATTCCACTTGCTCCGAACGTGATAGAGAGGAGAACATCACGAACAGTGCCAGACCGATGGCAAGCAATACACACGCCGCAGCCACATACAAATATACCTTAGAATCAAACTTTTTCATCGTCTTATTCACATTAACGCCTGCAAAGATACCAAATTTAGTTCATAGTTCATAGCTCATAGTTCATAATTGTGGGGAATTAACAACTTTTTGCAAAAAAACTATGAATCATGAACTATGAACTATGAACTTTTTATTACCTTTGCAAAACCAATGCTAAAAGAATATGAAACTGAAATTCACCATACATTACAATACAGCATGGGGCGAAAGCCTGCATGTTGCTATAGATTTCCATAGCCAAGACGGGACCGTGCGCCACCAAAATCTGCTGATGCAGACGGATGACGGCGAGTTGTGGATGCTGGAAACATCGGCACTCATCGGTCGCCAACATCCGCTGTCGCACATCGTATACCGCTATCAAGTGGAAGATGGTGAAGGACGGGTGCTACGCAAGGAGTGGAACATGATTCCGCGAATGTACCATTTCGACAGCACGAGGGACTATGTGTTTCCCGACGAATGGCGTGACCGTCCGCTCCCGATGCACCTGTATTCTGCGGCATACCAGACGACGATGGGAACCTCTTCACCCTTCACTCTTCTCCCTCCTGAAGGTAGGAGTGTAGCACGCAATCACTCTTCACTTTTTACGCCCATTCGCCTGCCGCTGTTCCGCCGCACCATCATCTTCCGTGTGTCGGCACCACAGCTGAAGGCTGGTCAGGCAGTGGCAGTCTGTGGCAGCCATCCGGCCATCGGCTCGTGGAACACCAGCCGTTACCAGAAAATGGAATATGCCGGTGAGGGTGAGTGGCTACTGTCGGTGAATGCCCAAGGCTGGCTGCTGCCGATAGAATATAAATATGTGGTGGTCGATGATGAAAGCCACGAACTGGTGGCATGGGAAGAGGGTGACAACCGCATGGTGTCCGTTGGTTTTGCCGACGGAATTACTAACGAGTTGCCAGACGGCCAAGTGCTGGTATTATATGGAGGTCATCTGCATCTGCGCGAAGAACTGTGGCGTGCTGCCGGCGTAGCTGTTCCCGTATTCTCGCTGCGTAGCGAGCACTCGTTTGGCGTAGGTGATTTCGGTGACCTGAAGCGGATAGTTGACTGGGCGGTGGCCACCGGCATGAAGTTCATCCAGATTCTGCCCGTCAACGATACTACGACGGATGGTCATTGGCACGACAGCTATCCCTATAATATCATTAGCGTCTTTGCCCTGCATCCGCATTACATCGACTTGGAAGCTGCGGGTTCGTTGAAGTCTAAAACGCGAATGACACAGTATATGCGCCGCCGTCAGGAGCTGAATGCCTTGCCGTATAGCGACTATGAGGCAGTGGATCGCGTGAAGAACGAATACCTTCAGGAGCTCTTTGCCGAACAGGGGGAAAAAGTGATGTCGTCAGATGATTTCAAGGCTTTTGTCAAGGACAACTCAGACTGGCTGAAGAGCTACGCATCCTATCTTAGTCCTCAGCCCTCAACTTTCAGCTATTATGTCCAATATCTTCTGCATACGCAACTGAAAGCCGCTTCCGACTATGCCAGGTCTAAGGGTGTCGTGCTAAAAGGTGACCTGCCCATCGGTGTCAATCGCGACAGTGTAGACACCCATGATTACCCGCAGTTCTTCCACCTCGACTCACAGACAGGCGCACCACCTGACACTTTCTCGCAACAGGGACAGAATTGGGGATTCCCAACTTACAATTGGATGACGGATAATTGCCAACAGCCAGCACTAAACACTCAACATCCATCATTAATCGACTGGTTCCAGCGACGCCTTAGTCATTTGTCTCAATATTTCGATGCCCTGCGCATTGACCACGTGCTTGGTTTCTTCCGTATTTGGGAAATACCATACGAAGCTATTGATGGTCTCTTAGGTCATTTCTCACCAGCACTGCCACTGACAGTCGAAGAGATAGAATATTTCGGCCTGCCCTTCCGTAAGGAACTTTTTACAAAGCCATTCATCAACGACCGGCTCATCGAGCGATTATTTGGCATTCACGCCCAATATGTTCGCGACAGCTTCTTGGTACGCAGGGCTTATGGTCTCTATGGTCTGAAGGCCGAGTACGACACACAGCGTAAGGTGGCGGCATTCTTTGCCGAACGACGTGACGAGAACAGCCTGTGGATACGCGACGGTTTGATGCGACTTGTCAGCAATGTGCTCTTCGTCGAAGATCCCCGCCAGCCAGATATGTACCACCCACGTATCGGCGTGACGTCAGCTCCTGTGTTCGACGCCCTCTCTGCCGAGGAGAAGGATGCCTTTCTGCGGCTCTACAACAACTATTTCTACCAGCGCCACTCGTTCTTCTGGGGACAGCAGGCCCTGCGCCGTCTGCCTGCCATCCTAAAGGACTGTCGCATGCTGATTTGTGCCGAAGACCTGGGAATGCTGCCTAACTGTGTGGAACCCGTGCTCGACCAGTTGCGCATCCTCACACTCGAAATCCAGCAGATGCCTAAGCAGCAGGGCTTCGAATTTGCACATCTCGAGGCGAATCCCATCCGTAGCGTCTGTACCATCAGTACCCATGATATGGCACCGTTGCGACTGTGGTGGCAAGAACAGCCTGAGCGCCGCCAGCGCTACTATGTCACCATGTTGCAGAAGGAGGGACGCGCTCCGGCACAGTTGCCAGCTCACTTAGCGGAGGAAATCATTGCCCGTCACCTGTACTGCCCCTCCATGCTGTGCATCCTGCAGCTGCAAGACTGGTTGGCCATGGATATGGAACTGCGTCGCAAGAATCCCCAAGACGAACGCATCAACGTTCCCAGCGATTCTTACAACCGCTGGCAGTACCGCATGCACCTCACCATCGAGGAACTGCTTGCTGCCACGAAATATAACAATAAGGTAAAGACCATGATTCAACGTAGTCGTCGATAAAATAGTAAATTGCAAAAGTCAAACAGCACATGTACGACACCTTCATTTTCGACCTCGACGGTACTCTGCTCGACACCCTACAGGATTTGGCGACAAGCGTCAACTATGCACTCGCAGAATACGGATTGCCGACACACTCAATAGACGACGTACGGCAGTTTGTGGGCAATGGCATCCGTGTACTTATGGAACGAGCCATACCTAACGGAGTACAAAATCCGCTGTTTGATGCAACATTTGCCAGCTTCCGTGAACACTACATGCGGCACTCACTCGACACAACGCGTCCCTACGACGGCATACCGGAACTCATACACGAATTGAAGAAACGGGGATGTAAGATGGCTGTCGTCAGCAACAAGATGATGGCGGCCACACAGGAACTCGTTACCCATTTCTTCCCGGAAATAGAGGTGGCCATAGGTGAAAACGAAGTGGCGGGGATTCGCAAAAAGCCCGCTCCGGACACCGTATTCGAGGCACTGCGCCAGCTTGCCATCGCCCGCCATCCTGTTTATATCGGTGACAGCGACGTAGACATAGAGACAGCCCGTCATGCCGGGCTGTCTTGTATCAGTGTTCTATGGGGATTCCGCAGTCGTGACTTCCTAACAGCTCATGGTGCTACAACCTTTGCAGAGAAGCCGTCAGACATTCTTATGACTGCTGCTATTCTAAAGTAATATTGACGTTTTCCTTCTTCACATTCTCAGCATTGGTGAAGGTGGCGTCCTTCTTGGCCTTAATAACAATATTCTTCAGGTTAATGCCCTGAATAGGCATCTCTGGCAAGCCATTGAACTCCATAGCGCGTCCGGCACCATTACATACCACATTCTGAATGTCAATATTACGAAAAATGGGGGTACCCTCGTCAATAGGAGCCTTCGTGGTATTGTCGGGATTGTCACCGTCAGCCAGCATTTCGGCCACTGATTTACCACCATAATACATATTGAAGGTGATGGCATCGGTCTTAATGTCGGTCATAGAGATGTCGTGGATGAAGATATTCTCCACAATGCCGCCACGACCACGTGTCGATTTGAAGCGCAGGCCGACATCAGTACCCAGGAACTGGCAACTCTTGACCAAAATGTTGCGTACGCCACCACTCATCTCAGAGCCTACCACAAAGCCACCATGTCCAGCAAAGACAGTACAACCATCCACTACCACATTCTCACAGGGACGTCCGCGACGCCGTCCGTCCTTATCTTTTCCGCTCTTGATGCAGATACCATCGTCGCCAGCATCAAATTTCGAATTGACGATGAGGGCATTCTTGCACGATTCCAGATCAAGTGCGTCACCATTTTGCGCATAGGCTGGGTTACGCGCGAGTACATTATCTATTATAATGTTCTCACACATTAGCGGATGGATGTTCCATGCCGGCGAGTTTTGGAAGATAACACCCTTGAGCAACACATTCTTACAATTGACAAGACTGATCATAACCGGGCGCAGGAAGCGTTTGTAGGAATTCCATTCAGCTTCCGATGACGCCTTGACAACATTCATATCGGCACTCTTCTCGGCATCGGCATACCCTTGCGAGGGTACCCAGTAGTCCTTCTTGCTAACGACACCGCCAGGACGACTGAGTATTTCCTTCCACTGTCCGTCTGTTACTTTGCCTCGCTTGACCGGACGCCAATACTGGCCGTTACCATCAATGACACCCTTACCGGTGATGGCGATGTTCTCACAGCCGTTGGCATAGAGCGGTGACTGGCAGCGACGCGTATCAAGGCCTTCAAACGATGTCTCAATAATGGGATAGAGCGATTCGTCGGCAGCAAACAGGATGACAGCACCCATCTGCAGGTGCAGGTTGATGTTTGACTTCAACTGGATAGGACCGGTCAGCCATACGCCGGCAGGGACGATGAGCTTGCCACCGCCTTGTGCTGCAAGGGCATCGATGGCACGGGCAAAGGCTTCAGTGTTTAGCACTTTACCATCACCTACAGCGCCGAACTTCTTAATGTTAACCTTATTGTCAGGAAACTGCGGAGCATTCACCTCAGGCATCTGGAAAGGCAGGTCCTGCGTGTAGTGTCTGTAGGGATTCTCATTCTTTGATTCACAATTGGCACAGGCCTTGTCATGCTGGCACTTGTGACCTTGGGCTGTGGCGCTCAATGTGACGCCAAACAGCAACATACAGATTAGTTTTTTCATTGTAGCTTGTTTTAATAATACTTCTTTATATTTAACCTACAACTTAGACAACATAGAACTTTTCTTATGTCGTATCTAGTTGTTCGGAGGGTTTTTAATTTCATTCAGCGGAATCATGACAAAGTCACGTTCGCACATCAGAGGATGCGGTATCTTCAGGTCAGATTCGTCTATCGTTATGTCGTCATAGAGAAGGATATCAATATCTATAGGCCGGTCCACATATTGACGATTTGACAATAATCTATTGACATTTTTCTTTCGTCCCATATCGCGCTCGATATGTTGAGTAATTTTTAGAACTTCACGTGCTGAATACTTTGTCTCTATAAGGATGACGGCATTAACAAACATATTGTCTGACTCGAAACCCCAGGGTTTTGTCTCGATGAACGACGACTGGCGTACGACCTGTCCCACGCGCTCGCCAATGAGCCGTATGGCTTCACGCAAATGTTGCTGCTTATCGCCAAGGTTACTCCCCAGACCCAAATACACCTTATGCACCCCCTCATTCCTCATTTTCTGATATCAAGGCAATAGCCGCTTAGTCGTCTACAATTAGCATACAATCGCCATAGCAGCCAAACTGATAACCGTTATCTATTGCCTTCTGATAAGCCTTCATCACCAATTCGTAGCCACCAAAGGCAGCCGTAGCCATCACCATCGTTGACTCAGAATGATAGAAGTTGGCAATCAATGCGTCGGCCATACCGAATTCATAGGGTGGGAAGATAAAACGGTTCGTCCAGCCATTAAACTCTTTCAGCATGCAGTCTGTACCTACAGCTGTCTCTGCCGCACGCAGAGTGCTGACACCGACTATGCATACACGGTGTCCATTACGTTTGGCCTCGTTCGTTATTTCGCATGCCTCTGAAGTGACCACCATCTGCTCAGAACTCATCTTGTGCTTAGTCAGGTCTTCCACTTCAATGGTGTCGAAAGCTCCCAGGCCGCAATGCACAGTGATATATGCAAAATTGATGCCGCGGATTTCCAGACGTTTCATCAGCTCACGACTGAAGTGCAAACCCGATGCCGGTGCTGTCACGGCCCCCTCATGACGGGCAAAGATGGTCTGGAAGTTCTCCATATCATCATCGTTAACCTCACGGTGATCGATGATATAGCGCGGCAGTGGTGCTGACCCCAGCGCAAAGAGTTCCTGCTTGAACTCGTCATGCGGACAATCATAAAGGAAACGAAGAGTACGTCCACGACTGGTAGTATTGTCGATGACTTCTGCCACCATCGGACCATCATCTTCGAAAAAGAGTTTATTACCGATACGAATCTTACGAGCAGGCTCTACCAATACGTCCCACAGACGTAATTCCTCGTTCAGTTCACGCAACAGGAACACCTCAATCTTGGCATCGGTTTTCTCTTTGGTACCAAACAACCTAGCTGGAAAAACCTTGGAGTCGTTCAATAAAATGACATCGCCTTCATCAAAGTAGTTCACCAAACTACGGAAAGTAATGAACTCCGAGGTGTCGTTGCCGTCGGCATCCTTTTCATACATGTCGATGGTCTGACTCTTACGGTGTACCACCATCATGCGACATTCATCACGGCGGTACACCTTATCAATAGTTCCGTCTTCGTTCTCGAACACTTTATGAGGCGGTTCCAAGGCAATCTGCTCTTCTGGAAGCCTAAATCTGAATTGTGACAGTTTCATCTAACTTATTTATAATTTGACGATTTACTATTTTTTTCTTGCTACAAAAGCTAAAATATCATTTATTATTCTTCTACTCCTTGCACTTTATCCAGCCATGCAGGAAAGTCGTCAAGGGTGATGCAGTCCTCTATGCAGACATCGCCAGAACGCGTACGGCACAACGCTGTTAGGTAAGCACCGCTCTGCAGAGCACGTCCGATATCACGGGCCAGTGAACGAATATAGGTACCCTTGCCACATCGGACACGGATGCTCATTTGCATCGTGGTGGGGTCAAATGCGGTCAGTTCTATTTCGTCAATGCGCACCGTCTTGGCCTGCAGTTCCACATTCTTGCCCTTGCGTTTCAGATCGTAGGCACGGTCGCCACCAATCTTACAGGCAGAATACGACGGTGGCACCTGCTGTATCTCTCCGACAAAACCTAAGAGCACACTACGTATAAGCTCCTCGGTAATGTGTGCTGTCGGGTAAGTAGCGTTGACCTCATGTTCCATATCGTAGCTGGGTGTAGTGGCTCCTAACTGCAGCGTGGCAGTGTACTCTTTCGTATGTAGCTGCAGGCGTTCAATCTCTTTAGTTTTCTTACCAGTACAGAGAATGAGCACACCCGTCGCCAAAGGGTCGAGCGTACCAGCATGACCTATTTTCACACGACGGACACCCACCTTTCGCGACACTCTGGTACGCACAAAGGCCAATGCGCCAAACGATGTCATGCCGTAAGGCTTGTTGATATTGATGTATTCGCCTTCTATGAAGTCCATTAGTCAACCATTGCAAGTGAATGTCCTGTCAACAGCAACACCAAAATGATGCCACCTACGATGATACGGTAGATACCGAAAGCCTTGAATCCATATTTTGTCAGGAAAGCTACAAACCATTTCATAGCCAGCAAGGCTACTACGAAAGCGACCACACATCCTAATACAAGCATTGAAATATTGTGGGGAGTGGCCCACGCTGTGTCCTCCTTCAACAGGTCAAGCAAGTCAAGCAGGGTTGCTCCGGCCATCGTAGGTACAGCCAAGAAGAATGAGAATTCTGCTGCACGCTGGCGTGTCAGCCCCTGTGTCATACCACCCACAATGGTTGCCATTGAACGTGACACTCCCGGGATAACCGAAATACACTGATAGAGACCTATCTTAAAGGCTCTGCGCTCATTCATTTTATTAGCATCAGTTCCTTTATTAAACAGTTTATCGCAGAACAGCATGAAAACACCGCCAACCACCAACATGATAGCTACTACAAGAACACTGTCAAGCAACCAGTCGAGCAAGCCAGACTTCTTGGCAAGCAGGCCAATGACTACTGCGGGCAGCACACCCACAATAAGCAGCCAATAGAAGTAATAGCGATGTTTTAACCGCTGAAACAGATTACTGCCAGTAGGCACAGGGGAATTGTCGAATCGGAAGAAACGCTTCCAATACAAACAGACCACCGACAGGATGGCACCAAACTGGATAATAAACGTAAATGCGTGGACGAAGGGATCACCCTGAGGAACACCTAATAGATTCTGAGTAATAATCATATGCCCTGTTGACGATACTGGCAGAAATTCCGTCAGACCCTCAACAATGGCTATTATAACTGTTTCTAACCAATCCATGATTTTTTGCTTAGGCTTTGAACTTTACACTTTATTTATCACTCGGACGGTGAACCACCGCATAAATCATCGACACAAAGCCCAAAAGGCATACTACCGGTGCCACCTTGATGCGACGAGCACTGAAAATATCTGGATTATATGCCGTTTCCGAGGAACCATCTCCACTCATCAGCAAAAAACCTATGACAACTACCGCCATTCCTACAGCCAGCAGGATGTAGTTCATGCGACCAAATGCGAAATCTCTCTTTTCCATATTAAAAACCTTCTTCTAACTTCTCAAATCTTATATAACTCTCCTGCTCTCATCTTCAGGAACTTGTTCACTGCCAGCCATGCACAGAGTACCGTGATGACAATGCCAAACAACAGTACGGCCAGACCCGTGATAGTCATCACCTGCCACGTCACCACTTCCTCGACACCTGGCTGTGTCAAATACAATCCATAAATGCCGACTCCCAGCACGATGTTAGCTAACACGGCGGCTATAACACCTATCACGGCAGCCCGTTTCAGGAACGGGCGACGGATGAACGCCCATGAAGCGCCCACCAACTTCATCGTATGGATAACGAAACGACGAGCATAGACGCTCAAGCGAATGGTATTGCTTATCAGCGAGAATGACACACACGTCAGTAACACAGCTAGAACAAGCAATATGATACTCACACGGCTTAGATTCACATTCACGCGGTCCATCAAGTCCTCCATATACGCCAAATCGCTCACCCTATCATCCTTCTTCAGCTCCTTAGCTATCCATTTCAGCGAGTCACGGTTGGCATAATCAGCATTCAGCTGGATCTCTAACGTGGCTGGGAATGGGTTGAATCCCAAGAATTCCGTGGGGTCGCTACCTAACTCCTTTACCTGTTCACGTTGCGCCTGTTCCTTACTGATATAGTCAATGTTGTGCGAATACGGACGGTGGTACAAGTCACGGCAGAACAGCTTAGCATCGTTCACCGTCACCGAATCCTTCAACATCACTGTCACCGTTAGGTGCTGTTTCATGTGAGCCGACAGATTATGTGCGGACAACACAAAAAACACTACCATACCTAGTAGGATGAGCACCATTGTGGTGCTTATACATAATGTTACGACCTGCATACCACCACGGCTGCGGGCTCTTTTTCGTTTCTTACTCATAGTCTCATTCAGACGTCTTTCTTCAATTAAAGTGCAAAGATAATGCAAACCAAGCAAAATGCAAAATAAATTAAGATTTATTTTCATTTTCAAGGCGAAGCTTATCTTACGTTATAATAAGTCGGTGGAATATTTGGCAGTTATAAAGAAAATGTCTACCTTTGCACAATGAACGTAATATTGTGACACATTATGCAAGCAATCATACTGGCGGCAGGCATGGGCCGCAGACTGGGAGAGTATACGAAGAACAATACGAAATGTATGGTTCCAGTGAATGGTGTGCGACTCATTGACCGTCTGCTGGGGCAGTTGGCCAAGCAGCAGCTGAATCGTATTATCATCGTCGTGGGCTATAAAGGCAAAGAGCTACGCGAATATCTCGAATCGCAATATGGCCAACAGCTAACTGCCAATTGCCAGTTGCTATTTGCCGAAAATCCCATATACGACAAGACCAACAACATCTACTCGCTGGCTTTGGTGAAGGACATGCTGCAGGAGGACGACACGCTACTCATTGAGAGCGACCTCATCTTCAGCGACCGTATCATCCCGATGATTATTGAGAACCCCTACCCCAACCTGGCATTGGTGGCCAAGTACGAGACATGGATGGATGGCACTATGGTGCGGCTCGATGACGACCAGAACATCGTGAACTTCATCTCGAAGGATGCATTTAACTATAATGAAATAGAGTCGTACTATAAGACCGTCAATATCTACAAGCTCTCGAAGGCGTTCTCCAAACAGAAGTACGTCCCCTTCCTCGATGCCTACACCAAGGCCGTTGGCAATAATGAATATTACGAAAACGTGCTGCGCATCATCTCGCTGCTCAACAACCACGACATGAAAGCGCTGCCCATTGGCAACGAAAAATGGTATGAGATTGACGACAAGCAGGACCTTGACATTGCCGAAGCATTGTTTGCCGACGAGAAGGACGTGATTCGTAAGTATTATGGACGCTATGGCGGTTTCTGGCGTTTCCCTCAGATGCTTGACTACTGCTATCTGGTGAATCCCTATTTCCCCAGCAAGCGCATGAAGGACGAGCTGCGTGCCAATTTCGACACCCTGCTCACAGAATACCCCTCTGGCATGAAAGTCAACACACTTATTGCCAGCAAATGCTTTGGTGTGAGCGAGCAGTATATCGTGCCTGGCAATGGTGCTGCTGAGCTCATTAAGATTCTGATGGAAGAAAGGCCAAAAGCTAACAGCCAAAAGCCAATAGCCAAAATTGGCTTCATCCGTCCTACCTTCGAGGAATATCCCAATCGCTACGACAAGGATGCGCAGGTGACCTTCGTGCCTCAGAATGCGGACTATCGCTATACGGCCGACGACCTTATGGCGTTCTTTGGCGATAAGGACATACAGCAGCTGATGGTCATTAATCCCGACAATCCTTCAGGCAATTTCATTCCTAAGCATGACATCCTGAGGCTGGCTCAATGGTGCGAAGACAGAGACATCCGATTGGTGGTCGACGAATCCTTCGTAGACTTCAGCGAAGACTACACCACCAATTCCCTATTAAGCGATAAAACACTCGAGGCCTATCCCCACATGGCTGTGATGAAGAGCATTTCAAAAAGCTACGGCGTGCCAGGTCTTCGATTGGGCATTCTCTGCTCTGCCGACAAGAACCTCATCGCGCATATCAAGAAAGAGGTATCAATCTGGAACATCAACTCGTTTGCCGAGTTCTTCATGCAAATATACAACAAGCACGAGAAGGACTACCAGCGTGCCTGTGCCAAGTTTGTGGCCGAGCGAGACGATTTCTATGACAAGCTGAAGCAAATACCTTTCCTCCACGTGATACCCTCGCAGGCCAACTACTTCCTCTGCGAAGTGCTGCCCCCCTATAAGGCCAGTGAGATTGTCATCTACATGCTCAAACAGCGCAACATTCTGACACGCGACTGCAGTCTGAAGCAAGGTCTTGACCCCACGAAGCAGTACATGCGTATCGCCGTACGTGACCACGAGGATAACACCCGTCTTATTGAGGGGCTTTTAGCATTTAGCCATTAGCAATTAGCGGATATGGAAGAAAAGCCAATAGCCAATAGCAAAAAGCGAATAGCCATCTGTGGCGGAGGCAACTTAGGTCATGTCGTAACTGGTTTTGTGGCTGCTCAAGGCAAATACGAGGTGTGTCTGTTGACGCGACAGCCTGAGCGTTGGAGCCATGAGCTGGCCATCGAAGCCCCAGACACCACATACAAAGGACGACTCAGTGGCGTGTTTGCTGATGCCAAACAGGCTGTTTCCGATGCCGATATCATCTTGCTGTGCCTGCCGGGCTACGGCATTCGCGACACCCTGCTACAGATCAAAGACCATCTTAGACCAGATGCCGCCGTAGGTACAGTAGTCAGTAGCACAGGGTTCTTCTTCCAGGCTATGGAGATTCTCCCTGATTATCAGGCACTCTTTGGATTCCAACGTGTACCATTCATCTCGCGCATTATAGAATATGGTCACAAGGCTCGTCTGATGGGCTATAAAGAGAGCCTGGAACTGGCTATCGAACGTTGTGCCCATCCAGAATCATTGAGTGACACGTTGTCTGATATGCTACGCACACCCATCCACCTATTGAACAGCCATTACGAGGTGAGCCTCTCGAACAGCAATCCCCTGTTGCATCCCTCACGTCTCTATTCCCTTTGGAAAGACTGGCATGAAGGCATTGTCTACAATCGTATTCCGATGTTCTATGAGGAGTGGACGGAAGAAACTGCTGAACTATATATTCAGATGGACAATGAACTCCAGACCCTTCTGGAGCAGTTACCCGTTCGCAAAGGCAGCATCGCCACCGTACTCGACTATTACGAAAGCATCGATGCCGCATCGTTAGCCAACAAACTGCGCAGTATCGAAGCTTTCAAAGGCATTGCTGCGCCCATGAAAGCAGTTGACGGTGGCTATATTCCAGACTTTCATAGCCGTTATTTCACAGAAGATTTCCCCTACGGTCTCGCCTTTGTTCATCGTATGACACACGAAAAGGCCATTCCCTCACCAGCTATTGACAAGGTATATGAATGGGGTATGAAGATGCTGAATTGTTGTAGCCAATAGTTACATCTCTTCTACGACCTACCAAACAGCCACTTTTTAAAGAAGGGACTAATGCGCAAGATGTTTGACGTGATGATGCTAAAACCAATGATAATCACACCCAAAACGACCGAAAGAACAACATCGACTACAAAATTATGGGGATAACTCTTGATGAATGCTCCTACACTGGGCAAGTCGGGTAGGAATAGGTAATGAATAAGATAGATGTCAAGTGTACGACGGCCAATGTACTGCAATGATGCTCCGATTGGCGACAGTTTGGTAAAATAATCCTTGTAATGGCGAAAATACATGAACACAATGGTGAGCAGGCCAAAACGGGCTGTTGTCAGTGGTATGATGGCCCATGCCCTGCGCAACGTATGCCATTTTAAGGCGTCGAGAGTTGAGAGAATGACAATGACAACAACAATAGGGAAGAACCACTTGCTGTCCATTAGCCGCTGTGCCTTGTCCCAATAGCGATGAACAATATTGCCATAGAGAAAGAAAGGAAAATAGAGCAGCACTTGGACCAGGCTGCTATCCTGAAGGAAATAATAGAGGTCGCTTTTGGCTCCCTTATGGCCTATAGCCCACGAAAAATATTGGGGTTGGTAGTTCGTTTCATAAAAAAGGATGGAAACCAGGAAGAGCAGAGTAATGGGAATCCATGACTTCCATTTGATTTTTGATTCTATATAGGCAAAAGCATAATATATAAGGAACATATAAAGCAGGGCGATAGTAAACCAGTAGCCACCCTTTCCTGCAGAGTGGAAGTTAGTTTCTACAGCCCCAAGGAAATCTTTATTGAAGATGGCTGTTACCAAAAAGAAGAACGCCAACGTGGGGACTATCTGTACACGTAGCTTTTTACCTACAAGAACACTAAGGTTGTAGAAATTCCATACCTGTGAAGCCTTATAGGCCAGAAATCCGCTGACAAAGAAGAACAGCGGCATACGGAATAATACCAAAAAGGGAATGGTAGAGGAATGGTGCCACTCTTCACCGAATCCCATCACAGCCACATGATTGGCCACTACCATAATCATGGTAAAGCCTCTCAAGGCGTCAAGCCACTCCAAACGGGGCTTTTTTATCACGTTATTCTCCATAATTGCTGCAAAGATACGAATTTTTTTCACTTTTCACTATTCACTTTTACTTTTTTTTCGTACTTTTGCAGAAAAATAGAGGAAACAATGAAGCAATATGACTACTTGATTGTTGGAGCAGGTCTTTTTGGTGCCACTTTTGCCTATCTGGCTAAGAAGTCTGGAAAACGCTGTCTGGTTATTGACAAACGTCCACATACGGGTGGCAATGCCTACTGCGAAGACGTAGATGGAATCCATGTGCATAAATACGGTGCACATATCTTCCACACCAAGAATAAGGAGATATGGGACTTTGCCAACCATTTTATCGCCTTCAATCGCTATACCAATTCACCTATTGCCAACTACAAAGGTCGTCTCTATAACCTGCCGTTCAACATGAACACCTTCTATCAAATCTGGGGCGTAAAGACACCTCAGGAAGCACAAGCCAAGATAGAAGAGCAACGCAGGGAGATGGAGGGACGAACGCCGCAGAACTTGGAAGAGCAGGCCATCTCACTGGTAGGACGTGACATCTACGAGATTCTCATCAAAGGCTATACCGAGAAGCAGTGGGGACGCAAGTGTACGGAGTTACCAGCCTTCATTATCCGTCGTCTTCCCGTACGTCTGACATTCGACAACAACTATTTCAATGACCCCTATCAGGGCATACCCATTGGAGGCTACAACGTTTTGACAGAGAAACTGCTTGACGGCATTGAGGTAAGGTTGAACACAGATTTCCTGACCCATCGGACAGAGCTGGGGGCTCAAGCAGGGAAAACGGTCTTTTCAGGTGCTATCGACGAATTTTTTGGCTATCACTTGGGGAAGCTCGACTGGCGCACCCTGCGTTTTGAGCAAGAGCGGCTAAACATTCCCGACTATCAAGGTAACGCTGTGATGAATTTTACCGACAGTGAAACACCCTATACACGCATCATCGAACACAAGCATTTCGAGTTTGGGCAACAGCCTTTCACCGTCATCAGCCGTGAATACAGCAGTGAGTGGATAGAAGGTGCAGAGCCTTTTTATACAGTGAACGACGACCGCAATAATCTTTTGGCTGCCCAATACAAAGCTTGGGGCGAACAGCAGGGAAACGTCATCTTTGGTGGTCGACTGGCTGAATACAAATATTATGACATGGATCAGGTAATGGCCCGTGCCTTTGAGAAATGGAACGAACAGCAATGACAGACCTTTCTAAGATACAAGAAACAACTATCGACGGGTATCATGTAAGCAAAACGCTCCGACAGCTACAGGTATTGGAACTCGACATGCTGAAGGAGCTTCTGCGTGTCTGTGAGAAACACCATCTGCGCATTTTTGCGGACAGCGGCACCCTGCTGGGAGCTGTTCGTCATCAGGGTTTTATTCCATGGGACGATGACATTGACATGGCGATGCCACGCCCTGACTACGACCTACTGGCAGAGATAGCCTCAACAGAATTCAAACAGCCATTCTTCTATCAGACTACAATGACTGACCCACTCCACGTGAGAGGTCATGCCCAATTGCGATACAGTCTTTCCACCGCTATTCTGGAATTAGAATATGACCTGGATATCAATCAAGGTGTATTTATAGACATTTTTCCCCTTGATGGTGTACCCGATGACAAGGCACAACAAGAGAAGGATAAAGCGGAAACCAAGCAGTTGCTCAACGTGATGCGCTTGAACAGACCGTTTAAGCTACCGGTAACCTGGAACCCCTTGAAGATGTGGCGCTATTGGAAGGAACGTCAGCAAGCCCTCCGCTTTCTGAAGCAGAATAATATGACGAATGAAGACTGTTTCAAGCGTTTTGAGGACATTCTCCGTTCAAGCAATTACGAGACATCAGCCAAAGTAGGTACGCTGGCCTTTTGGTATCGCCGTTTTAAGGATCATAGTATCTACGACGGCAAAATAATGATGCCGTTCGAAGACATCGAAATCCCTGCACCTATTGAATACGACAAGTTGTTACGCATCTTCTTTGGCGACAACTATATGACGCCCATCCATGAGGCAGGAGCACATACAGGACTGATCTACGACACCATGCGTCCTTATTCTGAGGTACAGGCAGAGTTGCGCCAGCAGCATTCATGGTGGGGAGACTTTTGGAAAGAAATAAAAAAGCGAGTGAGATAAATGGCTGACACAACACTGAAGGAAAAGACCTCGAAGGGACTGTTCTGGGGTGCCATCAACCACGGAACGACACAGGTACTGAATCTCGTATTCGGTATCTTTCTGGCACGCAGACTAACCCAAGCAGACTACGGCATCCTGGCCATTCTTTCTATCTTCACATTGGTGGCAGGCAGCATTCAGGCAGCCGGATTCTCTCAGGCACTGGCTAACATGAAAAAGCCCACACACAACGATTACAATGCTGTTTTCTGGTTCAACATTTTAGCTGGCGGCATCATGTATGCCATACTCTTCTTCTCCGCACCCCTTATTGCCATGTTCTTTCACCAACCAGTTCTTGTCGATGTTTCGCGTTTCACATTCCTTGCCTTTCTAATCTCGGCCTTTGGAATCGTACCCAACGCCTATCTATGGATTAACCTAAGGAACCGCGAACTGGCCACAGCCAACTTCTGGGGGTTGATGATTTCTGGCTGCACAGGCATCTGGATGGCCTATCACGGCTTTGCATATTGGAGCCTGGCCTGGCAGCAGGTTATCTATATCACCGTTGTCAACATCATCAGATATTACTACACTCGCTGGATACCCACCTTACCTGTGGACTTCACCCCCATCCGCGGTATGTTTAAGTTCTCAGTAAAGCTATTACTCACCAACATCCTCAACACGGTGAACCAGAAAGTGCTGACATTCGTCTTCGGACGTATCTTCACCATTAACACCGTGGGTATTTATGACCAGGCCAACAAATGGAACACTACAGGCAGTTCGTTCATCTCGAATACCATCAATCAGGTAGCACAGCCTGTCCTGACAGCCGTCAACAACGATGCGCAACGCGAACAGCGCGTATTCAGGAAGATGACACGTTTCACAGCCTTCTTGACATTTCCTGCCATGTTCGGCTTGGCGATGGTAGCCCATGAGTTTATTGTCATCACCATCACCGACTATTGGGCAAGTTGCGTTCCGTTGCTCCAGATTCTCAGTATCGGCGGTGCCTTTCTGCCATTCTATATCTTACACCAGAATATGGTCATCAGTCATGGACGCTCAGACATCTATCTATATTGCACTATCGGGCAAATTATCGTGCAACTGGGCATCGTCCTTTTATTCTCGCATTGGGGAATCACTACGATGGTCATGGCATACAGCATTTTTACGATTCTGTATCTGTTTGTATGGCAGATGGTTACAACCCCATTAAGCCGCATCAGCATCTGGCAATCACTCAAGGACATTCTTCCTTTCCTACTTATTGCTGCTGGCTGCATGGGAGGCACATATATAGCTACACGTTCCATCACCAGCCTACCACTGCTGCTGGCAATACGCATCGTGGTGGCATCATTGCTCTATTTCCTGATACTCAAACTATTACATGCCGAGATACTAAACGAGTGCCTGCAATTTGCCAAGAACAAAATCAAGAAAAACAATTAGACCATTATGGAGAAGCTACTGACCCTCATCATTCCTACCTATAATATGGAGCGGTATCTACGCACATGTCTCGACTCGCTTATGACAGACGAATCAAAGGATTCGTTGGAGGTACTCATCATCAACGACGGCAGTAAAGACATGTCATCGGCCATAGGTCATGAATATGAAGCAAAGCATCCCAACATTTTCCGCGTTATCGACAAAGAAAACGGCAACTACGGCTCATGCATCAACCGCGGACTGAAAGAGGCCACAGGGCACTTTGTCAAGATTCTGGATGCTGACGATCACTTTGACACGGCGGCACTGAAGCAATTCCTTCAGGATATTGCCACCATTGACACCGACCTGATACTGACGGACAACACCATCTTTGGCGACAATGACATCAGCAAGAAATACTACGGTTTCGACTTACCACACAGCAAAGCACTGAACTTTTCCGACTACTGCAGTTTACTCAAGGCTGATATTCAAATGCATAATGTAACCTACAAGAGAAGTCTCTTCAGCCTGTTTGACTATCACCAGACGGAAGGTATCTCCTATACTGACCAAGAATGGATTTTCGCTCCGATGGCTCGCGTTCGCACCTTCACCTATCTGCCACTGCCTCTTTACAGATACTTGATAGGGCGTGAAGGTCAGACCATCAATCCGACTCAGATGGTACGCAGTGCCAATCACAATATTGTGCTTGCAAATAGCATGCTGACCGAATACGCTGAAGCCGACAAAACTGACAAAAACATCAAAGCCTATCTTGAATTCAGATTAGCACGGCAGGTAAAATATTTATACCGGATTTATTTAGCAGAATATTCGGGGCTGGACTTAGACAGACTCATTGCCTTTGACCAGCGCCTCATGGTTGAACATCCTTTGCTTTATGACGAAACGGGACAACGCACCATGGGGCCGTTTATCCGAATCAAATACGTTGACTACTGGCGCAAGCATCACTATGCACCTCAGCCTCATTGGTTTTATAAAACATTTAACGCTTACAATAGAATGCTGAATATCTCCAAACGGCTCTTCGGATTCTATCAGGTATAGTATTCTTCAACCTTTTTGACAATGCTATCAGGCACCAGTCCGTCGATACTCTCTCCCGCCTGGACTTTCCGCCGTATCTCCGTACTGCTCACATCGAGCAAAGGCACATCAATGGTACCTGTATATTCATCACGTGGATAAACGATAATGTTGTGATGCCAGAGAATATCCTTCCAGTGGCGCCAATGCTGAAAGTGTGCCCAGTTGTCGCCACCTATTAATAATATAAAGGTATAGTCGGGATAGTCTTCCGTCAGATGCTGAAGGGTATTCCACGTATAACTGGGTTTGGGCAGACGGAACTCGTAGTCACAGGCCTTGACGCCTTCCACGCCCTCCAATGCTTTTTGTGCCAACTGGAAGCGCAATGTATCTTCCAACAGGTCAGTATCTTGCTTCAAGGGATTCTGTGGCGACACCATCAACCACACCTCATCCAGTCCGCATTGCTTCAGCACAGCCTGTGCCAACGCAACATGTCCGCAATGAATGGGGTTGAACGACCCGCCGAATATGGCTATCTTTTTCATTATTTTAGGAATGAAATTACCCTTATATCTTAATCTTTTGAAAGAAATTATCAGAAATTATTCAGAAATTATTTTTTATTCTTTGAAAGTGCAGCCTGAATTTCTGGTTAATTCCTGGTAATTTCTTTCTTTAAAAAAACCTCTACGGCCATTAGTGTCTCATTCTTCGCCATTTCTAAATCATCGTTGATAATGATTTGGTCAAACTGAGGAGCAAAGGTCAGCTCATATTCCGCCTTGGCCAGACGTTGTTCGATGGCCTCAGGGGTATCCGTGCCACGACCTTCCAGACGGTGACGTAGTTCTTGGACAGACGGGGGCTGGATGAAGAGGCTCAAAGCCTCATCGCCATAGTATTTCTTGATGTTCACGCCACCCTTTACGTCGACATCGAACACCACGTTCTGCCCTGCCTCACGCTGACGCTCCACCTGCTCTTTCAAAGTACCATAGAAGCGGTTCTCATACACTTCCTCATATTCCAGGAATTCGTCGTTCTTTATCTTCGTTCTAAACTCTTCCGGCGTCAGGAAAAAGTACTCCACACCATTCTGCTCCGTACCACGAGGAGCCCTGCTTGTACAGCTGATTGAGAAGTAAAGCTTCAGCTCCGGATGCTCCTGCATCAGCCAATTGACAATAGTGCTCTTTCCACTGCCACTCGGTGCGCTGACTATTAACATTTTACCTTTATTCATCTCTCTCAATTCGTGCAATTCGTATAATTCGTTGTTATAAAATTACAGGGCATTAAGTACTTGCTCCTTAATTTGCTCCAGTTCGTCCTTCATCATCACCACGATGTTCTGCATCTCGGCCTGGTTAGACTTTGAGCCAGTGGTATTGATTTCGCGTCCCATTTCCTGAGCGATAAATCCCAGCTTCTTTCCCTGTCCGGGCTGGTCGGCCATTGTTTCGCGGAAATACTTCAGATGGTTGGCCAGACGCTGCTTCTCTTCACTGATGTCCAGCTTCTCGATATAGTATATCAATTCCTGTTCCAGACGGTTCTTGTCATACTCTGCCTCAGGAATCTGTTTCAGGCCGTCGATGATACGTGCACGGATTTTCTCGACACGACCCTTTTCGTAAGGCTCGATGCTCAGCATCAGGCGCTCGATATTGTCTATCTTCTCGGCAAACTTCTTCTCTAGGGCTGCACCCTCCTGCGTACGGAAGTCCACCAAGTGCTGCACAGCCTCGCAGACACCCTGACGGACAGCCTGCCACTCCTCGTCGTCCAACACCTCTACCTCCGTCTTCGACAACACGTCCGGCATACGGATGAGTGTCTGTATCCAGTCTATGCCTTCCGACATTTGATGCTGGTCGGCAAACTCTCGCAACTGGGTATAGTAGTTCTGCATCAGAGCCGTGTTCAGGGGTACCGCCTCCGTTGTGGCGTCCTTCTCGATCCAGATGGCAAACTCCACCTTGCCACGCAGCAGACGCTCGGCAATCGCCTGTCGGATCTCCATTTCCTTCTCACGATAGAGGGGTGCAATACGTGTACTCAAATCCAGCTGCTTCGAGTTCAACGACTTGATTTCCACATTGATTTTCTTCCCTTTGTAGGCTACGACAGCCTTCCCGTAACCTGTCATTGACTGTATCATATACTCTTCTCTTTTTTGTTTTTGCCTGCAAAGGTACGAATAAGCGAGAACAATACAAAACAAATAACTGTTTTTTTGTTTTTATTGTCGAGCGTGAGTGCCTTCGACCAAAGGTCAAAGGTAGTGCAAATCGAATGAAAAACCAAATTAATTTGAGTTTTTCTAAGATGCAGCCTACCTTCACCAAAGGTGAAAGGTACGAATAAGCGAGCAAAAAGCAAAAGGAAAACTTGTTTTTCTTTTCTTTTTCAAGCGTGAGTGCCTTCGACCGAAGGTCAAAATAAGTGCGATGATGCGTCAAAGTGAGTGCACTGGTGTGTCAAAATAGCCTCGCTGGTGCGTCATTTTATACGCGCGAAAGGTATTCGCGAGGCTATTTTGACACACCAGTGAGCCTATTTTGACGCACCAGCGAGCCTATCGAACTGAACAAGAACATATCATTTATAAGACAAAACAATATCAACTACAAAACAAAAGATGCAAACCGGTACAGCAAATTCAGTGAATTTACTAACCAAATTCACTGAATTTGCTGACCAATTTAACTGAATTTGCATTGAAGTTCCACACCTCATAACTCCCCACATAACTGGTGAGACATTCCAAAACTTTTTCCGCTTTTTCTTTGTAATTTCAAAAATAATGCCTATCTTTGCAGCATCGCTTTTAGGGTGGCGACGAGTCGCGCCTGTTGAAGAGTGATAAACATAGAGGAAAGCTGAAAAGCTTTGTTCCGCAAGAGAATCTGGAAAATTCACTGTATCAAGGAGCAAGTTTGAAAGCTGTTCTTCCTGTTGTGTATATATCTCTGTACCTTATTTTATGTAAGGGCAGCTCACATATATGCGGCAGGTGTGAGTTGTTTTTTCATTCTTATTGATACAGGTATTCCAGAACCTTCTTGCTAGGAATGGTAAGTAGGGAAGTATCAGAAACCAAGAATTGTAAGGTTGATTCTTATGGAACGGAGGTGCTTGATTACATTTCCGGCGAAGAGGTTATGCGCATCTATAAGGTAAAGAAGTCGTGGCTTTATACTTCTGCCAAGCGGAACCAAGTGCCAGTATGTAGGATTGCTGGGATGAACTACTACAGCCGCAAGCACATGGACGTATTGTTTGGCAAGTCGGCTGAAGTGGAGGCTGTTAATGAGTGGCTGACTATGAAGGAGGCTCAGGAACTATATGGCATGAGTGCTGCATCTGTCCGCTCCAACGCCTATCGCCATCATATTCCGACCAAGCGAGAATATGGCCAGACCTACTACTCCAAAGACAACTTTGAGCAGTTGAGACGTACCGACCTTGTAACGGATGACAGCTACTACACAGCCAGGGAAGCTGCTGAGAAATATGGGATGAGCACCGCAAATGTCGGCATTATTGCTAAGAAGAGTAATATCGTCACTGTCAAGGTGGGCGTAAAGAACCTGATACCAAAAGTGGACTTCGACAAGGTAATGGCTGAGTATATTTGTTTGGGAATTAAATCATAAAATCAGCCCCCTAATAATCAGATGGTTACGTTTAAAATGTGCATTAATTTGAGAAATAATTCCAAGAATCTTGCCCAATTCAAAAAATAGTTGTATCTTTGCACCGTGAAACTGCGCGAAGGTGGGCTACACTTCAGCAAAGAACATATTCTTTGCTTTCGGTTTGCACCACCC